>JANMGB010000085.1:0-14343 GCA_031374415.1 Burkholderiales bacterium
CCAGCGCGTCCACATTGATCTGCAGCTTGTCCAGCCCGCGCGCCAGGCTGTCCAGCGCCAGCACGCTGTAGCCCAGCGCGACGCCCATGTTGCGCAGCACGGTGCTGTCGGTCAGGTCACGCTGCCAGCGGCTGATGGGCAACTTTTGGCTGAGGTGGGTGAGCAGCGCATTGGCCAGGCCGAGGTTGCCTTCGGCGTTTTCAAAATCGATGGGGTTGACCTTGTGCGGCATGGTCGAGCTGCCAATTTCACCCGCTTTGAGTCGTTGCTTGAAGTAGCCCAAACTGATGTAGCCCCACACGTCACGCGACCAGTCGATGAGGATGGTGTTGGCGCGGGTGATGGCATCAAACAGCTCGGCCATGCTGTCATGGGGCTCGATTTGGATGGTGTAGGGGTTGAAGCTCAGGCCGAGTTCTTTCTCAATCAGCCGGCGGCTGAAGGCCTCCCAGTCGAAGTCGGGGTAGGCCGCCAGGTGGGCGTTGTAGTTGCCCACCGCACCGTTCATTTTGGCCAGCAATTTGACGCCGTTGATGCGTTCACGGGCGGTGTTCAGGCGGGCCACCACGTTGGCGATTTCTTTGCCCACGGTGGTGGGGCTGGCGGTTTGGCCGTGGGTGCGGCTGAGCATGGGCACGCCCGCCAGGGCATGGGCCATCTCGGTCAAGCGTTGCACCAGGCCATTGAGAGCGGGCACCAGCACCTCACCGCGGGCCGCTTGCAGCATCAAGCCATGGCTGGTGTTGTTGATGTCTTCGCTGGTGCACGCAAAGTGAATGAACTCGCTGGCGGCTTGCAGCTCGGTGTGGCCTTCAAAATGGGCTTTGAGCCAGTACTCGACGGCCTTGACGTCATGGTTGGTGGTGCGCTCAATGTCTTTGATGGCCTGGGCGTCGCTGGTGGAAAACTCCAACACCAACTCGCGCAGCAAGCCACGGGCCGAATCTGACAAGGGCTTGAACTCTTCAAAGCCTGCATCCGACAAGGCGATGAACCACTCCACCTCGACCTGCACGCGGCAGTGCATGAGACCGAACTCGCTCAACACAGGGCGCAATGCAGCGACTTTGTCGGCGTAGCGACCATCCAGGGGGCTCAGGGCAGTCAGGGGACTGAGGGCGGCGCGGGCATCGAGGGAAGACATGGCAACTCAGGGAAGGCTTTTGGCCCCCCGGCAAGGGAAAAGCTTCGATTTTAGGGGCTGTTACGAACAGTCGTCGTCGGGCAGAAATGTGTGTCAAGTGGCGCCCCCTCCCCAATGGCCTCACAGATGTCGACGCAATCCAGGATCCCACAAATACTCTCAAATGCGACTCATTCGCGTTTATAATTTGCTCAGCTTCGTCGTGTGACGACCCCTCAGCCAGCAACGAGCGAACGTTCCATGCCTTTGAACCCATTGATTTGTCCGTCGCAAGCCGATGCGTTTGCCGTTGCAGGTGATCGACCTGCACACGCCAGGATCGCCCCCCGGCCGCTCGCCATCGTGTTGGTGGCACACGTGGGCGTGCTGGCTGCCGGCCTGTCTATGGGACAAGAACCCCTGCGCCCGACCCTGCCTGTGCAGATGATCAGCGTCGTGACAACTGAGCAGCCCGCGATGCCAGAGTTGCCGGTGTTGAGGGAGCCGCGCCCACCGCAGCCTGCCGCGCCGACGCAGCGGCATGATCGCGCGATGTCGCCGCGCCCTGTTTTGCTCGCCCAAGACGCGGCGGCGCAAACCGAATCGAGCCCTCTTGAGGAGGTGCCACTGGAGCCGGCGACGCCACCCACCGAGCCCTCTAGCACCCTGCCCGGCGCTGCCGCCGACTCGCCCGCACCAGCGAGCTTCGATGCCGCTTATCTCAACAACCCCAGGCCAAGCTACCCGCCCCTGTCGCGCCGCGCGGGCGAGCAGGGCACCGTCGTGCTGCGCGTTCTTGTGCAGGCCTCAGGCGAGCCCAGCCAAGTTGGCGTGCGCACGAGCTCCGGCTTCGAGCGGCTGGACAAAGTCGCCGTGGCCAGCGTCAAACGCTGGCGTTTCACACCAGGTCGGCAGGGCAGCACCGCCATGGACACCTGGGTCGATGTACCGATCACTTTCAGTCTTGAGGACGCAGCGCCATGAACGAATTTCTCACGATGCTTCACTTCGATCGCTTCCATTTTCTTGCCCACCTCGACCACGTCGCTGGTTTTGTCCTGGGGTTGCTGCTTCTGGCGTCGATCATGAGCTGGTATTTGATCGTGACGAAGGGGCTGCACCTGCTTCGTGTGAGCCGCAGGAGCCAGCGCTTTTTGAGCCTGTTTTGGGATGCGCCCGATCTGGAGGCCGTGGCCAAGCAGATGCAAGGCCGCCGCTCCATTGAGCCGTTCTCGCAGCTGCTGCACCATGGCTTTACAGCGGTCGAGCAACTCAGCCGCAGGCCCACAGGCATGCGCCTCATTGACAGCGGGGCGCCTGATGAGATGCTGATCCGTGCGCTGCGCCGCGGCATTGACGAAGAAGGCGCCCGCCTGCAGTTCGGTCAGACGGTCCTGGCGACCGTGGCCTCCACCGCGCCCTTTGTCGGTTTGTTTGGGACCGTCTGGGGCATCTACCACGCGCTGGCCGCGCTCGCTGCGTCGGGGCAAAGCGCCCTGGACAAGGTGGCCGGGCCTGTCGGCGAGGCACTGATCATGACCGGCATTGGACTGGCCGTCGCCATCCCGGCCAGTGTGGCCTACAACAGCTTTGCGCGCGCCAACCGCAGCACGCTGACTCAGCTCAACTCCTTTGCCTATGACGTGCTGAACTTCCTGGCCAACGGCACCAAGGCTTCGCCCCAGCGCGCCGACGCACGCACGCTGAGCGACCGGATGATCGCGCTGGCCCAAGCTCAGCGCGTGTCGTAACGTCAAGGAATCACAACATGGCCTTCGCAAGCTTTGAGACCGACCCAGACAACGCGCCGCTGGCTGACATCAACATGGTGCCCTTGATCGACGTCATGCTGGTGCTGCTCATCATATTCATGGTGACCGCGCCGCTGCTGACGCACGCGGTGAAGCTCGAGCTGCCCCGCGCCTCGTCGCAACCCAACACCGGCCGGCCGGATAGCGTTCAGATTGCCATCGACCCACACGGTCAAGTGTTCTGGAATGCGCAGGCTGTTGATGCCGCCACTTTGGCTGATCGCATGCACGCCGCGGCGCAGCTCGCCGTGCCGCCTGAGCTGCACATCAGTGCCGACCGCGCAACCCCGTATGAAAAAGTGGCGCAGACGATGTCGCTGGCTGCAAGCCAGGGGCTGAACAAGATCGGGTTCGTGACCGAGCCTCATCGCCCATGAACGAGCGGCAAACTATTCCGCCGGCAGCGCAGGCCGACCGCGGCGCGCTGCCGCAGCCAAGCAGGGTCAACAGCGCGAGCCTTTTTGCCGGCCGACGCGAGATCGTGATCGTCCACAACGGCGAAGACTACCGACTGCGTATCACGCGCCAACAAAAGCTGATTCTCACCAAGTAGACCGCACCGACATTCCCAACCCCAGCCAGCCAGCCGCAGCATCGTGCTTGAGTCAGCCAGCCACCCCCCCCTTAGAGCAACGCACCAAGGACTGACTGACCATGACACAACACACCCACCCCACAGCGCACGGGGACTCCGTGGCGTTCGAGCCCCACCCGCCGAAAATCGCCCGCAACGGCTTGCTGCCCCTGGGCGCCTGGATGCTGGCGGGCCTGACACCCCTGGCCCCGCAGGCTTGGGCACAAACGACCCCCAGCGAGCCCGTCAAGGAAATGCCCACCGTCAACGTGCGCGCTGAGGCCGACAAGCCCGACGGCACCCGGGCCACAGCCACCCGTGTCGGAAAAACCTTGCAAGACCCCCATGACGTGCCGCAGGCCGTGACCACGTTGACGCAAAGCCTGTTGGAGCAACAACAGGTGGGCTCGCTGCGCGAGGCCTTGCGCAATGTGTCGGGCTTGTCGTTCAACGCCGCAGAAGGGGGGCGCTCTGGCGACAACATGAACCTGCGTGGCTTCTACACCTTTGGCGACATGTACCTGGACGGCATACGTGACACGGCCCAATACAACCGCGAGACCTTCAACCTGGAGCAGATCGACGTGCTGCGGGGCGCGGGGGCCATGCTTTTCGGGCGCGGCCAGGCAGGCGGCGTGATCAACCAGGTCAGCAAGGCGCCGCTGGGCTTTGACCAGAACAAGCTCACCGGCAGCCTGGGCAACCACAGTTACCGCGAGTTGACGGCCGACCTGAACAAGCCGCTGACCGAACGAACAGCCCTGCGAATCAACCTGATGCAGCGTGACGAAGGCAGCTGGCGCAGCAACCCCGCGACCGGCACGCAGCCCGAGATCCACCGCCAGGGCTTGGCCTTGAGCTTGGCCCTGAACCGGTACACCGACAACCAGTTCTGGATCAACCACCAAACGTCAAAGACGGACGACAACCCCGACTACGGTGTCTCGTTCGACCCGGCCACCCGCAAGCCGGGAACCGCCCTGCCCGCGAGCACCTTCTTTGGCATTGATCGCACCTTCGACCAGAGCGACACCCGCATCACCACGCTGGTCAATGAATACCGCTTCTCGCCGCTCAGCCAGCTTCGCACGCAGGTGCGAACGGCGCAATACGAGCGCAGCTACTGGGCCAAGACGCCCAACCTGAGCACACCGCCCAACGCGCTGGGCAGCGTGGCCGGCAACCCAACGCGAACAAGCGACTACGAGACCCTGACGCTTCAGTCCGATTTTTCGACTCAGCTCGAGCTCTCCGGCATGAAGCATGGCCTCCTGGCCGGCGTCGAGTATCTCCATGAAAACAGCGACCGCAAGGGGTTGCAGAACTTTGGCTCACCGAGCGCGCCGGACTTCCGAGCCAACCAGGCGGCCTTGACCGGCAACGCCACCGCGTTCAAGAGCGACTCTTATGCGGTGTATGCGCAAGACACCATCGAGTTCATGCCCCAGTGGAAGGCCACACTGGGCGTGCGCCACGACATCATGGACGCCGCCTACAGCAGCGTCACCTCGCCCCAACTGAAATACAGCGAGAACAGTTATCGCAGCGCACTGTCTTTCCACCCCTCTGAGGGGACACACTTCTACCTGGGCTGGAGCGACTCATTCAGCCCCACGGCCGACCTGTACCAGCTGAGCGTTGCACCGCTGCCCGCAGAGCGCAGCAACGTCACCGAGCTGGGGGCCAAATGGCTGCTGGCCGATGGCGACCTGGCCCTGCGCGCCGCACTTTTCCAGGCCCACAAAAGCTGGGAGCGCAATGGCGACCTGGAGTCAACTGCCGCCATACTCACCAAGAAGCGTCGCACGACCGGCCTTGAGCTCGAAGCCGCGGGGCGCATCAACAGCCAATGGGAGGTGTTCTCGGGCCTGGCTTTGATGAATGCCAAAATCCTGGAAGTCGCCCAGAACGTCAACCCCACCACGGGCGTGCTCACATCAGCCAACCCCGCATACGCTGGCCAGCGTGCGCGCAACACGCCGCGCTACACCTTCAACCTCTGGACCACCTACCAGCTGGCCAATCGCTGGAAGATCGGCGGCGGCGTTGAGGCCAAAGGTGAGCGTGAGGCGTTCAACCCCAGCGGTGCGGGCCCCGCGCCAACCCTGGGGGGCGTGTACCAACCCAACGCCGCGCCGTCCTATGCGCGCTGGGACGCCATGGTGGCCTATGAACAGAAGCACTGGGCCCTGCGGCTCAATCTCAAAAACGTCTTTGACAAGTTGTACTACGACGCGGTCTACGACAACGGCGGCTTTGCCGTACCAGGCCCGCGCCGCACCGCGATCCTGAGCGTCGAGCGCAAGTTCTGAACATCCTAAGCCGGCCATGCTCATCACGATCTTTGAAGTTCTCACGCCCGATGAGCTGGCCACAGCGCGGGGTCTACTGGCTCGCTCAGATTGGTCCAGCGGCGCCCTCACCGCTGGGCTGCAGGCGGCACAGGTCAAGAACAACCTGCAGCTGGCGGAGGATGCACGCCATTTGCCAGCGCTGCGCCAGCTTGTACTGGGCGCACTCCAGCGCTCACCCACGTTTTTTGCAGCGGCCCTGCCTCTGAAAATCCTGCCGCCGATGTTCAACCGCTATGCGGACGGCACCAACAGCTACGGATTTCACACCGACAGCGCCATGCGGCAGGTCGGCGGGTTCGGCGGCGGTTGCCTGCGTGCTGATCTCTCAGCCACGCTGTTTCTGTCTGATCCGCAGGACTACGAAGGCGGCGAGCTGGCCATCGAAGACACCTTTGGCCAACACAGTATCAAGCTGCCAGCGGGCAGCCTGGTGCTGTACCCCTCGTCGTCGATCCATGCCGTCAAGCCCGTCACCTCAGGCACCCGCACAGCGTGCTTCATGTTCATGCAAAGCATGGTGCGCGACCCGGGTCAGCGCCGCCTGCTCTACGAGATGGACATGGCCCTGCTGCAGCTGCGTCAGGCAGTTGGCGAGGTCGACGCGGTGGTGCGATTGACGGGCACCTACCACAACCTCCTGCGACGCTGGGCGGACAGCTGATGTCGCTGCCTCAGCTTGAGCGCGTGCTCGACTATCGCTTTGAGGCCCAGGCTCGGCTGGACGAGGACACTTGGCGCCACCTTCAGCATGGCGACTGCGCTGCGGAGGAGGCGGCGCTGGCCGGCGTGCGCCTGATGCCAAGGCCGCTGCGCAACGTTGCACAGGGGCACACGTGCTTGAGCTTGTTCGGGCAGCAGCTCGAGCACCCGATTGTGCTGGCCCCGGTGGCGTATCAACGGTTGTTCCATGCTGACGGTGAAATTGCGACGGCCATGGCTGCCGCTGCGCAAGGTGGGCAGATGACGATCAGCAGCCTGGCCAGCATGCCCCTTGAGGCCATCGTGCAGGCCAGCCGCGACACCGGCGCGCCCCATGCACCCTGGTTTCAGCTGTACTGGCAAAACGACCGCCCGCGCACGCAGCGCCTGTTGCACCGAGCCATCACCGCGGGCTGCTCAGCCATCGTCTTCACCGTGGATGCGCCCCTCAAATTGGCGACGATGCAACTGCCGGCCCACATCGAGGCGGTCAATCTAGAGCCTGACACGCAACCGGCCCACACACCGTCGGGCCGCAGCACGGTGTTCCATCGCTGGATGGCCCAAGCGCCGATCTGGGACGACCTGGGCTGGCTACGCCAGCAAACAGACCTGCCCTTGCTGGTCAAGGGCCTGCTGCACCCGGACGACGCCGACGCGGCGCTTGAGTTGGGCTGCGACGGCATCATTGTGTCTAACCACGGCGGCAGGGTGCTCGACGGCACAGTGTCCAGTCTGGCCGCATTAACTCACATTGTGCAGCGCGTCGGCGGGCGGGCCCCCGTGCTCTTTGACAGTGGCATCCGCAGCGGCCGCGATGTCTTGGTGGCGCTGGCCCACGGCGCGACAGCCGTGCTGGTCGGGCGCCCTTACGTGTGGGGCTTGGCCAGCCGGGGCGCTTTGGGTGCCGCCCACGTCATCCGCCTGCTGCGCGACGAGCTCGAAATGAGCATGGCGCTGACGGGCTGCGCCACGCTGGTCGACATCGGTTACTGAGAGCTTCGCTCCAAGGTCAAAAATCGGCAAGGACGCCGTTGGGGGCGTGTTGGGCTGTAGTCAAACCCATCTAAGGACTGCTCCGAACAGGCCCCAGTACCCCGTCTCAGTCAATTTGAAAGGTTGAATTGTTTCGAGGCCCATGGCGAAGTGCACAGGCTGCTGGATTCCCGCCTACGCGGGAATGACATGCTGAGATTCCAAACCCTCCGCCCGTCATCCCCGCCTGCGCCCGTTATCCCCGCCTGCGCCCGTTATCCCCGCCTCCGCCCGTTTATCCCCACCCGCGCCCGTCATCCCCGCGAAGGCGGGGATCCAGGACGGTGCCTTAGGAGCAACATCCCCGCGCACCCCACTCCTGCAAGCTCAGCTTGCGAATGCACCACCTGTTCGCTTTGGCGAAATCAACCGTGCAAATTCACTGAGACGGGGTGCAAGGGCAGATTTTGTTAGCCTCATCACTTTGAATCGCCCCCGCAACGGCGCCGTTCGATAGAATCGAACTCCAACTTTTGCACCGGACGACACCCATGAAAGTCATTGGCTCTCTCACCAGTCCCTTCGTGCGCAAAGTACGCATCGTGATGGCCGAAAAAAAGCTCGACTATCAACTGGAGTTGGTCGATGTGTGGGCCAGCAACAAGGTCGATGCCGTCACCCCGTTGGGCAAGGTGCCTTGCCTGGTGATGGAGGCCGGCGAGATGATGGTGGACTCGCGGGTGATCGTGGAGTACTTGGACACGCTCTCGCCGGTGTGCCGCTTGATCCCCGAGCGGGGCCGTGATCGCGCCGAGGTGCGCACCTGGGAAGCTCTGGCCGATGGCCTGCTGGACTCCGCCGTGCTGGCCCGCATGGAGCAAACCTGGCCCAGCCGCACCGAGGCCCAGCGCAGCGCCGCCTGGGTGGATCGACAGCTGAGTAAGGTCAACGCCACCCTGGCCCACATGAGTCACGGTTTGGGCGAGCGGGCCTGGTTTTGCGGCATCCACATGACCCTGGCCGATATCGCCGTGGCTTGCGCACTGGAGTGGCTGAGTTTTCGATTCCCCCACATTGCGTGGCGTGAATCGCACCCCAACTTGGCCAAGTTGGTCGACAAAATGAACGCGCGTCAAAGCTTCATCGACACCGCACCGCCTGCGGGCTGAAGCATGCCAGCCATCGCGGTCTTGCCCAGCGACGCAGTGTGGTGCGCAACGTGGTCAGCCTTGTGGGATGCGTTGCTCGAAGGCTTGGGGCCTGCCCCGCAGTCGGCCCCCTCACCCACGCTGCGCGACGACACCCTGGCAGCCCTGCTGGCGGCTTACCGCGAACCCCAGCGCCACTACCACACGCTGGAGCATCTGCATGAATGCCTGAGGCTGTGGGATCGCGTGTGTCACCTGGCCCAGGAGCCCTCGGAGGTCGCCCTGGCTTTGTGGTTTCACGACGCGGTGTATGACGTCAAGGCCCACGACAACGAGCAGCGCAGCGCGGCCTGGGCGGCCACGGTGGGCCAAGCGATGGGCTTGTCGCCCGCACGCCGGGCGCGCATCGAGGCGCTGATCATGGTCACGCGGCACGACGCCGCACCCCACACCCCTGACGAGCAACTCATGGTCGATGTCGACCTGTCGATTTTGGGCGCCGCCCCCGCTCGGTTTGATGCGTACGAGCAGCAGATCAGGGCTGAGTACGCTTGGGTACCCGGGCCCGTGTTTCGCGCCAAACGGCGTGACATCTTGAAGATGTTTTTGGCCCGCGATCCGCTCTATCACACCGCGGCGCTGGACGAGCGCCTGACCGTGGCGGCGCGCACCAATTTGCGGCGCTCATTGCAAAGCTTGTCCTGAACGACTGAAAAACGGGGGTCTGGGCACCTTGCTCCGCCGAGCAAAACCGAAACTCGCCCGAGCGCGCGCTTGTGTCTGGATTTCACACCAAAGCAGCCTGCCGCCGATCTACACTGGCAACGGCGACCCCATCGGTCACAAGCGGATGGGGGGACGCCTGTCAGTTGTTGAGACTTGCTAACGGAGCACCAGTCCCCATGAATGCCCCCCTGCCCGAATCCATTCGCCTCGCACTCGAGCGCGTGTCGCTGGACGACAAATATGCGCTTGACCGTGGTCAAGCCTTCATGAGCGGCGTGCATGCCTTGGTGCGCCTGCCCATGCTGCAACGCCAGCGGGATGCGATGGCGGGCCTGAACACCGCGGGCTTCATCAGTGGCTACCGCGGCTCGCCACTGGGCACTTACGACCAGGCCTTGTGGAGCGCCAAAAAGCACCTCGCGGCCCAAAACATCGTGTTTCAGCCCGGGGTCAATGAGGAACTGGGCGCCACCGCCGTGTGGGGTACCCAGCAGCTTGATTTGTTTCCGCAGGCGAACAAGTTCGACGGCGTGTTTGGCATGTGGTACGGCAAGGGCCCCGGCGCTGACCGTTGCGCTGATGTGTTCAAGCATGCCAACATGGCCGGCACGGCCAAGCATGGCGGGGTAATTGCCATCGCGGGCGATGACCACATCGCCAAGAGCAGCACGGCGGCCCACCAAAGCGATCACATTTTCAAGGCCTGCGGCTTGCCGGTGTTTTTCCCCAGCAGCGTGCAAGACATCCTCGACATGGGCCTGCACGCCTTTGCCATGAGCCGCTTCGCCGGCGTGTGGGCGGGCATGAAGACCATCCAAGAGATCGTTGAATCCGCCAGCAGCGTCTGGGTGGACCCGGACCGGGTGAACATCGTTCTGCCCGAGGATTTCCCCATGCCCGAGGGGGGCCTGCACATTCGTTGGCCCGATGCGCCCTTGGCCCAAGAAGCGCGGCTGATGGATCACAAGTGGTACGCAGCCTTGGCCTATGTGCGGGCCAACAAGCTCAACTACAACGTGCTGGCCGGGCCGAACGACCGCTTTGGTTTGATCGCCAGTGGCAAAGCCTACAACGACACCCGGCAAGCCCTGCACGACCTGGGGCTGAGTGACGCCGTCTGTCACCAACTGGGTGTGCGCCTGCACAAGGTGAACGTGGTGTGGCCGCTGGAGGCCAGCATCACGCGCGACTTTGCGCAAGGTCTGCAAGAAATTTTGGTGGTCGAAGAAAAACGCCAGGTGATCGAGTACCAACTCAAGGAAGAGTTGTACAACTGGCGCGCCGACGTGCGCCCCAACGTGCTGGGCAAGTTTGATGAGGCCCATGACAATGACCACACCGGCGGAGAGTGGTCACGCCCCAACCCCAGCCAAAACTGGCTGCTGCGCGCTCAGGCCGACCTCAACCCGGCCATCATCGCCAAGGCCATTGCCAAACGACTCACCAAGCTTGGCGTCGATGAAGACACCCGGCTGCGCATGGCCGCGCGCGTGGCCATCATTGAAGCCAAAGAGCGCAGCCTGGAGGTCTTGAACGCTACCGGGCAAGCCACGGGCGAGCGCGCGCCGTGGTTTTGCAGCGGCTGCCCCCACAACACATCGACCAAGGTGCCCGAGGGCTCACGGGCCACGGGGGGCATCGGCTGTCACTACATGGTGTTGTGGATGGACCGCGAAACCTGCACCTTCACGCAGATGGGCGGCGAGGGCGTGACCTGGGTCGGCCAAGCCCCCTTCACCACCGACAAACATATCTTCACCAACCTGGGCGACGGCACCTACTACCACTCGGGCTTGCTGGCGATTCGGCAAAGCATTGCGGCCAAGGTCAACATCACCTACAAAATATTGTTCAACGATGCGGTCGCCATGACGGGCGGGCAACCGGTCGAAGGCGGCATGGGCGTGCCCGCCATGACACGCGAGTTGCAGGCCGAGGGCGTCAAGCACATTGTGGTGGTGACTGACGAGCCCGAAAAATACGATGAGCCCGCGCTGCAAGACCCGGCTGTGGGCCTGGCCCCGGGGGTCAGTGTGCACCACCGGGACTTGCTCGACGCCATCCAGAAAGGGCTGCGCGAAGTGCCCGGCTGCAGCATCATCATTTACGACCAAACCTGCGCCACTGAAAAGCGGCGGCGGCGCAAGCGGGGCACGCTCATCGACCCACCCAAGCGGGTGCTCATCAATGAGGCCGTGTGCGAAGGCTGTGGTGATTGCTCGGTGGCCAGCAATTGCCTCAGCGTCGAGCCCCTGGAGACCGAATTCGGCCGCAAGCGCCAGATCAACCAAAACAGCTGCAACAAAGATTACTCCTGCCTCAACGGTTTTTGCCCGAGCTTTGTGACGGTGGAAGGCGGACAGCTCAAACGGGCCGCCAAAGACCGCCCCCTGCCCTCCCTGAGCAGCTTGGGCGAGCTGCCCGAGCCCGCCATTGCGCCTGTCGAGAAACCTTGGGGCATTGTCGTGGCCGGGGTGGGCGGCACGGGCGTGATCACGATCGGCCAATTGTTGGGCATGGCGGCGCACATTGAGGGCAAAGGGGTGATCACGCAAGACGCTGCGGGCTTGGCGCAAAAAGGCGGCGCCACCTGGAGCCACATCCAGATTGCGGCGTCGGGTGAGTCTATTCACACCACCAAGGTGGGCACGGCTGAGGCCGATCTGGTGCTGGGCTGTGATGCCATCGTCGCGGCCCACCCGGCCACCTTGGCGACCTTGCGTGAAGGGCGCAGCCAGGTCGTCCTTAACACCCACAGCACCCCCACCGCCGCCTTCGTGCAACAGCCCGATTGGCAGTTTCCAGCCGCGGCCTGTGAGGATGCCTTGCGGGCCGCGGTGGGCGAGCAAGGTTTGCACAAGTTGGACGCTGAGGCCCTGGCCACCGGGCTGCTGGGCGACTCGATCTACACCAACCCCCTGTTGGTTGGCGTGGCCTGGCAACGGGGCTGGATTCCGCTGAGCAAAGAGTCCATTTGCCGCGCCATGGAGATCAACGGCGTGCAAGTTGAGCGCAACCATGCGGCCTTTGAATGGGGACGCCACGCTGCGCATCAAGCGGCGGCTGTGCAAGCCCTGCTGGCACCCACCCAAGTGATTCAATTCATTGCCAAGACCGGGTCGTTGGACGAATTGATTGAGCGCCGGGTGGCCTACCTCACCGACTACCAAAACGCTGGGTATGCCGCCCGCTATGCGGAGTTCGTGGGCCAAGTCCGCGAGGCCGAGACGGCCCTGGGCGAGCCCGCCTCACAGCACCTGAACTTGAGCAAAGCCGTGGCCAAGTACCTGTTCAAACTGATGGCCTTTAAGGACGAATACGAGGTCGCTCGGCTGCACACCGCCCCCGCGTTCCTGGACAAAATCGCAGCGCAGTTTGAAGGCGACTACAAAGTGGTGCACCACCTGGCCCCCCCCTTGTTGGCCAAGAAAGACCGTCAAGGGCATTTGATCAAACGCGCCTACGGGCCCTGGATGAGAAAAGCTTTTCATTGGTTGGCCAAGGGCAAGTTCTTGCGCGGCAGCTGGGTGGACCCGTTTGGCTTTACCCGCGAGCGGCAACATGAACGGGCCTTGATCCGTGCCTACCGCAGCAGCATCGAAGAGTTGCTGCGCGGCTTGACAGTCAAACGGCTGCCCCTGGCACTGCAGGTGGCCCGCATCCCCGAAGACATTCGCGGCTACGGGCATGTGAAAGAACGCCACCGGCTGGCAGCGCAAACGCGCTGGGATGAGTTGATGCTGCGCTGGCGTGAGGGTGCGATGACGGCTTGAGGGCTTAAGCCCTCAGTCGCCGCCAACCCCTTGCAAGCGTCTGGCCTGCGGCAGCAGCGATTGCAGCGCCTTCAGCCGCATGCAGGCCGGCGGATGCGTGGCCACCAGGGGCACGCCACCCGAATGGGCACGACACTCCTGCTCGACGAACACGAGTTGCCGATCAGGGTCGTAGCCCGCCGCACTGGCCAGCAGCAGGCCGAGTTCATCGGCCTCGTATTCGCCCCGCTGCATCACCGGCTCCATCGCCTTGAGCAACGCCATGTTGAAGTCCATCTCAACATACATGTCGCGAACGCTGCGCTCGACCTGGCGCGGCAGCAGCCGGCGGGCAAAGGTCAGCGCCTGGCGCTCGTGTTCAAGGATGCTGTGGGCCATCTCGTGCGCCAGGACGAAGGCCAGGGCCTCGTCTGACGCCAACCGCAGATCGACAAAAGCCTCTGAAATGACGAGCTGTCCATCGGGCATCGCCATGGCATCGACGTCGGACAGACGCACGACCGCCAGCGACCAGGGTAAGGCGGCGCTGCGGGCGCTCTGTGAACGGGCCTCGACCACGACACGCGTGAACACGCGACTCAGCCGCTCGCAGTGCACGCGGCAGCCCAGCAGATCAGCCTGTTTAGCGCGGCTGATCAGGGCGTCTTTTTGCGCGGCGCTGGCGCGCTCGACCTGTTCGGCCGACCAACCCAGGCCAACCGGTTCGTACGCAAGTTTCGCTCCATGCGACACCGCGACACAAAGTACAGCCACGATACCAACCACAAAATGCAAAGACCTGAACATCGCCAGAAACCTCCTGTCAACCTGAAAACAACACGCTGAACAGAGTTTGCGGCGGTGGCCGCGCGCCGTGGCCCGGAAAAGCACCCGGGCGGGCGGGCATTTCGACAGCTTGGGCGCGGAGCGCTGGTCGAAGAACGGATTCTTGGGGCAAGTACCCCCGTCTCAGTGGATTTGAAAGGTTGAATTGTTGCGGGGCCCATAGTGAGGTACATAGGCTGCTGGATTCCCGCCTGCGCGCATAAGCGTTAACCTATATGAACCCCATTTTTCGATGCTGTTTGGTGCGCGCGCGAGGCGGTTCGGCCAACTGGCGGCGGATTGCGGCCCAGTTTTTGATCGCTTCGCAAAGGGACAGTATGGGCAGCACGGCACGA
>JANMGB010000109.1:0-7719 GCA_031374415.1 Burkholderiales bacterium
ACCGCAACGTGGTTGAACGCTTCTTCAACCGTATCAAGCAATTCCGCCGGGTCGCCACCCGTTATGAAAAATTGGCTCGCAACTTCTTGGCCATGATCACCCTCGTTTGTGCCTACGTCGGCATTGGGTAATTGTTAACACGCCCTAAGGCGCAGGCGCCTATTGCACCCTTGCAATTTACCCACTCTCACCCGACTTCAAGCGCAGACGGGCCAGGGTGAGTTGCAGTACCCGGGCATCGGCACTGGCGCGGTGGCGGGGCGAGCCCTGCAGGCCTTGTTCACGCGTCACTTGATCTTTCACGTCGTGCCAGTGATCAGCCTCGTCGTCGCTCAAGACGGCGCGCAGGTTGTCCAGCCGAAAGTGGGGTGACAAGCCCGCGGCTTCAAACAGCACCCCCAGCCAGGTGTAGTCATGGGCCCAACCGTCGCTGTACAAGGTGAGGCCCTGCAGCTCGGTGTTCAGGTGCGCGGCCACGTCGCGGGCGGGCCGACCATGGCTCAGAGCGGTTGGCCGGCTGATGTGGTGGGTGAGCTCGGCCTGGGCGTCCCAGTGCGTCCAGTGTGCCTCGGGGCGAATCAGCGTACAAAACGTCCGACCATCGCCCAACACATACCCGACTTCCACAGGGTAGCTGTGGGCCCCAAAGCCCGATGCTTCCATGTCGAGGATGGCAGGCAGCATCAGGGGCATCAAGTGGCCCATACATCCGGCTGCGGGTGGCGCGCTGAGTAGGCTCGCACATAGCTGCATGCCGGTTCGATGCGCAGGCCCTGCGCCAGGGCATGCTTCACGGCGGCAGCCACCAAGGCCGCGGCGATCCCCTGACCTTGCAAGGCCGGGTGCACCGCCGTGTGGGTCATCCGCATGACCGACCCTTGCAAAACATAGTCTGCGACGCCCCCATGGCCGGCCACCTGACACTCAAATCGCTGGAGTGCGGCGTTGTGGCTGACAGCGGGGGTGTCCATGGCTTACGCAGTGGTGCTGAGCCCGGTATTGGCCGTCAACAGCACCGGCACCACCTCACAAGAGGCCTCGCCATCCGTCACCCAGATGTGCCCATCCTGCACCGTGATCTGCAAGGCCATGCTGCGCTGGCACAGAGCGGCCAAAGCCTGACTCTGTGCGCTCGGAACTTCCCAAACCTGAAGGTTTCGCAAGCGGGTGGTCTTGTTGCTGACCGCCTTCCACCAAATGTGTGAGCTGGCCGTGTGGCTGTAAACGCTCACGTGCTCAGCCCGCCCGCTGGCTCGGGTCATGCGCCGCTCGTCAGGCTGTCCCACATCGATCCAGTGCGTGACGCTGCCGGTCAAGTCTTTTTGCCAGAGGTCAGGCTCGTCGGTGTCCCACAGGCCTTTGGCCAACACCAGCGCGCCATGGTCATCACTCGCAGGCACATTGAGTGCCAACGCGAGCAGCCGCACCATGACACGCTCATCGGTCTCGGAGGGGTGCTGGGCGACCGTCACGGCGTGGTCTAGGTAGACATGGCGGTCCATGTCGGCAATCTGCAGGTGCGCTTTGCGTATCGTGGCATTGAGCGCCATAAAAAATCCTTCGTACAAACAAACAGGCCGATCATACGGCCCGCCCCAACGGATGGATTCACAATGGAGCCCGGGTATTCCCCCGTTTCTCCTTCAGAGTTCTTTCATGACTGCTGCCCCCACAAGCTCCTGCGCGCAAATGGTCGATTGGCACGGCCAGCCGGCTGTCTCTCTGCGCTCGCCCGACGGGGCCCGTGCCGTGATCTTGCTGCAAGGCGCACAACTGCTGTCATGGCAGCGCTCCGATGGACAGGAGCAGCTCTTCCTCTCGGATCACGCCGTGTATGCCACCGGGCAGGCGGTTCGTGGCGGTGTGCCGGTGATTTTTCCGCAGTTCGAGAACCACGGCCCCTTGCCGCGCCACGGCTTCGCACGCACCACGCGCTGGTCGTTTGAGCATGCGACAGCCTCTCGCACCGATGCCCTGGCCGTTCTGGCCTTGAATGACAACGAGGCCACGCAAGCCCTTTGGCCGCATACCTTCTTGGCCGAATTGACGGTGCGGATCAGCGCGAACCGCCTTGACTTAGAACTGGCCGTCAATAACACCAGTTTGGCGCCCTTTGAGTTCACGGCTGCGCTGCACACCTACCTGAGAGTGGACGATATTGCCCACGTCCACCTCGATGGCCTGCACCGCCTGCGCTACCAAGACAAGGTGCATGGCACCGAACAAATTGAGCCCCATCAGACCTTGCAAGTGGCGGGTGAGGTCGACCGCATTTACTTCGATGCGGCCCGAGAAATCACCCTGTACGACAACGTTCGGCGTCACCGCATCAGCATGGCTGGGTTTCACGACTTGGTTGTCTGGAACCCGGGCCCCGAGCGCTGTGCTGCCCTGGTTGACATGCCCTCCGAGGGCTATCAGCACATGTTGTGTGTGGAAGCGGCCGCCATTGGGACGCCCGTGTCAGTGGCCGCTGGAGCTGAGTGGGTGGCCCGGCAATCGATTGAATGTCTTGAAGTTTGACTGGGCACTACGGCACAGGCACCGTTTCGATCAGTGCGCGCACTTGTTCAAGGCGCCCCCGCCCCGCCTGGGCGATGGGCACCAGCCGATGGGCGGCTGCCTGCGGCAAGATGGCCTGCACATCGTCGGGCGACACATGGTTGCGTTGCGCGAGCAGGGCCCGCGCCTTGGCCGCCCGCAAAATCGCAATGCCTGCGCGCGGGCTCAAGCCCTCCACAAACCACTCGCCGCTGCGGGTGGCCTTGATTAATGCTTGCAAGTAGTCAAGCAGCGGCTCCGACACGTGCACAGCGAGTACCGCTCGTTGTGCGGCATGCAGCTCATCGAGCGTGATCAAAGGCTTCAGACTGCGAATGGCGTCGCGCTTGTCCATGCCAATCAATAACTCGCGCTCGCTGCGCTCATCCGGGTAGCCCAGCGTGATGCACATCAAGAAGCGGTCCAACTGGCTTTCGGGCAGGGGGTAGGTGCCCAGCTGATCCGTCGGGTTTTGGGTCGCAATCACAAAGAACGGTTCTGGCAATGCGCGGGTTTCGCCCTCCAGCGTCACCTGGTGCTCTTCCATGGCTTCCAGCAGGGCACTTTGGGTTTTGGGTCCAGCGCGGTTGATTTCATCGGCCAAAAGCACCTGGGCAAAGACCGGTCCAGGGTGAAACACGAAGGCCTCTTTGCTCCGCTCGTACACACTGACGCCGACCAAATCACTCGGCATCAAGTCGGCTGTGAACTGCACCCTGGAAAAACGCAGGCCCAGCGACACCGCCAAGGCGTGCGCCAGTGTGGTCTTGCCCACGCCGGGCACGTCTTCGATCAACAAGTGCCCACCCGCCAGAAGGCAGGCCACGCTGTCGATCACCTGGGTGTGTTTGCCCACAATCACGCTGTCGACCTGGGCCACCAGTTGGTTCAGGCGTTCAGCCAGCCGGTTGGCGGGCGCAGAGGGGCTGATGGGGCGTAAGAGGGTCACGGGCGCATCCGCAGTGAATGAAGGCTCATGGTGCCCTATCGGCACGAATTTGGCTGACTTAAGTGGAATCGGTTTGTGGCGCAGACGCGCGCAAGTTCTGAAATTGGGCGGGAATGTTGGCGTCAGTGCTTAGGCCGGTATTTTGAAGTCATCTTGATTTGCTCCCACGTGCTGCTCCAACACCTTGCTCAACGCCACGTTGACGTATCAGGGTCTGTGTCTGGCAGCGAACAGACCCGTTCCAGGCCAATGGCGCACATTCGGCCGGCATGCAACCAACGACTACCCAGGCTGCCGAGTTCACCGTGCAAGCCCCAGACGCGGCCATTTTCGTCGCCAAAGGTCTGGCAAAAACCTACCAGATGGGCGAAGTGACAGTCACTGCCCTGGTGGACGTCGACCTGACCGTCTACAAGGGGGAATTCATCGTGCTGTTGGGGCCCTCGGGCAGCGGGAAATCCACCCTGTTGAACATCTTGGGTGGGCTGGACAGCCCCACCAGCGGCAGCGCGACTTTTGAGGATCATGACCTGACAGCGGCGACCGATGCTGAGCTCACCACCTACCGGCGCGAGCACGTCGGCTTTGTGTTCCAGTTTTACAACTTGATTCCCAGCCTGACGGTGCGGGAGAACGTGGAACTGGTGACTGACATTGCCACCAACCCCATGCCGGCGCTGGAGGCGCTCGCGCTGGTCGGGCTGGCAGACCGGGTGGATCATTTTCCCTCGCAGCTCTCGGGCGGAGAGCAGCAGCGAGTGGCCATCGCGCGCGCCATCGTGAAGCGCCCTGATGTGCTGCTGTGCGACGAGCCCACAGGTGCGCTGGACTATGTGACAGGCAAGTTGGTGCTGGAGGTCATTGCCAACATCAACCGCGATCTCGGCACCACAGCCATCGTCATTACGCACAACGCGGCCATCGCCGGCATGGCGGACCGGGTGCTGTATCTGGGCGAGGGAAGGGTGCAGCGCATCGAGGTCAATGCCAAAAAGCTGCAGCCGTCCGAGCTGGCCTGGTAAGCCTCGCAAAGTTGCCCATGAAAACATTGAACAAGAAGCTGGTGCGCGACCTGTCGCTGATGTGGAGCCAGGCGCTCACCATTGCATTGGTGGTGGCCAGTGGCGTGGCTGGCTTTATCACGAGCTTCAGCGCCTACGATGCTTTGTCGTGGTCGCGTGACTTGTACTACACCGATGCACGGTTTGCCGATGTATTTGCCACCCTCAAGCGTGCACCGCTGTCGCTGGAGCCACAACTGCAGGCCATGGTCGGAGCGGCGCACGTGGAAACCTCCCATGCGCAGGTGGTGCCCATCAGCATCGCCAACGTGGTGGACCCCATCGTCGGGCTGCTGCTGGGCACGGACCCGCTTGTCCCCCAGCGGCTGAACACCGTCAGTCTGCGCAGTGGCCGAATGATGGGTGGGCGGCGCAATGGTGCCATGGAAGCGCTAGTGTCCGAGGGTTTTGCCGTGGAGCGCAAGCTCAAACCCGGCGACCAGGTCACCGCACTCATCAACGGCCGACAGCAAGAGCTGCTGATTGTGGGCCTCGCCCTGTCGCCGGAGTACGTGTTTGCCGGCCTGGGGGGCTCGCCGGACCGCAGGGGCTTTGGCGTGTTTTGGGTGGACAAGCAGACCCTCGCGGCGGCTTACAGCATGGAAGGCGCATTCAACCAGTTGGCTGTGCGCCTCGCCCCCGGTGCCAGCGAAGGCGCGGTGATCGACCAGCTGAACCGTCTGCTGGCGCGCTATGGGGGTAACAACGCCCATGGGCGCGATCTGCAGATGTCGCACCGCACGCTCAGTTCAGAGATTTCGCAGCAACGGGTGATGGGCACGGTGCTGCCCAGCATCTTTCTGGCGGTAGCGGCTTTTTTACTCAATGTGGTGCTGGGGCGGCAAATTGCCACCCAGCGAGAACAAATCGCCGCGCTGAAGGCACTGGGGTACGACAACAGAGCCATCGGCCTGCATTACCTCAAGCTGGTGCTGCTCATTGTGGCTGCGGGCGTCATTCTGGGACTGGCTCTCGGGGCCGTGATGGGTAAGCTGTTTGTCGGGGTGTACGCGGACAGCTTTCGCTTCCCCGACATGCACTTTCGGCTGCGGCCTGACCTGGTGCTCATTGCCGTGGGCGTGGGCTTGAGCGCGGCGGTGCTGGCAACAGTTCATGCCATCCGTGCCACCGTTTTGTTGGCCCCGGCTGAGGCCATGCGCGCGCCATCACCCGGTATCTACAAGCCCATGCTCATAGAGCGCTGGGGGCTGCAAAAATGGCTGTCGCCCGCGCTGCGCATGGTGCTGCGCACGATGACGCGCCGCCCCTTGCGCACCAGTTTGACAGTGTTTGGCGTGGCCATGTCGATGGCGATTGTGGTGACCGGCTCGTTCATGCGTGACTCGGTGGCAGTGCTGATGGAGACGATCTTCCGCCAGACCCTGCGCGGCGATGTCATGGGTGTGTTGCTGGAAGCCACGCCCGCGCGGGTGCTGTATGCCCTGGGCAAGCTGCCCCATGTGACGGCTGTGGAGGGTCAGCGCAGTGTGTCGGTCCGGCTGGTGAACGTCCATCACAGCTGGCGCGGCAATCTGGTTGGCAAGGCACAGCACCCTGAGCTGAGCCGGATCGTGGACATGGACTACCACTCCTTTTCCAGTCCACTCGAAGGCCTGCTATTGAGCGATCGCCTGGCCGCCAGGCTCCACCTGCAAGTGGGTGACACGGTGCGCGTCGAGCTGCAGGAGGGACGCCGCGAAGTGCTGGAGCTGCCTGTCAGCGGACTCGTGCACGACATGATGGGCATGAACGCCTACCTGGAGCGCCATACCCTGAACGCTTTGCTGCGGGAGGGTGACATCGTGAACAGCTTTGCACTGGCGGTGGAGCGCGGCTTTGAGCCCGCGTTGCTCGAAAGGATCAAGCAATTGCCCCGCGTCACCATGGTGGTCAGCAAGTCAACCATGGCCAGGAACATTGAAGATGCCACCGTGGGCAACTTGCTGATGTTCAGCGCGGTACTGACGGCCTTTGCCATCGTGATCGCCGTGGGTGTGGTCTATAACCACGCCCGCATTGCGCTGGCCGAGCGCGCCTGGGAATTGGCCAGCCTGCGTGTGCTGGGCTTTACCCGCTCGGAGGTGTCCGCCATTTTGCTGGGCGAGCTGGCCATTGAAATCGTGCTGGCCATGCCACTGGGCATGTTGATGGGCTACCTGCTCTCCAAGGGCATCGTCAGCGCGATCCAATCGGACGAGTTCTATTTTCCCTTCGTCATCTCGCCCGCCACCTACGCCTTTTCCGCAATCTGCGTCGTGGTGGCCGGCGTGGTCAGCGCCTTCATTGTTCGCCGCCGAGTGGATGGGCTGGACCTGGTCGGCGTGCTCAAGACCCGGGAATAGATCGCCCACCGCCATAGCTTGGAGACACCATGACAACCAACCCAACCCTCGCAACGCCTCCGGTTCCGGCAGTCGCGCCCCCCGAAGCTCCGCCTGCAAAAGCCATACCTCCCAGTCCACCCGTCGTGCCCAAGCCCAAGCCCAAGTCCAAGCTGAAGCGCAATGTGGTTCTGGGCGGTGTGGGCCTTGCTGTGATGGGGCTGCTGGTATGGGCATTCCTACCCAAGCCCCTCGTTGTAGAAGTGGCCGCCGTGACCCAGGGCCGGTTTGAGCGTGCTGTACAGGAATACGGCAAAACGCGGGTGCGCGACCGCTATACCGTCTCCTCGCCACTGGCGGGCCGCGTGGGCCGGGTGATTTTGAGCCAGGGTGACAGCGTCGCCCAGGGGGACACTGTGGCACTGCTGTGGCCGATGGCACCGGCGCTGCTGGATGAGCGTGCCAGGGCAGAACAGGCGGCGCGCATTGGTGCGATGGCGTCCGCAGTGGCCCGCTCTCAGGCCAACGTGGGTCGCGCTAGGGCCGCCATGAACCAGGCCCAGGCAGACCTCAAGCGCAGCGAAGCGCTGGCCCGGCAGGGCTTCGTCTCGCCCAACCAGAATGAGACCGGACGGCTTGACATGCTCCTTCGGGTGCAAGAGCTGGAAAGCGCACGGCAGGAAGAAAACGCCGCCCGCCACGAGCTGGGTAAGCGTTCCGGCAACCCATCTTTCGCAACACCAGAGAAGCTGAGAACCTTGCGTCTGTGATGACAACAGACGAAGCGAGGTGAGCATGGATCGAGAGCGGATTGAGAGTTGCCTGGAACAGGTGAAGGCCTATCAGG
>JANMGB010000124.1:0-1447 GCA_031374415.1 Burkholderiales bacterium
AAGCCACCCGGCACGCAAAAATGAGCTTGTGGAGTCGCGGGCAAGTCGTGGACGTAGCTGGCGTAACGCCTCACGACAGAGAGGATCAGCTCGTCGAAGCGCTCAGGAGCCTCTCCGAACGCGAGGCGCAGCCGGCGAATCAGGTCCGCATGATCGCCCAGCACAGCAGCGCTTGGGCGGGCTTCAATCGTTAGCGCAGACACTGGCCACATTCTGATCAGCGCGCACAGGCTCACTCGTGTGTTCGTACAGGGCGCGCAGGGCTTTCAATCGCTCGCGCACACGCTCTGGTGACGTGCTTAAACTAAAGCCGCCCCGGATGCGGGAGTCGATTTCACAACGCCTGCGCATCCTGCAAAACGGGCACGCCTTGCTTGAGGACTCGATGGTCCCTGCGGCACTCAGGTAGTGATTGACGCACTGCCGGCACACCACGGCACACAACAGCGCGGAGCCGGTGAGCCACCGCCCCTCCAGATGGGCGACCAACTCGAACGCTCGATCAAAGCAGATTCGGGTGTGGCTGAAGGTCTGCCGGTAGTGCTGATAGGCGCCGATCAGCGCTTGGGGCGCATCGAACCCTCCCCTTCTCAGCCGCAGGAACAAGGTCATCAGCATGGAGGCCTCGATCTGGTGGGGCACTGTGGCGCGGAAGTACCAGTCGCTGGAGTGCTGGGGCCGGCCTTGCTGCGACCACGGCGCATGCCCATCGAACAGCTGGATGAGTTGCGCCTCCGACAGGCCGCTGAGCAGTTGAGCGGTCAGCCGCCTGGCACCCAGCGCTGCGCAGTCACGGGCGGTGGCAATGGCCCGCAGGCGGATCTCACTTCGCCGAGACATGAGCGCTGCGCCCTTGCAGGGCACTGGAGCCTGCGAACAAGGCCATGAGGGCCGGGGGCGTGTCCAGGAGCTGGAGCAGATCCGGACGAAGTTGAACGACGGAGTTCTGCCCGAGCGCGTGGACCACGGTGACGATCTGCTCGCTGCTGAGGTCGGCAATGCGCTGCACGTCTGAGGCGCACAGCATGAAGCGACTGCATGTTCCCGTGGGGTCACGGCGCGCTTCTCCCCAGGCGGTGAAAAGGCACAGAAGGTTGTTGAACTCGATGGCCGTCAACGGCGGTGCGAGAAATTGACTCATGCGCGTCTCCTTGGCTTTTGAGCTCGCCGTTGAAGAGATCCGAGTGGCTCGTGCTGTCAGGCGAGTCGGGTCATGACTACAGCGAAGGAGGACATCAATGGGCGAGCGCTGTGGGGTGACTAGCGCGCCGGACTTCTCAACCGCTGTGAGCAGGTGCGCCACAAGAATACGTTCATTGGGGAAATTCGTGGCAACAAAAAGTCGCCGAATTTCAGCGAGTTTGCGTGGTCGACACGGCGTGGAACCCCATGACACGGGGTGGCCATCAAAAATTCCAGCAAGACCGGCAAGCGTTTGGGTGGACAC
>JANMGB010000144.1:0-1015 GCA_031374415.1 Burkholderiales bacterium
CCGAGGTTGTGGAATCGATTTGCAAACACTGATTCGTTTTCGTTCACGGACATGGACACTGACGACACTGTGACGGACCAGACCAACGAGGCCATGGCCAGTGACTGTGTGCCAGCGCGCAGCCTCAAGCGCAAGCACGAGCTGCTCGACAACCTCTCGCTCGCCGCAGTGGCCAAAGAGGGTCGCTGGGACGATGTCTTGGTGATGATCGAGTCTGCCACGATGGACACTATCGATGTCGACGCTGTGAGCGAGTTCGGTCGCACGGCACTTTGGCTCGCTGCGAAAGAAGGCCGCGCCGATGTCGTCGAGGCGTTGCTGAAGGCAGGTGCCGATGTGAGCAAGGCCGGCGACGACGGTAATGCGCCGTTGAGCGAGGCGGCGACTGCAACGATCGCGATGACGCTGATCGAGCGCGGCGCGGACGTGAACGCAACGAATGAGCTCGGCCAGACTGCACTGTGGCTGGCGGCGAAGGGAGGCCGCGCCGATGTCGCTGAGGTGTTGCTTCAAGCGGGCGCCGACGCAAACAAGGCCAACAAGAGAGGATTTGCGCCGCTGAGCGTGGCGGCGAGTGCGGCGATCGCGACGATGCTGATCGAGCGCGGCGCGGACGTGAACGCTGCGAATCGATTTGGTGGGACTGCGCTGCTGTGTGCTGCGCAGGAGGGCTACGCCGATGTCGTCGAGGTGCTGCTACAGGCCGGCGCCGAGGCGAACAAGGCCGACGAGAATGGACTCGCCCCACTGACCGTGGCTGCGAGCGCGCCGATCGCGGCGATGTTGATCGAGCGCGGCGCAGACGTTAACTGGGCGAATCGATTTGGCGCGACTGCATTGTGGGTGGCGGCGAAGGGAGGCCGCGCCGATGTCGCTAAGGTGTTGCTTCAAGCGGGCGCCGACGCAAACAAGGCCGACAAGAGAGGATTTGCACCGCTGAGCGTGGCGGCGAGTGCGGCGATCGCGACGTTGCTGATCGAGCGCGGCGCGGACGTGAACGCTGCGAATCGATTTG
>JANMGB010000175.1:0-1041 GCA_031374415.1 Burkholderiales bacterium
AAGGGCCTAAAAGGGCTTGACAAGAAGGAATAATGGTAATATTATTACTCTTATTCCCACTATGACTAGGCCACCCCGATGGAACTGCCCAAAGAAACCCGTGCTCGGATCTTCGCCGCCGCTGACTCGCTCTACGACCAGGCGGACCGCGCTACCTTTCCGACCGTTGACGCCGTGCGTAAGACCGCCAAGTGCTCCATGAACGACGCCAGCACCGGCATGAGGGAGTGGAGGCGTGCTCAGACCGCCCAAGCCACCCCGGTGGTGGTGCAGGTACCTGCGGGCGTTCTGCAAGCCCACAGCGCCGCTTTAGCGGCCCTGTGGCAGCAAGCCCAGGAGTTGGCCAACCAAGGGCTGCAAGCAGCCCAGGCGGGCTGGGATGCCGAGCGGGCAGAGGCCGAGACGCTCAACCGTCAGATGGCCGAGGCATTCGAGGCGCAGGCCCTGGAGCTGCAAGCAGCCCAGGAGCGCATCCAGGCGCTGGAGGCCAGCAGCCTGCAGGCTGTGGCCACGGCGCAGGCCGCCCAACAGCAAGCCAGCCTGGCCGAGCAGCGCTCGCAGGAGATCGAGCGTCGGGCCACCGAGCTGCGCTCGGAGCTGGACCACGCGCACCAGGAGGTGGCCCAGGGCCGAGGCCTGGCAGACCAGGCCAGGGAAGAGGCGGCCAGGCTGCGCGGCCAGGTCGAGGCGATGCAGAGCCAAAACGCAGAGTTGATCCGCGCTTTGGGCGAAAAGCGATAAGCCGAAGGGCGAAGAGAACAACAGGCCCCCCGAGGGGGCCGAGATAAAGGGCGGCTTCGCCGCAGGCCCCCGGGCATGCTGACGGTGGAGGTGACTCGCCCGCCGTGGATAACCGCCCCTGCCCACCGGCTGCGCCCGTGGACAGCCCGCAAGCGGGTAAAGGGCGGTTACCCACCGCTTGAAGGGTTGCCCCGTGGACTACCCCCCCTGTCCACCGGCTACGCCCGTGGACAGCCCGCAAGCGGGTAAAGGGGGGATGCCCACCGGACAACCCGCCAGCTAGCCACCAAGGCGATAAAC
>JANMGB010000199.1:0-45275 GCA_031374415.1 Burkholderiales bacterium
GGCCAATGAGCTGGGCCTGACGCTGTCACGGGTCAGCCAGTTGATTGCGCGCGCAGAGAAAATGGTGCAGACAACAGCGGGTTGATCTTGATCTCCGGTGAGTTCGAAATGCTTAGGCCTTTATATTTGAGACCTGACCCCGCTTCCGTGACCCCGGGACGCTTGGGGGTTGGTATTTGAGACCTGACCCCGCTCCGCTCTTGAAAGTCGGCGCCGGCTGAGCCTAGGCAGCTCAGCGGTACTTGACGGTTTCGACGCGAAGTGAATCGATCAGTGCACGCGAGCTGAACAGCAGGCCATGTCCGCGGCGTACCTGTTCAAACGCCGTGGTTTCGACACGGGTGTACAAGCCCAACTCAACCAAGTAGTCGCCGCCGCCTTCGTACAAAAAATTGAGATTACCGCGTTGCTCAACATCGCCCCAGCGCCGTGTGTACCGCTGACGCTCTTGCTCGGGCTTGTAAGGCGGCGACCACACCAAGTTGGCGGCACGGTCAGGACGGTTGACAAGTGGCATGCGCTCGGGCGGTAGGTACAGCGGCGGGGTCGGCGGTTTGGCCGATGGATGCAATGTAAAGACGCGGCAGTACAGCCAAACACCCCAGTTGATCCAAAGGCCGGTTTCGACGGTGACGCCTGGTGGTGTCGGCTGCGGGGCAACGACGCCAGGCAACAGGCTGTAGGGCGTCATGTCAAGCACCAACTGCAGGTTGTTGGAGGGGCGCAGCGTCGCCACGCCCAACTCCCCATCGGCCGAAAAGGGCTGAAAACGAAAGAAAACCGCCGAGTAAGACTCAAAGGTCTTTTTGTCTTTGAAGTCGACGGGAATGTTCACGCTGTTGTACAGGTAACCCGCATCTCGGCACAAAGCGGCCTCTCCGTTGTCGGGCGACAGGCGCTGGTGTTGATACTCATAACGGCGCCACCCCAGCGGCTTTGACTTTGTGAACTCATGGTTCACCGGGAAGTAGTTGTGGCCGAATACCAGACCAGGTGGTTTGATAAAGCCGGGGCCGTCGCCTGAAAGCAGTGGCGTCAGCAGCGGCGCTTTGAGCTTGCGGGATTCGAGCAAATCGGTGGCAGAGGTGAATCCGTGATGAATCATCAGCAGATCGTTCAGAGCGGCTGCATCTTTGGGTACACCATCGGCATTGATTTCCTCGGTGCCCAAGGCCTTCTCGTCGCTGTACGGTGTGTTCATCACGTGCTCCCAGGTTCAGAGCGTAAAGTGTCAAGGCGCGGTTGTATGACTGTCAATTGCGGTTCTAGGGGGGTAAACCCCTGCCCACGCTGCTGCTGTTTTTAGGGTTACAACAAGCCTGACTTCTTGACCGCGTGGTACCGGTTGACCAAGGTCACGGCGAGGTGGCGTGGTTCGACATCCACCGACAATGCGTCGCGGCCGACGACGCGGCGAAAGGCGTCGCGTCGGGTTTGGTCAAACCAATGCGCGCTGGCCACTTCAAGGGCGTCGCTGGGTTGGCGGATGGCTTGGGCCTGCGTCTCGCCCAGCACGCGCTCGCGCAGGCTGGCCACCATCACGAGGTGGCGGGTGCGCAGCAGTTTGAGGGCGGGCTGTAGCTCGGTGGCGTCTTCGTCACGGAAGTTGGTGAGCATGATCACCAGGGCGCGTTTGCGCTGCAGTCGCAGCACCTCTTGCGCCACTTGCAGGTAGTCTTAGTGGGTGGCGTCGGGTTGGATGTCGTGCAGTCGTGCCATGAGGCCGTTGAGGCTGGCGCTGCCTTTGCGCGGGGCAACATGGCGCTGTTGGCGGGCGTCGGTGCCGAAGGTCATGGCACCGACTTCGTCGCCTTCCTTCAGGGCCACGTAGCTCAGGAGCATGAGGGCGTTGAGGGCTTGGTCGAAGTGGCTGCCGTCGAGGCTTTGCTCACCCTCGTCAGCGCGCATGCGCCGACCACAATCGAGTAAAAATAAAACACATTGGTCGCGCTCGTCTTGGAACTGGCGCACGATGGGTCGGTTGTGCTTGAGGGTGGCTTTCCAGTCGATGTGGCGGATGGGGTCGCCCACTTTGTAGTCGCTGAGTTGCTTGAAGTCGGTGCCCGCGCCGCGTTGTGGGTAGGCTTTGATGCCGATCTGTGACAGTCGCCGATCACCCGCTAACCAAGCGTAGCGGGCCACCGCGGCGAAGTTGGGAAAGACGTTCAAGCGCTGCACCTCGCCCAGGGTGGTGCGCCGCTCCATGGCGCCCAGGCGACCCGGTGCCAGCACTTGGACCCCCAGCCATTGCACCAGTCCGCGCAAGCGTGGGGTGACGGTGTATTGCAGGGTCAACTCTGAGGCCGGTGGCACGCGCACGCGTTGCGGCAGGCCGGTGAATTCCAGTGAGGGATCGACATCGTCGAACACCATGACGTTCAATTGGCGCGGGCTGGGGTTGACCAAGGTGAGGGTCAGCACTTTCGGCACGCCCAGGGCCAACGCTTGAGGCAGTTGGCGGTGCACAGTGAGGGGCAGGGGACGCCAACGGGTCAGCGCGAGATCGAGCATCATCCACAACAGCCACAGGCCCCCAGCCAGGCCTGCTGCTACGGCCACCGTGGGCTGCGGCACGCGCAGCACCAAGGCGATGACGGTGGCCAGGGCCAGGGTCGCCAGCAGCCACACGCTCAGGCGTGTAGGGATGGCGGCCGCTCTGAGGCGGGCAGGGGTGGGAGTGGGGGTGTCCAAGGCGCCGAGGTCAGGGTTTCACAGGCGAGGGGCGTCAACGCTTTTGAGTGCGGTGAGCAGCAGCTCGTCCACCTCGCGGCCTTCGAGTTGCGCATCGGGTGACAGCATCACTCGGTGGCGCAAGGTGGGCAGGGCGTGGTGTTTGATGTCGTCGGGCGTGATGTAGTCGCGGCCTTGGATCAGGGCACTGGCCCGGGCGGCACGCACCAAGGCAATGGCGCCTCGCGGCCCGGCACCGGCGGACAAGCCGGGCCATTGGCGGGTGGTGCGCACAATGCGCACGGCGTAGTCTGCAACACGCTCGTCCACGCGAATGTAGGCGGCCAGGCGTTGCAGCGAGGTGACCACACGCTCGTCGACTTGGGGGGTCAGGGCATCAAGGGGGAATTGGTCACCGGTTTGCAGCTCGGTGGTGCGGCGCACGATGGCGGCTTCTTCCTCATGCGTGGGGTAGCCGATGTTGATTTTGAACAGGAAGCGGTCGAGTTGCGCCTCCGGCAGCGGGTAGGTGCCTTCGGTGTCGATGGGGTTTTGCGTGGCCATGACCATGAAGGGTCGGGGCAGGGCCAGGGTCTGTCCCTCCAAGGTGACTTGGTACTCTTGCATGACTTCGAGCAGCGCGCTTTGGGTTTTGGCGGGCGCACGGTTGATTTCATCGGCCAGCAGCAGGTTGGTGAACACCGGGCCGCGGTGCACGCGCAGGGCGCCCACGCCGAGTTCGGTCTTTTGCGAGGCATCCAGCACGGTGTGGCCAGTGATGTCGGAGGGCATGAGGTCGGGCGTGAATTGCACCCGGGCGTGGTTGAGCGACATGGCCTTGGACAGCGCACGCGCCAACAGGGTTTTGCCCAGACCCGGCACGCCTTCGATGAGCACATGACCGCAGGCCACCAGCGCAGTCAGGGTTTGCTCAACGGCTTCGCGTTGGCCGACAACGGCTTTGCCGACTTCGTTGCGCAGGGCTTGCAGCAGCTCAGAAGCGCGGGCCAGGTTCTCAGGTTGGATCTGCATGGGGGTGTCTTTCAGGGTTCGGGCGAGACGAGGGGTCAAGAGAATGGCGCAGGCGTCGACGGGCCGTTTCCAGCAGTTGCAGTGTGGCGCCGAGTTGCGAGCGTGCCGGTGGCGGGCTGGGTCGCAGCGCTTGGGCCAGGGCGTCGGCAGGCAGCTGGGTGCGTGCGGCCAGGGCCTGCGCGCGTTCGGTGACGGTGAGGCTGGCGTAGCGTTGCAGGTGGATTTGCGCGGCTTCGTCGAGTGCGCGCAGGGCTGCGCGGTGCAGGGCGCCAGGGTCGTGGCGTCGCAAGAATTGGGCGGTGCCGGTGAGTTGCTCGCGCATGGAGCGGCGCATGGGCACGGCCACCGGCATGCCCGGGCCAAAGCGTATGGCACCACGCCACAGCCCCGCACCGATCGCCAGCAAGCCCAGGATGACGGCCACCTTGGCATGGCGCCACAACCAACGGGCAAAGGCCTCGCGGTTTTCTTCGTGCAGGAACCAGATGTCTCTACCAGGGGCGGCTTGCAGCAAGGTGGTGGCCAGCAGGGCGTGGTCGCCCCACTGCAGTTTGCGGTTGCTGAAGAGGCCCTCCAGGCTGTGCACGGTGACGCTGCCCGCGCCCATGCTCACGCGCACCGCCACGAGCTCTTCGCCTTGCGTCAGTGACCACAGAATGGGGCTGTCGGTTGCCAGGCTGTCTCGGGCGTTGACGCAGACGGTGTAGCGCGATTTGCCAGGGTAGCGTGGCGTGACTTTCGTGCCCTCGCGCGCGGGTGAGCAAGCGCCTTGCGGTGCCGTGCGGGGGTCGTCATTGTGGGCGGTCTTGACATCGTCCTGGGTGATGGCGGTGCCCTCGTCATCGTCATTCTGCTCGTCATGGTCCTCCTCTTCGCCAAGGCTGACAGGCAGCCACCCAGACAGGCCGCTTTGCGTGATCAATCTGCTGGAGACCACGAGATGGCCGCCTTGGTCAATCCAGTGTTGAAGCTGCTCCACGCGCCCGGGGAAAATGCTCCATTCGTTGGAGCTGAGGTAGAGCGTGCCGCCCACCGGAGGCAGCTGGGTCAAGCCCTCGGTGAGGGTGACCACCTTGGCGCCGAGCTCGGTGGCGAGCCGGTGGGTGGCGTAGAGGGGGTTGTCGCGGGCGGGGCCTTGGGGGCCCAGCGGGACGTCCTTGTAGGTCCACTCTGCGCGGCTGAAAATCCAGGCGATGGGCACGGCCAGCAGCAGCAACAGGGCCACCAGGATCCAGCGCATTTTCATGACGCGGCCCTGAGGGGCATGAGACTGCTGACAGCAGGAGCATCATCAGGCATCTCGACATCGAAGCGCTGACACAGGTCTTGGATCACAGCGTCGGTGGGGCTGCGCCCGCCATAGACCGTCATTTGCCACGCGTGAACAAGCTGCTCGACCAGTCTCAAGGGGCTGGTGCCCAGGTGCTGGCGTGCCAGGGTGACGCACTCGCCCTCGGTGCTGGCGCTCAGAATGGGCACGGCATGCACATGCACGAGGCGCGAGAGCATGGCCCGGTAAAGCAGGGACAGCGCGCCGCGTTGGTCGCCGCGCTGCCAAAGACCCCAGGCGGTGCGGCCCACCAAGGGCGGCAGACTGTCGGGGCGGATGTCCAGATCACGCACGTGGCTGGGCAGGTTTTGCAGGCGAGCTTCACGCACCAGACCACCCGCCCGAACCCAGCCGCGCAGGCCCCACAAGACCACACCGATCAGCAGCGCCCCCAAGCCCCACATCATCAGACGCGCGACCTCAGCGACCCAGCTTGGAGGCTCACGCTCGCGGCGGCTCGGCTTGTCGTCGCGGGGCTTGGTGCTTGTACGGGGTTTGAATTCGGGCTGCCAGCTGCGCTCGGTGGCGTTGAGGTTGGGGTCTTGCTTGATGCGTTCCACGACAGCTTCGACCTCGGCTTGCGTCGGCTCGGGTGACGCCGCTTGCGCCGGCAGCGCAAGAATCACACTCAGGCCCACAGCCATCACCGGCAGCACGCTGCGCTCAAGTAAATGCACGGCGAAACTCCTGCTCAATGTCCCATGACTCCAGCTGGACACGCCGGTTGAGGTACATCGCAAAGCCCGCGCCCACGAACAGAGGTTCGAGGGCACAAACGACCACGCCGTAGGCGAGGTATTGAAGCCACGAGTTGCCGTCCTTTCGCCAAAGGTCGGCGAAGGCCTCCCAGATGTCGTCGTGGTGGGTGAAGTAGATCAACATGAGCATCAAGCTCGACACCAAGAAGGTCTCTATCCATGCAAAAACCCATTGCATGCCGAACGCCGACAGGTGCTGACCCACCAACAATTGTTGGCGCCGGCTGCCGAGGCTTGAGCCGCTTTGCAGCTCAAGCTGTTCAATGGCCTGCGTGAACGAGCGCCAGGGCGACCAGCGCGTCAACAGCAGCGCACGCGCCAGCCCTCGCCACCACACCGCGCGCCGTGCCTGCCACAGGTCGGCAAACCGGGTCGACTGACCGAAGACCGCCCGCGACAGCACAAACAGCACACTGCGGTCCAGCCAGGGTTTGAGCCAAAAAATGATCAGCATCGGCACCCAGGGTGCAATCAGGTTGCCCAGCAATGCCAGCAAGAGCACGCCCACAAACACGGGCGTGCAGGTGCGCCAAACGGAGCCTGCGTGGGCTTGCACCAGACGCACGCCCAGATCCACCGCCTCGGACATGGGGCGGGGGCGCAGCTCGACCGCCAGGCCATCAACTTGCATGCTTTGAGGGGCGCCAAACCCGAGGCCGGCCTTGCCAGATGAAGTACGCCAACACGCTCAACCAGCACAAGGCACCCGAGGCATATTTCACATGCGGGCCGATCCAGCGTGAGGACGACCAGAAGGCCTCAATGAAGGCCGCGATCAACAACATCACGAACACGCCGTACATGACCACCACCGCATCGCTTGCGTGGTGTTTGAGGGCCTCTAGGCGGGTGCGTCGACCGGGGGCCACCAAGGCGTGTCCCAGTCGCAACCCCGCGGCCCCCGCCAGCACCAGACCCGTGAGCTCGAAGGCGGCGTGTGTGATGACGAACGAGTAAAAATTTTCCACATGCCCCTGGGCGGTGATGTAGCCCCCAATGGCGCCAATCATCAGGCCATTGAAAATCATGACGTAGATGGTGCCCACGCCGGCCAGCATGCCGCTGGCAAAGCACCGAAAGCCGATGCCGATGTTGTGTTCAATGTAGCCGCCGAACGCGGCCCAGTCGGTTTCGGCGTCGCGAGCGCGGCCCAGCTCGCGCGCGCCTGCGTACATCTCGTCATACGACTGCATGGTCTTGACGTCGACAAAATGCAAGACGAAACCCCGGTCTTGGTAGGTGGCCCAACCGGCCCCCAGCAGCGGAATCACGAACAGCAAGGCGGCGATCAGCACATACCAACGGTGCGCCCGCACCTGCTCGGGGAAGTCGACCAACGCCCATTGCTTGAAGCGCAAAACGCCGTAGTCGTGACGGCGGTAAATCAGCTGATGCGCGCGCTGGGTGAGGGATTCGAGCTGATCAATGAGGTGCTTGGGGTAGGCCCGTGAGCGGGCCAAGGCCAGATGCTCGCAGCAACGCCGGTACAGCTCGCTGAGCCGGGCGCCCTGATGGGGTGGGCGGCCGGGCCCTTTTTCAATGCCCTCCAGCAGCGTGGCCAGCTCGGTCCAGCTGGCGCGGTAGAGGGATTCAAACAGCAGGGGCGTCATGCCTCACCCTCACGGCGCCCCACCAGCCATTGCGCGACACCGCGCAGCGCCTGGGTGGCGTCCGGCGCATGGGGCGGCAAGATGCTGGATGCCAGCTGGGCCAACTCGTCGCTGCGGGCGGGGGACAGGCGCTCAGTGCGACTGGCCCAGCTCACCACGGCAGCCTGCTCGCGACTGCTCAGGGGGCGGCGTGGCGCCAAGGGGGGGGCTTGCGGCAGTTGGGCATGCAAGCCCGTGGCGGGTTGATAGACCACCAAGGTGCCGGCCGCCAAGTCGCCCAGACGCTTGAAGTCGGCGCGGCACAACATCGACACCCACGCCGCGCCATAGCCCAGTGGAAAAAAGTCAACCGCACGCAGCAGGTTGCGCAGCAAGGAGGCGGCGGGCGTGATGGGCAGCCCGGAATCCATCACCACCGTCAGCCCCAGTGCCCGCTTACCGGGGGTGGCATGCTTGGGCAACAATTCAAACAGCACGCTGTAGAACCACTCAATTGCGAAGTAAGTGATCGCCAACAAGCCGCCGGCCATCCCCCCGAACAACACCCGCAATGCGAACAACAAGGCGAGGAACACCGCGATGCGGATCAGCAGGTCCAGCAAATAGGCGAGGGCGCGGGCCGTCACCCCGGCAGGGCGCAAGCTGAGCGCAATGCCCTCTGGGGTTTCGGCGGTGTAGAGGGTATCTAGCGACAAGGGCGTTCAACTTTCACAACGATGGTGTTGGCCATGGTGTTGTCAGCGCAGGGATCGTTCTCACAGCGCCGCCGTTGCATGAACACCGCCCATTCGCGGCTCAGTCCGCATCCTCCGACACGCTGGAGACATGCCAGCTGCGCGTCACACTGCCAAAGGCATTGACGCTTTCCAACTCGACCCCAAAGCCCCACAGGCGGCCCACGTGCTTGAGCACCTCCAGCGAGTCGTCGTGCAGGGGGCGATCATTGTATTGTGTGTGGCGCAACGTAAGTGAGCGATCACCTCTGAGGTTAACGTTCCAGACCTGGATGTTGGGCTCGCGGGCACCGAGGTCATACTGGCGGCTGAGGGCTTCGCGCACGCGGCGGTAGCCGCTGTCGTCGTGGATGGCGGCCACTTCCAGCTCGCTTTCTCGCTCGTCGTCGGAGATGGCGAACAGGCGGAACTCGCGCATGATGTGCGGGGACAGGTATTGCCCGATGAAGCTTTCGTCTTTGAAGTTGCGCATGGCATGGTCGAGGGTGACCAGCCAATCGCTGCCAGCCATGTCGGGAAACCAGCGCCGGTCTTCGTCGGTCGGGCGCTCACAGATGCGCTTGATGTCGGTGTACATGGCAAAGCCCAGCGCATAGGGGTTGATGCCGCTGTAGGCCCGGTGGCCCACGGGGGGTTGGTAGACCACGTTGGTGTGCGACTTCAGCCACTCGATCATCATGCCGTCGGACAGATGGCCATCGGTGTACAGGGTGTTGAGCAGGTGGTGATGCCAGAAGGTGGCCCAGCCTTCGTTCATGACCTGGGTTTGCCGCTGCGGATAAAAGTATTGCGCCACCTTGCGCACAATGCGCACGACCTCACGTTGCCAGGGCTCGAGCAAGGGCGCATTTTTTTCGATGAAGTACAACAGGTTTTCTTGGGGCTCTTCGGGGAAGCGCTTGGCCTGGGCTTCGCCGGCCGCCTTGCCCACTTTGGAGGGCAGGGTGCGCCACATGTCGTTGACTTGCTGCTGGGCATAGGCCTCACGGTCTTTGCGCTCGGCGAGCTCTTGGGCCAGTGACTTGCGGCTTGGGCGACGGTAGCGATCCACCCCGTGGTTCATCAGGGCGTGGCAGCTGTCGAGCAGTGCCTCGACGGCATCAATGCCATGACGCTCTTCGCAGTCGTGGATGTAGTTTTTGGCGTAGACCAGGTAGTCAATGATGCTGGAGGCATCGGTCCACATGCGGAACAGGTAGTTGCCTTTGAAGAAACTGTTGTGCCCATAGGCCGCATGCGCAATCACCAGGGCTTGCATGGCCAGGGTGTTTTCCTCCATCAGGTAGCTGATGCAGGGGTTGGAGTTGATGACGATCTCGTAGGCCAGGCCCATGTTGCCGCGGCGGTAGTTTTTTTCCGTGGCGATGAACTCTTTGCCGTAGCTCCAGTGGCGGTAGTTCACCGGCATGCCGACGGAGGCGTAAGCGTCCATCATTTGCTCCGCCGTGATGATCTCCAGCTGGTTGGGATAGGTGTCCAGGCCATAGCGTTCGGCGGTTTGGCGAATCACGTCGTGATAGCGCTCAATCAGCTCAAAGGTCCAGTCGCTGGGCGAGGGCAGGGGCGCGTCTGCGCGCGCGGGCGCGATCAGATCAGAGACCCGACGCTGCGGCGTCCCAGGCCGGTGGCCGTGACGCCGCTCGGAGCTGCCCGGGGGTTCGATGCGATCGCTCATGCGGCGGCCCCTTCCTTCTTGAACAGGTCGCGAAACACGGGGTAGATTTGGGCGGCCTCGATGGCCTTGCGCACGGCAAAGCCCTTGGCCTCATTGGCCAGGGCGGCGTACTCGTCCCACAAGCTTTGCTCTTCCTCGGCCACCTGCACGTAAGCAAAATAACGGCACAAGGGCAAGATGTTGTTGGCCAGCAGCTCACGGCAGCGGCCACTGTCATGGTGCCAGTTGTCCCCATCACTGGCCTGCGCGCCGTAGATGTTCCATTCGGACGTGGGGTAGCGCGCGCGGGCGATTTCGTCCATCAACACCAAGGCGCTGGAGACCACGGTGCCACCGGTCTCGGTGGAGTGAAAGAAATTTTGCTCATCGACTTCTTGGGCCTGGGTGTGGTGGCGGATGAAGACCAGTTCAATGCGCTCATAGTGCCGCGTCAAAAACAGGTAGAGCAAAATGAAAAATCGCTTGGACAAATCTTTGCGCGCTTCGTCCATCGAGCCCGACACATCCATCAAGCAAAACATCACCGCCTTGGAGGTGGGCACAGGCACTCGCACGCGGCTGCGGTAGCGCAGGTCAATGGGATCGAGGAAGGGGATGCGTGCCAGGCGGTTGCGCAAGGTCTCGATCTCGGCCTGCAAGGGGCCGATCTCGCGCTCCAGCTCGCTGGCGTCGGGCCGGGCCAGCAGGGTGGCGAGCTGCTCTTCCAGCTCCCGCAGGGTGTGGCGTGATTCGCTGCCGATGGCAATGCGCCGGCCAATGGCGCCACGCATGGAGCGCACGATGTGCAGATTGCTGGGCGTGCCGTCTGAGCTGTAGCCCGCGCGATGCGTCTTGAACTCCGGCGTCTCAGCCAAAGTCGTGCGGGCCAGGTTGGGCAAAGCCAGGTCATCAAAGAAGACCTGCATGAACTCTTCTTTGCTCAAGTGAAAAACAAAGTCGTCGTCACCCTCGCCGGTGTCGCTGGCCTGGTTGCCGCCTTGGCCCTGTCCGCCCTTGGGCCGCTCGATGCGATCGCCTTTCACGTACTCTTGGTTGCCTGGGTGCACGGTCTCGCGCTTGCCCCCTTGGCCATGCTGGAACACCGGCTCCGAGATGTCGCGCCGGGGAATGTGCACATCCTCACCCTGGGCCAAATCACGGATGCCGCGGCCGTCTACCGCGCGCTTGACGGCTTCGCGAATTTGCTCTTTGTGGCGCCTTAAAAAGCGCTCGCGATTGCCAATGGATTTGTTCTTCCCGGCCAGGCGACGGTCAATGATTTGCAGCATGCGGACTCCCAAGGTAGGCCCCAACCGGCGCTCACGAACTCTTGCGCACGCGCAAGTACCACTCGCACAACAAGCGCACTTGCTTCGGGGTGTAGCCCTTGGCCACCATGCGGGTGACGAAGTCTTCATGCTTCTTCGCTTCATCGGCACTGGCCTTGGCGTTGAAGCTGATGACGGGCAACAGCTCTTCGGTGTTGGAGAACATTTTTTTCTCGATCACCGTGCGCAGCTTCTCGTAGCTGGTCCAGGCCGGGTTGTTGCCAGCGTTGTTGGCGCGCGCGCGCAGCACGAAGTTGACGATTTCGTTGCGGAAATCTTTCGGGTTGGAGATGCCGGCGGGCTTCTCGATCTTCTCCAACTCGGAGTTCAAGGCGCCCCGATCAAACACCTCGCCGGTGTCGGTGTCGCGGTACTCGTTGTCTTGAATCCAGTAGTCGGCGTAGGTGACGTAGCGGTCAAAAATGTTTTGGCCGTACTCGCTGTAGCTCTCCAGGTAGGCGGTTTGAATTTCCTTGCCGATGAACTCGGCGTAGCGCACGGCCAGGTGTTCTTTGATGAAGGCCAGGTAGCGCTGCTCGGTCTCAGCCGGGAATTGCTCGCGTTCGATTTGCTGCTCCAGCACGTACATCAGATGCACAGGATTGGCCGCCACCTCGGCGCTATCGAAATTGAACACCTTGCTCAAAATCTTGAACGCGAAGCGCGTCGAGATGCCGCTCATGCCTTCATCGACACCGGCATAGTCGCGGTACTCTTGATAGCTCTTGGCGCGCGGGTCGGTGTCCTTGAGGTTTTCGCCGTCGTACACCTGCATTTTGGAGTACAGGCTTGAGTTTTCAGGTTCTTTGAGCCGGGTCAGGGACGCGAATTGCGCCATCATTTTCAAGGTGCCAGGGGCGCAGGTGGCCGCAGCCAAGGATGAGCCGCGCAACAGCTTTTCGTAGATCTTGACCTCTTCCGACACCCGCAGGCAGTAGGGCACCTTGACGATGTAAATGCGGTCCAAGAAGGCTTCGTTGTTTTTGTTGTTGCGAAAGGCTTTCCACTCGCTTTCATTCGAGTGCGCCAACACCACGCCATCGAAAGGAATGGCACCGAAACCTTCCGTGCCTTTGAAGTTGCCTTCTTGCGTGGCCGTCAACAGAGGGTGCAACACCTTGATGGGCGCTTTGAACATTTCAACAAACTCAAGCAGGCCTTGATTGGCCAAGCACAAGCCGCCCGAGAAGCTGTAAGCATCAGGGTCATCCTGGGCAAAGGTTTCCAACTTGCGGATGTCGACCTTGCCGACCAGGGCCGAGATGTCCTGGTTGTTCTCGTCACCTGGCTCGGTCTTGGCGATACCGACTTGTTTGAGCACCGAGGGGTAGCGCTTGACCACCTTGAACTTGCGGATGTCGCCACCGAACTCATCCAGACGCTTGACGGCCCAGGGGCTCAAAATGCGGTGCAGATAACGGCGCGGGATGCCGTACTCTTTTTCCAGGATGGGGCCGTCCTCTTGGGCATCAAACAAACCCAAGGGGGACTCATTCACGGGCGAGCCCTGAATGGCATAGAACGGCACCTCTTGCATGAGCGACTTCAAGCGCTCAGCGATCGAGCTCTTGCCGCCCCCCACGGGGCCGAGCAAATACAGAATTTGCTTTTTCTCTTCCAGGCCTTGGGCGGCGTGACGGAAGTAGCTCACCACCTGCTCAATGGCATCTTCCATGCCGTAAAACTCGGCGAAGGCAGGATAAATTTTGATGACCTTGTTGGCGAACAGGCGCGACAGGCGAGGGTCATTGCGCGTGTCAACGGTTTGAGGCTCACCGATGGCTTTGAGCATGCGCTCAGCCGCGGTGGCATACGAGACGGGGCTGCGCTTGCACTCGGCGAGGTAGTCCTCGAGGGACAACTCTTCTTCGCGGGTTCGGTCGAAGCGGGCCTTGAGGTGGCTGATGACGTCCATGCTGATCTCCTGGGTGGTCACGGCGCAAGACAAGGCCGCGGCGCAGGCCGTGTCTTCCGCCATCTGGGGAAGCTCTGATGACGTCCGGACCACAGGGCGTCATCAGAGCTTTCCTGCACCTTGGGGGCAGCTCAAGTCATGGATTCACAAGTCGGTGTTCGTGGGCTCACGAGACATTGATAGATTGATGCATCTCTGCTGCCAACATACCGCAAGAAGCAGGCGCAAAGTAGGCTACTTTCACCAATATGTGGTTTCGATTGCCGACTTGTTGCGCCTGACACACCGCAACCCCTGCAGCGCCGCTCAATGCGTCGTCAAACCCAAGCGATCGAGCAAGCCATTGAGCTCATCGAGCGAGCCAAAGGCGATGGCCACTTCACCCTGCTCACCCCGCGCGGTGCGCTTCTTGACGCGCACCTCGACGGCTGCGGTCAAAGCATCGGACAAGGCTTGCTCGATGCGCAAAATGTCTTTCGGTTTACCTTTGGGGGCACTGCCAGTGTTGCTGACGCTGGCGGCCGATTTGGGCGCATTCATGTGACGCGCCACGAGGCGCTCAGCCTCGCGCACGCTGAGTTTTTTGGCAGCGATTTCGGCCGCCGTTTGAATTTGCTGTGCGCCGTCGAGCGGCAGCAAGGCGCGTGCATGACCCATGTCAAGGTCGCCGGCCATCAGCATGGTCTGGACAGTGTCAGCCAGGTTCAACAAACGCAGCAGGTTGCTCGTGGCGCTGCGTGAACGGCCGACGGCTTGCGCGGCTTGCTCGTGGGTCAGGCCGAACTCATCCGTCAGGCGCTTGATGCCTTGCGCTTCTTCCAAGGGGTTGAGGTCTTCGCGCTGAATGTTCTCGATCAAGGCCATGGCGGCGGCCGCCTCGTCGGGCACCTCTTTGACCAGCACAGGCACCTCGTCCAGGCCCGCCAATTTGGCAGCACGGCTGCGGCGCTCGCCCGCGATGATCTCGTAGCTCAGCTGCCCACCCGAGGTCTTGCCCACGGGCCGCACCAAGATCGGCTGCATGATGCCTTGCGCCTTGATGCTCTCGGCCAACTCATACAGCGAGCCCTCATCCATGCGCGTGCGCGGCTGGTACTTGCCGGGCTGCAGTTGGCTCAGCTTCAAGGTGCGGGGCAACTCGGGCTTGGGCGGCGCGGCCGCAGGGGCATCTTCAACAGTCGGGCCGAGCAACGCTGCGAGGCCGAGGCCGAGGCCTTTGGGTTTTTTGGTGACCATGGGGGACTTTGTCGTGGGTGGGTTCAGAGGGAGGGCGTCAAGAGACCCTGGAGCAGCGCTTGACCTTGTGGCCAGTCGCCAAGACCGGACGCGGTGTTGATGTGCCCATGATCGCCGATATTGATGAACTGACTGCCCCAGTGTGCCGCCATTTCCATCGCACGGGGGGCTGCGCAGTAAGGATCGTTGCTGCTGGCAACCACCAAACTGGCAAACGGCAGCGCTGCACGAACCCAGGGGCGCCAGTTGTAAAGCTGCGGCGGCATGTCGTCACGCTCGGTATCAGGCGGGGCCACCAACAGGGCCGCCTGGATGATGCCGGCGTGCTGCGAGTGTGCAGCCCAGGCGGCCACCAACTGACAACCCAAGCTGTGGGCGACCAAGACGGTGGAGCAAGGTGCTGGCGATTGGCCCACCACCTCGTCCAGTCGCGCCATCCAGTCGCCACGGCGCGGCCATTGCCAATCAGATTGCTCCACACACTCATGCCCTAGCAACGCCTGCCAACGGGTTTGCCAATGCGCGGGGTCAGAGTTTTGCCATCCTGGCAGGCTGAGGACGCGCAGGGTCGTGGGCGGCATGTTCATCACTGACGTATTCTTGATGCTTTGCAAAATTCTGCGGGGAACCCCATATGGCATACCAAGTATTTGTTGATGGTCAAGAAGGCACCACCGGGCTGCGCATCCATGAGTATCTCGCGCAACGCACGGATGTGCAGGTCTTGCGCATCGATCCCGACAAACGCAAAGACCCCATCGAGCGCGCCCGCCTGCTCAACGCCGCCGACGTGGCTTTTTTGTGCCTGCCCGATGACGCCGCCGTGGAGGCCGCGTCCTGGGTCACCAACCCCCAGACCTGCCTGATCGATGCCAGCACCGCCCACCGCACCGCCCCGGGCTGGACGTTTGGCTTGCCCGAGTTGGCCCCAGGGCAGCGCGCGCTGTTGCGCACGAGCAAGCGCATCGCCAACCCAGGATGCCATGCCAGCGCATTCATCCTGCTGATGCGCCCATTGATTGAAGCGAAGTGTGTGCTTGCTAACACTCCAGTTGCTGCGACGTCATTGACGGGTTACTCCGGTGGCGGGAAGAAGATGATCGAGCAGTACGAGGCGGGTCTGGCCGATTTGACAGGGACAGCAGGGCAGCAGCTGGCGGCGCCGCGCCCCTATGCCTTGGGGCTGGCCCATAAGCACATCCCCGAAATGATGGCGCACACGGGCTTGCAGACCAAGCCCGTGTTCATGCCCATCGTGGGCCCGTTTTACAAGGGCCTGTGCGTAAGTGTGCCCTTACATTTGTCGCATTTGCCTGCGGGCACGACGGCTGCAAAGTTGCACGCCGCCTTGGCCCAACACTACGCCGGTGAGGCCTTTGTGAAGGTCCAGGCCTTGAATGACCCTCAGACCCTGCAGTCGGGCTTCTTCGATGTGCAGGGGGCCAACGGCAGCAACCGGGTCGACATCTTCGTGTTTGCCAATGAGCACACCCCGCCAGGGGAGGTCATGCTGATGGCCCGCCTGGACAATTTGGGCAAGGGGGCGAGCGGGGCGGCGGTGCAGTCGATGAACGTGCACCTGGGCTTGGCAGAGGATTTGGGCTTGTAGGCAAATGTGTTTGTGAGCACTCACTCTGACTTTGACGTGACTTCGGTTTGGGCGGAGCGCTTCTTGGCTGCCACGGTGGCCGCGCGGGGCATGAACAGGGGGTCACTGTTCACCCGCTTGACGAGTTCTTTGGCGAACTGAACGAATGCCAGGGCACCGCGGGAGGCGGGGTCAAAGACGACACCGGGCAGACCGTAGCTGGGGGCTTCTGCCAGGCGCACGTTGCGCGGGATGACGGTGTCAAAGACCTTCTCGCCGAAGTGCGCTTTCAGCTGGTCGCTGACTTGTTGCTGCAGGGTGATGCGTGGATCGAACATCACGCGCAACAAGCCAATCACTTGCAACTCGGGGTTGAGATTGGCATGCACCTGCTTGATGGTGTTGACCAAGTCACTCAGCCCTTCCAAGGCAAAGTACTCGCACTGCATCGGGACCATCACGCCATGGGCGCAGCACAAGCCATTGAGGGTGAGCATGCTGAGGCTGGGGGGACAGTCGATCAGGATGAAGTCGTACTCGTGGTCGACGGCCTGCAAGGCCCCCTTGAGGCGCTTGTCGCGCCGCTCCAACTCCACCAGCTCGATTTCGGCACCGGCCAGTTCGCGGTTGGCACCGACGACGTCATAGCCGACATCGGCGTTGCGCTGACGGGCGTCAGCGATGGTAGCGGTCTCTAACAAGACGTCATACACCGTGAGCGGCAGCTTGCGCTTGTCAACGCCTGAGCCCATGGTGGCATTGCCCTGAGGGTCGAGGTCGACCACCAACACGCGTTGGCCGATGCGACCCAGTGCGGCGGCAAGGTTGACTGTGGAGGTGGTTTTACCCACACCACCTTTTTGGTTGGCAACACAAAAAATTCGGGCCATGGCTACGTGTCTCGTGGTGAATCAACCGGGATTGAGTGCGCCGTTTGAGCGATGTGGCGCACGAAGTTCAAAGGCGGGTGTCAAGGCACCCTAGGGGGTCGATTGTCCACCCTGCAGCGCAGTTTCACCAGAGGGCCGTGGCGCATGGCGCACGCTTGTAGCGCTCAGGCTCGAAGCCCACTGAGGTACAGCAGGTGCAGGCCAAAGCTCATCAAACACAGACCCAAAAATCGCGAAAGCCACAGGCCCGCCGAACCCTCCGCGCTCATCAGCTTGGCCGCCTGAGAGGCCAGGGCGCACAGGGTGACGCTGTATGCGGCCGTGAGCGCCGCGATGGTCACAGCCATGACCGTCAAGGTGATGAGGGGCTGCCCGTCTTGGGCTCGGATGAACTGGGGAAAGAAGGCCAGGTAGAAGAAGATGGCCTTGGGGTTGAGTACGGTGATCAAGAAAGCGCGCTGCGCATGCCGTGGCGTGGCGGACGACGTCGATGCTTCGGCCGTCTCAGCGGGCGCCTTGCGCGCCCGCACCAAGCCAAACCCCAGCCAAATCAAATAGGCGGCACCCAGGCCTTGGAGCAGGGCAAAAGCCAAGGGGTACCGTGTCAACACGGCAGCCAAGCCCGCCGCCGCCAGCCACAGCAGAAGCTGATCGCCAACGATGATGCCCATGGTGGCGGCCACGCCAGCTCGCAAACCACCCTGACTCGTGGAGGACAGCAGCGTCAGCGTGCCGGGCCCCGGCAGCGCCAAGAACAAGAGAACAGCAACACAAAACGCCGGATAGGAGGTGATGCCATCCAGCAGACTCATGACTGCGCACGCATCCAGACCAGGCAACGCTCGGCATCCAGGTCCGGCACGCTCAGATGTTCCACGTGAAACACAGAGACTGACGGGGGCAGGGCGGCGATCTCTTCGTGAGGAGCTTTTCCCTTCATCGCCATCCATATGCCAGCAGGCGCCAAGTGATGCTGGCTCAGCTGAGTGAAGTCGAGGAGGGAGGCGAAGGCGCGGGAGGTGATCAGATCAAAGGGGTCGCTGCGCCATTGCTCGACTCGAGCGTGAACGGCCTGCAGGTTGGGGAGCCGCAGGGTGCTCGCGGCCTGTTGAATGAAGGCCGTCTTCTTGCCGACGGCGTCGATGCAGCTCACGTGCAGCTCGGGCATGGCGATGGCGAGGATCATTCCGGGCAGCCCGGCGCCGCTGCCGACATCCAGCGCCCGGCGATGGGCCCACGAGCCCTGTTGCCGCAATGGGGGCAGGGTGCAGAGGCTGTCAAACACATGGTGCGTCAACATGCGCTCGGTGTCGCGCACCGCGGTGAGGTTATAGACGCGGTTCCACTTGCCCAGCAACTCGAGGTAGGCCTGCAGTTGCTGCGCCTGGTGGGGTGTCAGCCCTGCCGCGGCCGCGGCATCATCAAGTGAGAGGCTCATGGTGCCGTGTTGGGGGCCGTTGCTTGCAGCGCCTCCGCCCAGCCCTTCTTCTTCAGGTGCACCAGCAGCAGCGAGATGGCAGCAGGTGTCACTCCGGAAATTCGCGACGCTTGGCCGAGGGTGGCGGGCCGGTGCTTGTTCAGCTTCTGGCGCACCTCGATGCTCAAAGCACTGACGTGACTGTAGTCCAGCTCAAGGGGGAGGGGCAGGTGCTCAGCGCGCGCGCTGCGCTCGACCTCCTCACGTTGCTTGTCAATGTAGCCAGCGTATTTAACGCTGATCTCAACCTGCTCAATCACGCTGTCGGCCAACTCGGCGCCGACCTCGGTACGCAGTGTTTCACGTGAAACAGCCCCCGCACCATGGCTGATCAGATCGATCTGGCCCAAGATGTCGAAGTTCACGACTGGGCGTCGCAGCAGGTCGGTCAGTGAGTATTCGTGCTCCAGCGCCTTGCCAAGGAGGCGCTCACTGTCCTCAGCCGGCAGCGAGCGCGGGTGAACCCAGGTGGTGCGCAGCCGCTGTGTTTCACGTGAAACAAGATCGCGCTTTCGGTTGAAGGCCGACCAGCGCGCCTCGTCCACCAACCCCGCCTGGTAGCCCCATTCGGTGAGGCGCATGTCGGCGTTGTCTTCGCGCAGTTGCAGCCGGAACTCGGCCCGGCTGGTGAACATGCGGTAGGGCTCGGTCACGCCTTGGGTGGTGAGGTCGTCAACCAGCACGCCGAGGTAGGCCTGCTCGCGGCCCGGCAGCCAAGCAGCTTGCCCACGCACTTGCAAGGCCGCGTTGATGCCCGCAAACAGGCCTTGAGCGGCCGCCTCTTCATAGCCCGTGGTGCCGTTGATCTGCCCCGCAAAAAACAAGCCTTGAATCGACTGGGTCTCAAAGGACGACTTCAGGCTGCGCGGGTCGAAGTAGTCGTACTCGATGGCGTAGCCAGGTCGAACGATGTGCGCCTCTTCCAGCCCGACCATGGAGTGCACCGCGGCGAGTTGAATATCAAAGGGCAGGCTGGTCGAGATGCCGTTGGGGTAGAACTCGTGCGTGCTCAGGCCCTCGGGTTCGAGGAAGATTTGGTGTGAGGTCTTGTCGGCAAAGCGATTGACCTTGTCCTCAATGCTCGGGCAGTAACGCGGCCCCACGCCGTCAATCACGCCAGTGAACATGGGGCTGCGGTCAAAGCCAGAGCGAATGATCTCGTGCGTGCGCTCGTTGGTGTGGGTGATCCAGCAGGGCAGCTGCTGAGGGTGCTGTGAGGCGTGGCCCATGAAGCTGAACACGGGAACGGGGTCGAGGTCACCCGGTTGTTCAGTCAACAGGCTGAAGTTGATGGTGCGCCCATCCAGCCGGGGTGGCGTGCCGGTCTTGAGGCGCCCCTGGGGCAGCTTCAACTCTTTGAGCCGGGCCGACAGGCGCACAGCCGGCGGATCGCCAGCGCGACCCGCCGAGTGGTTACTCAGGCCCACATGAATGCGCCCATCCAAGAACGTGCCGGCCGTCAGCACCACGGTACGACTCGAGAAACGAACACCCACCTGCGTGATGACGCCCGTGATGGTGTCCCCAGACACCATCAGGTCTTCACAAGCACCCTGGAACAGCCACAGATTGGCCTGATTCTCTAAGCGTCGGCGAATGGCCCCACGGTACAACACGCGGTCGGCTTGGGCGCGGGTGGCGCGGACCGCAGGCCCTTTGGAGCCGTTCAAAATTCGGAACTGAATGCCCGCCTCATCGGTTGCAGCCGCCATGGCCCCACCGAGCGCATCCACCTCCTTGACCAAGTGCCCCTTGCCAATCCCACCGATCGAGGGGTTGCAGCTCATCTGGCCCAAGGTCTCCAGGTTGTGGGTCAGCAGCAAGGTGCGGCAGCCCATGCGGGCGCTGGCCAGCGCTGCCTCTGTGCCGGCGTGACCACCACCGACGACAATCACATCAAATACCTGTGGAAACAACATACTTGCCTTCTGTGTAGAGCGGGGCCAGTCAGGCCTCAGCAGGGGAGGGTGGCAACGCTCCACGCCAGGCAGACGACTCCTGGGGTCGCTCAACGCGCAGCGTGGGCTTTGACTTGTGGATTGTAGGCAGTCAGCCCAAAAATCGTAAGCCTGTGACGTCCCTCACCCGAGGGTGCGGTCAAGAGCCGTTTTTCGAATGAACGGCATCGTCACAATATGGGTATTGAGTAATTTTCCATACTTCGGCGTCTGCCAGTGTCTGTGCGTGGCTTAAAATCGCCACATGGTGACTGCAAAACTTTCCTTCAAGCAGCAAGTGTTGCGCACTCGCGAGGAAGCGATTGTCACTGCCGCCAATCGTCTTTTGGCCGAGAAGGGCTTTGATCTCATGACGGTCGATGAAGTGGCCGCTGAAGTGGGCATCGCCAAAGCCAGCTTGTACAAGCACTTTGCCTCGAAGGAGGCGTTGGCGGCCGCGGCCATGGTGCGGCTGATGGATCGCGCATTGACACAGGTACGGTCACATCCGGTCAGCGAGCCCGCGGATGGGAAGTTGGCGCTCACCTTCATTAAGGCATCCGTAAAATGGGCACTGCAGCTTCAGCTGGCTGGAGAAATGCCCTCCTTGCCGTCGCAAAATTCCACCTTGCGGGCTGCTCTGTTGATGCACCCCCCGTATCTGGAACGTTTGGTGGCCCTGAGTGAGGTGCTCGGGGGCTGGATTGTGCTGGCCCAGCAGGCCGGACTCTTGCGGCCCAGCCTGCCCGCCGAGCTGATTTTGTACACCTTCTTTGCAAAAGCCTGCGACCCAGTGGTCTCTGTAATGAAAGCGAGCGCTAACTATACAGACGATGAAATCGTCGCTCTGTTGCTTGAGACCTGTTTTGACGGGGTCTGTTGAGGGTAGACGACAGGCCCTAACTTGGCGCGTGTGGGGGCGCGCTGCCCAGCAGGCCATCCCAAAGGGGGGACAGCTGGGTTTTCTCGGCGTCGTTCAGGTTTTCTGACAGCAGCAGACATTCGCGTTTGAAGCTGCGCAAACGTTGTCCGAGCTCACTGCCCGCCAGAGCCAGTTCGAATTGCTCTTGGGGCGCAAGCTCAGCTTCGGGCAGGCCCCAAAGGCCCAAGGCATTCCACGCGACACGCAAGCGGTCCAGGCGGCTGAGGGCTTCTTGAATGATGTGTGTTGCCGCAGCAGAGCCGCGCTGCGCTTGCAGGGTGCCTGCGAGCTCTCGGGTGGCGGCGAGTTCGGCATCCAGGCGCTCCAGAGGGCCTTTGTCGCGCAGCACCTGAGGGTCGAGGTGGGGAGCTTCCTCGGTGCGTCGAGCGGCGTCGCACAAAAAGCCGGTCCAGGCGGGGTCGAACTCGCCAGGCACCACGCGCAGGGCAAAGCTGATGCGCGTCAGTGGCGCCTGCGGGGCCCGCAAAACACCCAGGGCCACCTCGACCACCATCAACACACGGCCCAGCTTGGATATTTGATCCGCAGTCAGGCGCCCAGGGTAGCCTGAGCGATCCAGCCGCTCATGGTGCTCGCCGATGCCACGCGTCAGGGCCTTGGGGTAATCGGTGGTGGTGTTGAGCACCATCTCCGCCACCCGAGGGTGGACCATCAAATGCTTGTGCCCTTGCACATCGAGCGCAGTGCTGTAGTCAAGGTACTTCGGCTGGATGTACACCTCGCCGAGGTCATGCAGCAATCCACCCAACATGGCCAGGCGAATTTCCGGAACAGGAGAGTTGCGGCTGGCCACCATGGCGCCCGCCAAGGCCATGCCCATGACGGCATGGGGCAGCGAGTTAGGGCGGGTGGCCAGGGCGGCGGTGAGCATCAGCTGGGCGACGGAGTGCAGCGGCAGCTGCTTGGCTTGCGTCACCAACAAGGTGGCCCAGGGCTTGAGAACCTTGGACAGCGGGGTATCGGCGTCAAACAGCTTGCCCAAGTCTTCGACCAGGGTGAACAATGTCGCGCCGCCTTCCGTTTCCAGACAGGCTTCCATCGGGGCCTGAAGTTTGCGCTCGAGCAGCCGTTGTTGGAGTTCAGCCGATACGGGCTGGCCCTGGGCCCACAGCTTCACGCCCCGAACATCAACAATGTCTTTGGAGGCAATAATGCGATGAGATTCACTGGCCTTGACGATGGCGTCAAGAGCGTAGGGGTTGGTCGTGATGCCCTCGCCGGACATTGCGTTCATGCGGTCTCCGTGGTTGGCGGGCTACTTGCAAAATGGGCTTGAATGATCAAAGTTCTTTGCCCGTAGCCTAGAGGTGTTGCCTGTGGGCGTCCACCCCCTGAATCTTGTTAACAACAAATGTGTCGGCAGCAAGCGCAGGATCGAGTATGTATGCGCTCACTTTCTATCTTCTGAGCGGGGGCTATCCCAATGAGCAAGGCGCGGTGGTGGGTGATCTTGTTGTGGAGCGTGTGCTTCACTGCGCAAAGGCCCTTGGTGGCCCAAGAGTCTGGAAACTATAAGTTGGACTTGGGGCACACCTTTGTTCACTGGGAGGTGCTGCACATGGGCACCTCTACGATTCGAGGCCGCTTTGATCGTTTGCAGGGGCAGGTCGTGTTTGATCCCCTCGCGCAGCGGCTGGAGGTGGGCATCACGGTGGACATGGCCTCGGTCAGCTCGGGGGCGCCCGCGTTTGATGCGGTGCTGCGCAGCCCCACCTTGCTGTCCACGCAAGACCACCCCCAGGCCTTCTTCAGCGCCAGCCGGGCGCGATGGGAGGGTGAGGTGCCGCGTGAAGTGCGTGGTGAAATCATGCTGCGTGGGATCAGCAGGCCGCTGACGCTGAACGTGGTGCGCTGGAAGTGCGCTTTCAACCCGCTGTTTCGTGCCCGCGTGTGTGGGGGCGACCTCGAGGCCAAGTTGCTCAGAACTGATTTTGATCTGCACTTCGGCTCGCCCATGGTGGCCGATGAGGTGCTGTTGCGCATCCAAGTCGAGGCCATCCCGACTCCCCCGTGATGTGTGTTTTCGCAAAAGTTGTTACCACCTGCAACACAAACGGCGGGGTGGCATCGCTTATGCCTTGAACCCCTTGTAAGCTCGCTCGCTTCTGTCCGCTGTGACGGATGTCGCGAGCCGAGTGAAGGCGCTGTCCCTGGCCAACGATTCTTGTCAAGGCATTTGTTTTTCGGACGACAAGAGTGGGCAGTAGCGTTGAGTCAGTGACCCAGAAATGTGATCGGAACGACAACATGCAGTGGATGAACAAGGGGCCTCGGTGCTGTTTGCCAGCGTTGCTTGCATTGGGTGGTTTGGCCGCTTGTGGCGGCGGGGGCGGGGGGAGCGATGCGGGCGTTGGTGCGGGCCTGTCGGGTGGCGCTTCAGACGACATCACCAACTACGTGAGCACCGTGCCGCCGGAGGCACCCACGACGCAACGTGACGCAGTGCGCTTGGCAGACCAAGCCACCTTTGGCGCGACCGAGACCTTGGTGGCACAAATCAAGACCTCGGGGGCCACGCGCTGGGTGGCCCAGCAAATGCCAATGCGTCAGTCGGGCTACAGCAGCGGTGGCACAGCCGCCGTGCACCAGACGGGCAACACGCAACCTTACTGCGACCAACCAGCCTACGACAGCCCCACCTGCTGGCGCGACAACATCTCGACGGAGCCCTTGCTGTCGGACTTCTATCGCAATGCCATCACGCAGCCCGATCAACTGCGGCAGCGCGTTGCGTTTGCTTTGCAACAGATCCTGGTGGTGGGTGGCATGGAGGCCAACGGGACCTACGGCTACCGGGACTATCACAATGCGCTGCTGTCGCAAGCCTTGGGCAACTATCGTCAGTTGTTAAAGAAGGCCACGCTGTCGCCGGTGATGGGGGACTACCTCAACAACGTCAACAACGACAAAGGCGCCCCCAATGAAAACTATGCGCGTGAGTTGCTGCAGTTGTTCACAATCGGCACTTGTGAGTTGAACCTGGACGGCACGCTCAAGGGCTCAGCTTGCGTGCCCACCTATACCAATGATGTGGTGCGCAACTACGCCTTTGCGTTGACCGGCTGGACCTACCCCGCCGGTGCGCGCCCGACGCAGCACGGCTGCTGGCCACAAGGCGCGAACTGCATGTTCTATCAGGGCGATATGGTGCCCGTGGAGCGCTACCACGACACCGCATCGCGGCCCTTGTTGTCGGGGGTCACGTTGGCGGCTGGGCACACCACATCGGCGGCATTGGAGCGGGTACTTGACAGTCTGATGGCCCACCCCAACATCGGGCCGTTTGTGGGCAAGCAGTTGATTCAGCACTTGGTGACGAGCAACCCCTCGCCCGCGTATGTGGCGCGTGTGGCCACGGCGTTCAATACCGGCCAGTTTGATGTGTTTGGCACCGGGCAGCGCGGCGACATGGCGGCCACCGTGGCGGCTGTGTTGCTGTCGCCTGAGGCGCGGGGTGACGGCTCACCGGGCTTGCGCGGTGGCAAGCTGCGTGAACCGGCGCAAATGTTCACGGGGGTGCTGCGGGCACTCAATGGCCGCACCGATGGCGACGCCTTGTCGTGGCGTTGGGGAGGGAGTTTGCAGCAACACGTGTTTCGCCCACCCTCGGTGTTCAACTTTTACCCGCCCGACTACCCTGTGCCTGGGGCAGATGAGCGTGAAAAATTGGTGGGGCCGACCTTCGGCATTCACAATGTGAACACCGCCATGCAGCGCTTGAATTTTTTAAACTACTTGATCGACTGGAATGGCTCTAACCCTGATCCTCAAGTGCCCAATGCCGTGGGCACCAAGGTTGACTTGAGTGACTTCATGCGCGATGCGCCCGATGCAACAAAGTTGGTCGACCGCATGTCGCTTTTGCTGCTGGGCGAGGCCTTGCCCCCCGCCTCGCGGACAGGGGTGATCAACGCCGTATCCGCCTGGACCTCGACCAATGATCGGGACTGGCAATCCTGGCGCGTCAAAACCGCTGCGTATTTGGTTTTGGCGTCCCCTCGCTACCAAGTTCAACGCTAGTGAGGTGCTCACGATGAATTCATTTTCGATGAACCCAGCCCGTCGGCGCTGGTTGAAACAATCCTCCACCTTGGCGGGTGCGCTGGGCTTGGGCAGTGCGGCTCATTTGTTGAGCGCACAAAATGCCTTGGCGCAGTCGTCGGATTACAAAGCCTTGGTGTGCATTTTTTTGTACGGTGGTAACGACGGTGCAAACACGGTGGTGCCCACGGATGGGCGTTACACGGCCTACCGCAATGTTCGGGGGTCCATGGCGATCCCGCTGGCCAGTTTGCTGCCCATCACCGGCGTGCCGTTTGGCTTGCACCCGGCGTTGTCCGCCTTGTCGCCCTTGGCCAATGCGGGGCGTATTGCGCCTGTGTTCAATGTGGGCCCGTTGGTGCGGCCATTGAGCAAGGCGCAGTTTCGTGCTTTGAGCAGTGGTGCCAATGACCTGCCGCAGAACTTGTTCTCACACTCAGATCAGCAAGTGCTCTGGGAGTCCAGCTCCGGTAATGCGAACGAGCGCACGGGTTGGGGCGGCCGTGCCGTGACGACACTTGGCGCGACGGTGCCGGTGGTGTCGCTGGGCGGCAATGCAAGGTTTGGGTCGTCCACAGCCACCGCGCCGCTGGTGTTGCCCGGCCCAGGCGACACGTTCGGTGTACAAGGCTTGCAGCCTGAGAACATGAGCTGGCCCCCGACCGCGGCGCGAAAGGCAGCGCTGGACACCCTGTACGCGCAATCGCAAGAAACCGATACGGAGCTCGGCCGGGTCTATGCACGCATGCAAGCCAATGCTTTTGGGGTGTCCCAGCGTCTGGCGGGTTTGGTGCGCATACAGCCTGGCGGCGCAGGCGCCATCGCTGCCATTGACACTGCGTTTGCCCCACTCATTGCCGGTGGCCGCATTGCCTCATCCCTGGGGCAGCAGCTGTACCAAATTGCCAAGTTGGTGGCAGCCAATACCACGGTGGGTGGCAACCGCCAGATCTACTTTGCCCAGCTGGGCGGGTTTGATACCCACGGCAGTCAAGTGCAAAGCGATGATCCCGTGCGCGGCTTGCACGCGACCCTGCTCAAGCAAGTGGGGGACGCGATGGCGTGTTTTCAAAACGCTCTCAACAACCTGAGCTTGGCCAACGCGGTGACGACATTCACGCAAAGTGACTTTGGCCGCACGCTCAAGCCCAATAACAGCTGGGGTACGGACCACGCCTGGGGCAATCACCACTTGGTGATGGGCGGTGCGGTGCGCGGCGGTGCGACGCACGGCATATTTCCTGACCTCAGCCTGGGTGGCCCCGATGACATTGGGCAAGAGGCCTGGGAGCTGCATGGTCGCTGGATTCCAACGACATCGGTTGATCAATATGCCGCCACCTTGCTGGGCTGGTTTGGCGCCAATGACGGGCAGTTGGACACCATTTTGCCGAACCTGCGCAACTTCAGTAACCGACGCTTGGGGTTTGTCTAACGGGGCAGGGGAGAGTACCGTTCTCACCGGCTCGGCAGGCCCATCACCAGGAACTGGAGCGAACCTGTGAGACCCAGTTTTTTTGGATGACTTTGTAGGCCGCAACTGCGCTGTAGGTCTGCTCGCCCTTGCTGTCCCACTTCATGTAACCCGTGATCGGCACATAGCTGTCGATACGGTGCAGCGATTCAGTGATCTTCTTGGGGTCGGCTGAGTTGGCATGGCGCATCGCAGCGGCGATCTGGTGCATGGCGTCAAAGCTATAGTGGGCGCCATAAGTGACGTCCGCCTTGAAACGCTCCTGGTACTTGCGCAAGAAGGCCGAGCCATTGGGAAAGTCACGCGCCTCGAGGATGCTCGAGGTGGCGTACAAAGACATGGGATAGGACTTCTCCAACAACAAGGGTGACTTGAGCGTGTCGCCGCCCAGCACATGGATGTCGGTCAGCCCTGCGGCTTGCATCGCCTTCAAGAGCGCATCGACCTGGAAATCACTCAGCGTCGTGACGACCGCCTGCACCTTGGCGTCCTTCATGCGCCGGGCTACAGCGTCAAAATCCCGCTGCTTGTCGTCAAAGGTTTGTTGAACAACGATTTCTTTCTTGGATTCCTGCAGTCGCTTCAGGGCGCCGGCGGCGAGGTCTTTGCCGTACGGGGTGCCGTCGTCGAGCACCGCAAAACGGGTACTGTTGAAGCGCTCAGCGGCAAAGCGACCCATGGCCCGGGCCTGCAAATTGTCGTTGGCGACGATCCGGAACGTCGTGGGCAGGCCCAGCTCGGTGTATCTGGGATTGGTTGAGATGGCCAACTGCGGGATATTGGCCTTCGCATACAGCGGCGCAGCGGCGATGCTGACACCTGAATTGAGGTGTCCGACAACAGCCACCACCTTGGCGTCCACCAGTTGCTGGGCCACTAGAACGCCCTTTTCGGCATTGGCTGTGTCGTCGACGGCCACGACTTCCAGCGTTACTTTTTGCCCATCGATGGTGAAACCGCTCTTGTTCAGATCGTCCACTGCCAACTGGACCCCGTTGAGCAAGTCCTTGCCCAGCGGCGCCAGGTCCCCCGACAAAGGCTGGGCTACGCCGATCTTGACCACCGAGGGGACGCGTGAACAGCCCAGCTGTGTGACAACCGCCAGACTCAGGAGCAGCGACAAGGCGACATGTCGCCGGGCGAGCCCCAGCGCGGGGCGCAAAAACAACGTGGCCATCAGAAGGCTCCCTCAAAGAACTTTGGTTGTTCGGGACTCCATCAATCTCGCAGGTGATTCTAAGAGGTGCCAGGGCCAAAATTGGACGCTTCGCAAAGGCTGTGCGATTCAGCCGTCACAATGGCACACACCGTCGACATATGTCACGTGAGCGCCATCGTTACGCCGCCTGCGCTCAGTTGCGCAAGTTGCTGCCGGGCTGGTGCCCAGATTGGGTTCGGCGATCGACATCCCTTGCCCTTGGCCAGCGGCCATCGAGCCACCAGAGATTCTTGGCCTGTGCCCAGTCATCGCACCCGCTTCCGTGGCTATCATGCCGAATGCCCGATCATCCCGGGGGACCGCGAAAGGCACGAATGTTCAACTGGTTGAATCAATGGGATCAACGGTACTTTCCACTGCGCTACACCACCTGGTACCTGTGTGCCGTGGCGTGTTTGCTCACCGCATTCACCTCCGTGGCCTTTGGGGTCGCTGGGGGCTGGTGGTTGTTATTTTTGCTGGGGGTGGGCCTGGGCTTTTACGACACGCAGCAAACCCGACACGCGGTCTTGCGCAACTATCCCGTCATTGGCCACTTGCGCTTTTTGCTCGAGTACATCCGCCCCGAGATGCGGCAATACTTCATTGAGGGCGACAACGAAGCCGCACCGTTTTCGCGTCAGCAACGCTCACTGGTGTACCAGCGCGCGAAGGGCCAGCCTGACAAGCGGCCCTTCGGCACGCAACGTGACGTGCAAGCGCCGGGCTACGAATGGCTCAACCACTCGATCGCCCCGACCGTCGTGCCCAGCCACGATTTTCGGGTGTTGATCGGCGAAGGGCGTGCGCAGCCCTACAGTGCCAGTGTCTTCAACATCTCCGCCCTGAGCTTTGGGGCCTTGAGTGCCAACGCCATTCTGGCCCTGAACCAGGGGGCGCGTCGGGGCGGCTTTGCACACGACACCGGTGAGGGCTCGATCAGCCGCTACCACCGCGGTGACAGCCCGGGGCAAGGCGGCGATTTGATCTGGGAAATCGGCTCCGGCTACTTCGGTTGCCGGCACCCCGATGGCCGATTCGACCCTGAGCAATTCAGCCGTGCGGCTCAAGACCCACAAGTCAAGATGATCGAGCTCAAGCTCAGTCAAGGCGCCAAGCCGGGCCATGGTGGCTTGCTGCCGGGCCCCAAGGTGACCATCGAGATCGCACAAGCCCGTGGCGTGACGCCCTGGCAAGACTGCGTCAGCCCGGCCGCCCACAGCACATTCGCCACGCCCATTGAGCTGATGCAATTCATTGATCAGCTGCGGCAGTTGTCGGGCGGAAAGCCCACCGGCTTCAAGTTGTGCATTGGTCACCCCTGGGAGTGGTTCGCCATCGCCAAGGCCATGCTAGAGACCGGCATCACGCCCGATTTCATTGTGGTTGACGGTGCTGAGGGCGGCACGGGTGCAGCACCCCTTGAGTTCACTGACCACGTGGGCGTGCCTTTGCAAGAAGGCCTGCTGTTGGTACACAACACCCTCACCGGCCTGAACCTGCGCAGCAAGGTGCGGCTGGGCTGTGCCGGCAAAGTGATCAGCGCTTTTGACATCGCCCGCATGATGGCTTTAGGGGCCGACTGGTGCAACTCGGGCCGCGGTTTCATGTTTGCTTTGGGCTGCATCCAAGCGCAAAATTGCCACAATGGCGAATGCCCCACCGGGGTTGCCACCCAAGACCCCTCGCGCCAAAACGCCCTCGTGGTGCCCACCAAAGCGGAGCGCGTGTTCCAGTTTCATCAAAACACACTCAAGGCGCTACAAGAGCTGGTGCAGGCCGCTGGCTTGCAGCACCCACGCGACATCACGGCCTACCACATTGTTCGCCGTGATTCTGACCACGGCGTCAAGCTATTGGCCAACCTGCTACCCTTTGTGCCGCCCGGTCTGTTGTTGAACGACCCGGCCTCACCCGATCTGCCCCAGGTGTTTCGCACCTATTGGGCCAAGGCCCAGGCTCAGAGCTTCGCGCCCTTGGGGTGAGCAGTATGCGGGGGGATGTTGCCCCTAAGGCACCGTCCTGGATCCCCGCCTTCGCGGGGATGACGGGCGCAGGCGGGGATGACGGGCGCAGGGGTTGGCATCTCTCCATGTCATTCCCGCGCAGGCGGGAATCCAGCAGCCTGTGTACTTCGCCATGCGCTTCCCAACAATTCAACGTTTCAAATCCACTGCGATGGGGGACAAGGTTCAACGCCCCGCCTTGAACGCAGTAAACAACCGCGTTTGAACGCGGCGGATGTCTTGTGGCACGGCGTCGGGCGGGGTCAGGCGGCTTTTGTCCGCATCGCTCAAAAAGATGGTTTTGTTGCTGGCCACGGCCGGGGTGACAAACTTGAGCGACGCGGCATTGGGGTTGGCGTAGAACACTTTGTTGCTCAAGCTGGCATGCACTTCAGGACTCAAAATGTAGTTGCTGAAACGGTGAGCGTTAGCCACGTTTTCCTAGAGATGGGGCCTACCTGTAGCTGGGCTCTCAGCTGCTCAGCCATCGATTCGATGGCTGAGGCAGGAATGCTCGTGGCGATGTAGCCGGTGACGCCCGTTGGCGTCTCCACCTTCATCACCTCCTTTCCATCACGCATGATTATCTGCGTATTGTTTATTTGCAAAAGCTCTCATAGTCAACAATATGAATTCCATCAGCCGATTTCAGTCTAACCAATTTATGCTCTGGGTCGACAAAAGTGACGTCCTGAAAATGCACATCATCTATACCGCTTTGGATAACGCTTTCCGCAAGTTCATCTGTGGCCATTAGCTGTCCTGTCCAGCGCGAATAAAAAAGGCCTGATGGAATGGATGGATTCTCGCGAAAAACAAACCGAATCGCTCCAATTATTGGAATGCCATTAGCTGTTTTTGGTCGCCAACCAACAATATTGCCGCCACCTTCGTCAAGCGTGTCGTACTGCTCAAAGCCCGAGGCTTCTAGATCGAACACATCGCCGACACATAAAATGTGGGCCATCTTGTAGTCGTTCTCTATGAAAAGATCCGTGCTTTCAGAGAAGTCAATATCTATGTATTGTATTTCTTTTCTTGATAAATTCAATGCATCGCGAAAACGCTTTGAATAAAGATCTGGGTTGGAAAAAACAATGCTCGGGGAGAAGCTTTTTGCTGATGATTTAAATATTGGTGTTGGGCATGATTCAAGTTGAGGAATTCTTGTGGGCCCTGGACCATAAAAAAACTGATAACTGGAAATATAACTGATTATTTCGTACTTATTTTGAAAGGCGAGCTTTGGGGATTTGCCCTTCATTAATCGGAGAGCCTCATTACCTGCCTTTCCTGAGGCGTGCATATGCCAAAATTTGGGCGCATTATCATTTGCCAATTTTTTCATGGTAATGTTGGATGGTAACCAAGAGGAATTGTCCTCATGTTAAGTAATTTTGCTCTGAAATATGATTCGGTATTTGATAAGTGTTGTAAAAGCACCGATTTTGGCAGGTTCTTCGCAGTCAAAAGGAATATCGACATATGAGCAATAACGTCTCGGCTATATGTGATGTGTGCGCTGTCGTGTATGGGGCCTTTGGGTGATGGAACTGAAGTGTAAGTTGATAAATTTGCTGGGAGAGCAATTAGGTTCTCCAATCGATCCATAGACCACCCTGCATTTACAAAAGCCATTTGTATATCGGGAGGAAATTTTGCTACTACGGAGAATGGAATTAAATGGTGTGCAACCCATCTTGGGGTCGTCAATCCTAGCCTGGATCTATATCTGCTTGAGTGGGCACTCAATGCTGGGTGGACTGACGAGTTTCGATAAACTGCAATGTCATCATATGCCCCACCACCTAATGTCGAAAGAGTTTCATCAACAATACGGTAGATGTCGCTGATGGCTTGCTGGTCGTTACGTTCAGAGCGTCTGAGAGTTGTTGGGTGAGCTCGCTCGTACCGCATCACGGCTTGACCAACTTTATCTAAGACTTCACGGTTACTTGGCAAACTCCAAAAAACGCTTGGGCCCATAAATTGAATCCATAGATAGGCTTCAGCCGCAAGCATGTCAGCGTCGACGTCACGGTCAAGATTGAATCGTGCAGCGACGGCTAATAGTTCACGCTCTCGGTTCATTTTCTGGGCTTCACGCAAAACCTGTGCTGCCGTCACGACCAAAACAAAGGGTCCAACAGGACCGATTCCTTTGGGAACAGCAGCGGTAGCGCCGCTGCCGAAAGCAGTCGTACCCAGTTGCGTAACGCCAGGTAGGCCACAATTACTGGTTAACTTGATGGCGTGATGGCGTGAGCCATGGAACCCATGGAAGACGCTAAAATAGAAATCGCTTCGGCCCGATTGGTAGGTAATAAAAACACATCTTCTCCAATATTGTTCAGGCAATAGAAGTTTTTTTAAGCAGCCGCTTTATTGGCTGAAAGATCCCAACCGCCAGCGTCGTTCCCGAGGTTGGCCGTGCCATCAGCCTTGGAGCCTTTGTGCGCCCAAACGATCTTGGCGTACTTGAGCATGAATGTTTCGATTGGCAGCCCTTGCGAAGGAGCACTGGTTTGCACGCTGCTGATGATGGCGTTGGTGAGCTTGATCGTCAGGTAGTTGGTGCGCACGGTTCCCGAGGCGCGAAAGAATTGAATTTCCACGTCATAGGCATAAGCTGCAGAGCAGGCCTCCCAAAGGTAGACGCTGGCCTTGTCCACATCTTTGGTGAACATCATGGGCGCGTGATCGCAGCGCTCCGCCGAATGGCCACCAGCCGTGGAGGCTGTCGCTGAGGTGGGCTGATGAATGCCTTGGGCCCAGGAGGTCACTTCCACCCAGTCCTTGTGGTCGGAGTCGGTCGACTCACCGGGGATGTCTTTGGAGTTGGTCTTCTTCGTGAACTTGACGTAAATGTCTTTCATGCTTCGCTCTCTTGTGTTGGTGATGCCGTTCGACTTCCGAACTGCACCACTCTACCCTCAAGGCTACGCTTGCCAACCCCCCCATAAGGGGGGCTGGCCAGGCCAGGCTGGCCAAGACGTCTTATGTCAACGAAAGTGAGCATTGTTGGATGCTGGTTGCCAAGTAAACATTGCTTGATCAGTGCCGCTTTTTGAGGTTCGCTCGACTGTTGTAGTTGACTGCATGGTCACCGGCGCGCGAGGAGTGCCTCGTATCCATCGCGGCTATAACCCCGCAGCTTTTCACCATTCTTGATCAGAAGGGGCACACCACCTCCACCCCCGACCTGGGCGAACGATGCCTTGCCGTTTGGGGTGTCAATGTCGAACTCCCGGTACGTGACGCCTCGTTGCGCAAGGTGCGCTTTGGCTTGCTGACAGTACCCGCACCAACTGGCGCTGAACAGCACCACGCCTGTTGTTGGCGGTGGCGTGCCGCCCCCCTCTTTTTTCAGTCGCTCCAACTCTTTGAGCGTTTCTGGAGGAATCGCGGTGTTCGGAAGGGTCTGTACGTCGAGGGTCTTCTCAATCCGTCCCGAGCTTGGTGGCTTGTCGCTGTACACGATCCTCCCGCTGGGATCGACCGACTTGTAGAGGGTTTGCGCATGCAGCGATTTGCAAGCGGCGGCCGAGAGTGCGGCGACAAGGACGAAGCGAGTCATGCTTCTCATGTGCGACCTAGGTTCAACGCCCCGCTTTGAACGCGGTAAACAACCGCGTTTGAACGCGGCGGATATCTTGTGGCACGGCGTCGGGTGGGGTCAGACGACTTTTGTCCGCATCACTCAAAAAGATGGTTTTGTTGCTGGCCACGGCCGGGGTGACAAACTTGAGCGACGCGGCATTGGGGTTGGCGTAGAACATTTTGTTGCTCAGGCTGGCATGCACTTCAGGACGCAAAATGTAGTTGATGAAACGGTGAGCGTTAGCCACGTTCTTGGCGTCTTTGGGGATGGCCATCGTGTCAAAAAACAAGGTGGCGCCACCGCTGGGCACCAAGGCCTCAATGCTCACCCCCGACTTGGCGTCAATGGCGCGCTGGCGTGCAATGTTGATGTCCCCCGAATACCCCATCACGGCACACAAGGAGCCCGAGGCCAGATCGTTGATGTAGCCTGACGATGAATAACGCGTGACAAAGGGCTTAATGGTCTTGAGCATGCTGCCCGCCGCCTCATAGTCGGCCGCGTTGCGACTGTAGGGGGCTTTGCCCACGTACATCATGGCCACCGGCATGACCTCAGAGGCCGAATCCAGAAAATTCACTCCGCAGCCCTTCAACTTGGCTGCGTATTGAGGGTCAAACAAGAGGCTCCAGGCATTCGCCGGCATGGGCAAGTCACCCAGGGCCGCTTTGACTTTGGCGGTGTTGATCCCGACCGTCACATAGCCCCACAACCACGTCACCAGGTACTGATTCCCGGGATCCACCGCGGCCAGCTGCGCCAACAAACCGGGGTCCAGGTTGCCCCATTGCGTGAGCTGGCTGCGGTCCAGCTTTTGCAGCAGCCCACCTTCCAATTGGGCCTTGGCAAAGTGCGCGCCCGGCACCACGATGTCGTAGCCCGTCTTGCCTGCGACCAACTTGGCGTGCAACACCTCGTTGTTGTCGTAGTTGTCGTAACGAACCTTGATGCCGGTTTCTTTTTCGAAGTTTTTGATCGTGTCTTCAGCGATGTAGTCAGACCAGTTGTAAACATTGAGTACCTGGGCCTCTTGGGCTTGGGCCAGCAAGGGGGCGCAAGCCCACAAGCCAAGGGCCCATGCCAGGCCAACCAGGCGACAAAGTGTGAGGTTCAACATGGACGGTCCTTTCAGGCGTGCAAATCACCTCAATTATCCTGGATCCCTGGCGCCAAGAGCGCGGCACAAATCTCACCATCACAAGGTAAGCTGAGGTCTTCACGTCGAACGTCAGCTGACGGCATCCACTGCGCGCGGCGTATCGATGAAAATAGCGACAACTTTCACAACAAGCCCTAGTGCGCACGCCAGCGCCGGAGACCCTTAGATGACACCCCGTCCTGCCACAGAACACATGACCCATCAGCGAGGGGGCTTTTTGTTGGGCCTGATCATTGGCTTGCTGGTTGGCTTGGCCATTGCTTTGGGCGTGGCCTTGTACGTCAACAAAATGCAGCTGCCTTTTGTGAACAAGCTGCCTCAACGTACCGCAGAGCAAGAGACCGCCGAGGCCCAGCGCAACCAAAATTGGAACCCCAATGCCCCCTTGGCGGGCCGTCCGGTCAATGTGCCCAAGCCGCCTGAGTTGCCGACCCCGGTGGCCTCATCCGCGGTGCCGCCGCCACCCGGTGTCATCCTGCCACCCCCTGAGCCGTTGGCCCCCCCGCCGCCTGTCGCGCTGCCCAGCAACTACTTCGTGCAAGCCGGTGCTTTTGGGCGCCTGGAAGAGGCTGACCAACAGCGCGCTCGCTTGGCCATGATGGACTTGCAGGCCCGCGTGCTCGAAGCCGACCAGTCTGGTCGGACCATCTACCGTGTACGGCTTGGGCCCATGGATAAAAAATCCGCTGAAAGCACCAAGACCCGACTCGAGCTTGAAGGCATCGATGCCTCCTTGATCAAGCAAAACTGAGTTTGATTCGCGCTGAACTTTTGGCAAGGTTGAATGACCCAAGTTCATTCAACCTCGTCATTCAACCCTTGAACCTCGTGTTGGACAAAGGACAAACACCATGAAGCGACGCATCTTTTCCTCCCGGCTATTGGGCCTGAGTGCCGCCCTGTGGGGTGGGGTGGCTGCAAGCCCTTGGGCCCAAGCCCAAGGCGGCCCCGTGGCGGGCAAGCACTACAACGAAATCAATCCGCCGGCTCCCGCGGGTGCCGAGGGAAAGGTCGAGGTGGTGGAATTTTTCTGGTACGGCTGCCCCCACTGCAATGCCTTTGAGCCCACCTTAGAGGCCTGGGTCAAGCGCCTGCCTGCGCACGTGGCGTTTCGGCGGGTGCCCGTGGCCTTTCGCCCAGACCCTGGGCTGGCCCACCAGAAACTGTTCTACACCCTCGAATCCATGGGTTTGATTGAGAAGTTGCATCGCAAAGTGTTCGATGAAATGCACCTCAACCGCGACCCCAGCGACCAGCGCCCCAGGCTCGCTAACGCCGAGCAAATCGGGGCATTTGCTGAGAAACAAGGTCTCGACAAAGCGCAGTTTCTGGGGGTTTTCGATTCGTTCGCCGTCAATACCAAAGTGGGCCAAGCGAAAAAGCTCGCTTCGGCGTACCAACTTGAGGGCGTGCCGTCATTGGGGATCCAGGGGCGCTACCTGACCGGCGCGCAAGCCGGCGACATGATCAAGGCGCTGGAGGTCACGGACTTTTTGATTCAAAAAGTCCGTGCCAAGTGACACCCGCGGCGGCGCATCAAGGCGAGTGCCGCCGCGCTTTGCCCTTCGCCGCGGGCTTGCTCACGGCTTTCTTGGGCGGCTGCCCCAAAAAAAATCCATCGCGTGACGGCGCCTTGCGGCCGCTGACCTTCACACGCTGCGCCCACAGCTTGTAAGCTGCAGACGTCCATTCGCGGCGCAACAGCTGCACCAGAGGCCCCTCCGACAAACCATGCTGGTACAGCACCGCCGTGAGGGGGTCCGGCGCATGCCAAGCCGTATCAAGGATGCGGACAATCTCTGCCGGTGATAAAGGGGGAATCGGTTTAGCCACAAGGTATCCATCCCGCAGCGACAGCGCTGCGCAAGGTGCCATTGTCCCCCTTCAGGCTTTGGCGATTTTGGGAGCCCACCCCGCCAGCCCGTAACATCGCCCACGCAGCTGCCCAACCCGAGCCATGACAACCCCCTCCCTTTTCCCCAACCTTCGCCGAGCCTTCCAGCGCGACAGCCTGCGCCTGGCCTGGGCTCGCAGCCGCCGCCCGTTGGTCTGGGTGGTGGGACTCTTTCTGGCCTTGCAGGCGCTCTTGGCTTTGGGTGTCCCCTGGCTCATCCAAGGCCCCGGCTTGAAAGCCGCGCGCCAAGCGCTGCACCGCGAGGTGAGCCTGGACCGCGTGCGCTTGAACCCCTTCACCTTGGCCTTGACGCTGCGCGGGCTGCGCATTCAAGACCCCGCGCCCTCCACCCAAGACTTCGTCACCGTGCAACGCATTCACCTCAACGCCTCCATCAGCTCCTTGTTTCGCTGGGCTCCGGTGTTGGATGCCGTGCACATCGAGTCGCCCCACTTCACGCTGGTCCGCACTGACGCTCAGCACCTCAACATCTCTGATCTCATCACCGAATTCAGCAGCGGCCCACCCACCCCGGCCGGCACACCCCCCGCACGCTTTGCGGTGCACGACCTGAGGGTGCAAGGCGGTGAGCTGCACTTCGATGATCGCAACCAAGGCACCCGCCACGCCATCCAACACATCGAGTTCTCAGTGCCCTACGTGGCCAGCTTTGCCAGCGACCAGGACACGGCTGTCAAACCCCTGCTCAGCGCCCAAGTGCATGGCGGCGAGCTGCGCGTGGGGGCCGAGACCAAACCCTTCAAAGCCAATCGCGAAACCACCCTGCACGTCTCACTCGAAGGCTTGAACCTGGCCGCCGCGCTCAAGGGCCTTCCGGCCCTGGCACCGTGGCAAATACAGCAAGGCACACTCAACACCCAATGGCAGCTCACCTTGCGCGCCCTCGAAGCCCAAGACGCCGAGAATCCGCAGCGCTTGAGCATCTTGGCCAAAGGCCAGGTTCAAACACAACAGTTCAGCTTCAAAAGCCCCCATGGCGATGTGCTGGGCTGGGATCGCTTGGCGGTCGGCAGCGACCAACTGAGTCTCGACCTTCATCCCCAAGGCCTGCGCTGGAAAGTCGACGGGGCTCACGTCGAACTCGATCAGCTGCAAGCCCAAGACACCCAAGACGCCGCCAAGCTGCTGTCATTGGCCAGCTTGAAACTGGCCGGCGTGGCCGTCGACGGAACCGCGCAACACCTCACTCTGGGCGAGCTGCACTGGGATGGTTTGGCTGTGCAAGCCCACCGCCGTCGCGATGGACGCATGAACATCCTCAACATGATCGAGCGCCTACCGCAGGCAACAGCCCAGTCGCCAACGGCCACGCCCGCTGCGCCAAGCGCCGAACCCGCTCGCCCTGCTTGGCGCTTCGACATCGGCCACCTGAGCCTGCGCAACAGCCAAGCCAGCTGGCTGGACGAAGCCTCAACGCCCACCGTCGAGGGCGGCGTCAAAGGCTTGCAGGCCGACGTGCATGGGCTGTCCACAAAGCCTGACGCGGACATCGAATTCAAACTCCAGACGGAACTCGCGCACGGCGGCACCCTGGCCCTGCAAGGCCACGCACTGGCGGGCCCACGCCAAGTGCGCAGTGAGGTCAACCTCAGCAAGCTCAACCTGGCTGTGGCCCAACCTTACATTTCTCAGATCCTTCAGCTGCAACTCGCCAAGGGCCTGTTGGACACCCAGGGCCAGCTGGTGTTGGACGCCCCTGAGAGCGGTGACCTGCGCGTCAGCTACAAAGGCCAAGCCGGCATCGACGAGCTCTACACCCGCGAACCCGACACCGGCGACGACTTCCTGCGCTGGAAACGCCTGGCGGCCACCGACATCGACGTCAACATCGCCCCCCTGGCCCTGTCCGGCAAAGACCGCATTCGCATTGGCAGCATCAGCCTGCAAGAGCTGTTCGCCAAAGTCGTCATCAACAAAGCCGGGCGCATCAACCTGCAAGACATCTTGCGCCAAGGCGCGCCGCAAGCGGCCGCGTCAAACGCCACGCCCCCGGCCACCCCCAAGGCCCGGACCGACACCCCTCAAATCGAACTAGGGGGCATCAAAATCGCTGGCGGCCGGCTTAACTTTTCAGACCAATTCATCAAACCCAGCTACACCGCCAACATCACCGACTTGCGCGGCACCGTGTCAGCGATTGGCCCCCACAGCCCGCCCGCCCAAGTGGCCCTGCAGGGCCGCATTGAAGGCGCCGCGCCCCTGACCATCCAAGGCCGAATCAACCCTGTGGGCGCCAGCCTGTTCTTGGACATTGTGGCCAAAGCCCGCGGCATCGACCTGCCCACACTGTCCCCCTACGCGACCAAGTACACCGGCTACCCCATCGTGCGCGGCAAACTGTCCGTGGATGTCGCCTACAAAATCGACAACGGCAAACTCGACGCTCAAAACAGCATTTTTCTGGACCAACTCACCTTCGGCGAGCGGGTCGACAGCCCCACCGCCACCCAACTGCCGGTGTTGTTTGCGGTGTCCCTGCTGAAAAACAGCCGCGGCGAGATCGACCTGCGCCTGCCCGTGACCGGCTCACTCAACGACCCCGAATTTTCAATCGGTGGGGTGCTGATGCAGGTGTTCGGCAACCTCATGACGCGTGCAGTGACAGCGCCCTTCAGCCTGCTGGCCTCCCTGTTCAGCGGCAGCGAGGGCGATCTGGGCACGGTCGAATTCACCCCCGGCACCGCCGAACTCACGGCAGAGTCACTGCCACGCTTGAGCAAGCTCCAGCAGGCCCTGATTGATCGACCCGCACTCAAGCTCGACATCACTGTGCACATCGACCCCCTCAACGAACTGGGCGACATCCGCCGCACTCGCTTGATGAGCCGCATGCAAGCCGAGCGGCGCAAACACAGCCCCGCCAGCGACACCACCGCCGACACCCCACCCAACCGTTGGGGCGAAGCCGACTATGGTCAGTGGTTGCAACGCCTGTACGACAGCACCAGCGTCCCCAACAAGCCCCGCAACGTGATCGGCATCGCCAAAAAAATCCCCCTCGCCGACATGGAAAGCTTATTGATGTCGGCCATCAACGTGTCTGACGATGCGCTGCGCGAACTGGCCCAAGAGCGTGCTGCGGCTGTGCGCAACGTGCTCGGCGACCAAGTCCCCACTGAGCGGCTGTTCACCCTGGCCCCGATCATCACCGCCGCGCCCAAAAACCCAGATGCCTCCGCCAGCAACAGCGGCGCCGGCAAATGCCACGCGGCTTGCGCAGCATTTGCCCTGCATTAACCGCCCACCCCACTCGGAGCCCCCATGAGTCTCAAGAAAACCGATCTCGCCAAAAACATGGCCCTCAAACTTGACGGCCGAATGAAGGCGACAGGCGTGCCCTCACGATTTGCAAAAGGTGCCGCCGAGATCGCCAGCCAGCGCGAACAGCGCCGCCGCGAAGCCAGCCCCCGCGCAGTGGCCATCACCTGCAAACTACCCCCCGAGTTAGCCAAGCGCCTGCGCGAGCGGGCCCTGAACCATGATGGCGGCGTGAGCGGCGTGATGGCCGAGGCCCTCACTCAGTGGCTCGGGTAGGCGCCAGCCAGCCAAGGCCACCCGTCAGGGCATCCCATTTTTGGGGCGACCCATGATTCTCGGGGGATTCAACCTAGAAACGGCAGTTGACCGCTCTCATCCGCTGGCAAGCCCGCATGAATGCTGACAATGTGGCGCACGACGACCTTCACCTTGTGGGTGATAGCGCTACACACCCGATGGCGCCGCGTTGGGGGCGGCTGGCGGCGTTTCTAGGTTGAAGCGTGCCGATTACGCTCAAAAATCATCCAAACGAACAGCACTGAGGCTTGACCCCGAACCCCACAGATATGCAGCAAAACTAAATTTCAATTCTTTCATGTTGAAAGTTATTATTTTCCTTGGTTCCTACCTCGGTGGAAAAGTGCTGCTTGTCACGCAAACGTGCCCCCTCCAGTTGCGACTCAAATAACACGCCACGAGCTGCTCTAATTTTTTTATCCATGCCTTGATGCAGAAAATTGGCGACCTCCTTCAAGTCTGACCCTGCATCCATGTATGAAGCCAGCTTGATGAGGTCATTGTCTTTCGAAGTAGAAATTTCCTTCAGTTGCAATAGTGTTAACTCCAGCTGCCCCTGATCTTTGGCATAATCCCTATCAATATCCACCAATAAATCACCAAATTGCCTGAGCGAAAGCAAATTATCGACCTCCCTTGGTGGATTATTTTCAATATCTTCTCTTGAATACCTACCCGCCAGATCGACCTCATCACTGACTTGAGCGCAGTACAATGAAACCGCATGTGCAGAATGTTTCTTTTCGCCAACATTCATATAATCCACCAACATTTGTCGATGATCGATTTTCTTTGACAGCATCACGCTTTTTTCAATCAGTGATTCCTCAACAAGGGTCTTAAAGTGATTTAAACCGAGATCAGAGTTCAAGAAATTTTGAACTCCTTGGCGGCTCAATACTTGGCCACTGAGGTGCTTCCACCAGGTGATATTTTTTTCTAAAGGGGAGTGTTTTCCTTCTGCAGTCGCAGCATGACCCATCAAGTCTCGCAATGCAGATTTGTTTTTATCAAGATAGTTCAAGCATGTGCTTGCCATGTCAAACCCAGGGTGGCTTGATGGGGGAAGTGCTGCGCCCTCTAAAACAGCCTCCATTGTTGGCGGCCCCTGTGGCGTGGGCCCGATACCATGCAAATCAGTCATCAGTTTGCGGTCTACCCACTCATGGTCAGCGGCAGTGGCATGTGAATACTTGCTTTGGCGACCATGTCCACGGAAAAAACTCAATGAGGCAATGCCCATGGCAATCGACCCTGCGATGCCCACGGCGCTGATGGCAGCCAGTCCAATGGGATTGCTCGCGGCAGCTGCCACCCCTCCAATGGCCAAGCCAGCAACCACGGCTTTCGTGGCCGCGCTGCTTGCGTACAAGCCACTGCCCACCATGAATGCTTTGTTCCAGCCGGCAAAGTGCTGAAAAAACCCAATGCGCTTTTCGCCTTGACGAGTTAAAAAGCTGTGTAAATTTTTTGCATCTGGATCTTCTTGGTAGGAGCGTGCGATGACATGGGCCCGAAGATCAGACTTCAGGAGCTCAAAATCACCCCGAAGCTGGTGAAGCTTAGTGACCGTTTTCTTTGTGAAGAAAACACCCAGCGCCGTCGCAAACAAGCCTGCCACGGGGCCAAGGGCGAGTGTGCCCACCAGACCTAAGCCCGTGGCAGCACCTGCCGCAGCGGTGCCCGCTTGCGCTGACTCATTCAGTGCAAAAAAACCTTTTCCCGTGGCTGCGCCTTTGATCCCCAATGAAGCTTTCAATGCGATATCTGACGATGCCTTGAGGCCAATGCTCAGGCCCGATGCGGCTGAGCTAAAACCAATTTGTTTTGTTTTTTGAGCCTCTTGAATAGCCTCTTGAGTTTTGTCAAGGCGAACCTCTTGTGCCTGAATTCTGGCCCGCATGGGCTTGCCCGGCAAGACCTGCTCGGCGGTAACCAAGGTGCGCAGCTCAGCATTTTGTGCATCACGCAAGCCATTGAGCTGGCGCAACTGATGACTGCCGTGCTGCCACTCTTCAATACCTGCTTGAATGGCCATGCCTGCCAGAGGCAACAATAATCCAGCCGCCCCCACAGAAGACGCGAACTCCGCAACACCACTTTCAGCCAGTTCTTTACCCAAGAATTGGACGGGAGTAGCGCTCAGCTCAGCGGCATCCTTTTCAAATGACTTCACAACCTGCTCTGGGTTTCCTTGGGCAACGTCCTTGAGATACTTGGTGACAGCAAACGCCCCATGGGCAGCCTCATCAAGGTCAACGGCGATTCCCCCGCCTTCTTCGTGGTCGCAGCTGCCAAAGCCTTGCTGCTGGACCCCCGCAGCTGCCAAATGTTGGTCATCACAGCATGAGCTGGTCGTTTCCGGGCCGGCGGGGGTAGGCAAAACAGACGCTTCAGCTTTGAATGAATTTAAACTGGACGTGAGATTGGTTAAGGGATTCTGCAGATTTTGAACGGATCTTTGCCTATTTTCAGCGAGGGCTTTTCTGGCTCTATTTTGATGAGCAAAGCCATTTTGAATTGATCGCCTACATTTTCTTTCGTTGAGCGCCAGCGCCTCAAGACTCTCAAATCTTGCGGTGCAATTTTGTGCGCACAATTCATATCGAATTTGCTTTTCTGATTTTTCCAGTGCAGCAGAAACAGCCCTATGGCTGTGGTCGATAGAGTGCTTGAACACATTGGGTGGCTTTGGCAGCGGAGCTTGAGATCTATGGGGGGAAGGGATGCCAGCGATCCGCGTTGCAGCGCGCATAAATAGACTCCTTCAAGTCTGTGGGAGTGATTGATTGCTTTTGTGAGCCCACCGATGCCACGTTGCTCACATGTCCAAGACACAGCGTCATGTGGCCACACGCAGAGAGCCGAACAAGCCTTCTTTTTCTTCATCAGGCCCAGCCGCGAAGTACAGCGCATTGGCATCTCCCAAACTGGCGCCGTTGCCAAACTGCAGGCCCCACAGTCCTTCAATCTCGACGCGGTTACCGTCAGGTCGTCGCAGGTAATCGATGAACTGGCCACTGCCGATGTCGTAGGCTGCAATGCGCCCCGCGCCACCAAAGTTGCCCACCAAGAGCGCGCCTGACATGCGGCCGAAGTTGGGGGGCGCGATGGCCAAGCCCCACGGGGCATTCAAGCGGCCATCGTCAGTCATCACCCTGACCAGGCGGCCGCTGAGATCAAACATGGCCACCCGGCCTCGCGAGGGGCGCTCACCTTCTTCTTCGGCAGCAATCGCATCCTCTTCGGCGGCATGGAATTTTGTTGCATCCTCGGGGTCGGGCTGAGATTTTGCGTAGGCCACAAACACATAGGGCTCCCCCTTCCAGTTCAGCACTTGCACGTTGAATGGCACGTAGTCACCGGGTGTTGGCCTGAGTTGGGTACCGATAAAGGGATTGGCAAAGGTTGCGCCAAGAGCCATGGGCTGCCACTGACTGTCCCAAGCGCGAAGTTGCGGATCGGCGCCAAAATCAGCAGCCCATAAAACATCCCATGTGCCTGGCTTCAGCGCCAGGCCAAAATAGGCGTGTCCTTGGGCGTTGTTGTCAATGACTTTGACGGCCGGGCCGTCTCGGCGCACGATGCTGCCGTCATCGGCGTCGCGCTCAGTCCAGGCTGAGATCACGCCAGAATCGGTGCAAAACAAAAAACGTGCCGAGCCCGACAGCGTACGCACCAGACCGTCGTACTGCACAAGCTGTCCGCCCACCGGAAAATTACCGCCCGCCAGTGGCGACCCGTTGAAGACAACGCCGGTTGTAAAGCCAACGAACTTGGTGGTGTCGTTCACATCGGGCTCGCCATCCGGCACGCCAGCGCCGGGGATCTTGACAATCGCCAGTGCATCCTGAGTCAGCAGGCGCAAGCCGGTGTCTGCCGACGCAGTCACATCGCCGACGAACTGGTAAGAGTAGCCCCCCGCAGCAACCCAAAAATGGCCCCCAGCTCCCGCAGGCCGAATAGCAATACCCCATGCATTGAGAAACTCAGAGGCCTGCTGGGTGGTGCGCAGGACTGGCTGAAACTCGGCGGCTGAAGCCGTGTCGGATACCAGGTTGGATTGCACATAGGTATTGGCTGCGCCCGCATCGGCCGCATCGGCCGCATCGCTGGCATCGCCGCCGCCACATGCGGCCAACAGCGTGGTGGCACCGGTGGCGATCAAAAATTCTCTTCGTTGCATCGGTTCACTCCATTCAGGGGTTTCAAGGGGTGCGCTGGACGTCACAGCTCCAAAGCAAGCGCCAGAGCAACCAATTGACCCGGGCACCGTCTGTGCGCTTCACATCTCGATACGCAGGCGCCATCTTAACCATTTTTCTGTAATGCGAACCATTCGCATTACAGAAAAATGGTTAAGGATCATCTGCCCCCGATTTGGGGGGGCGATGCACTTAAGAGGGTCATGGGGCCAGGCCTCAAAGTTGTGGGCCGAACCGATGGAGGGTGCGCCCCGCTCTCTGGGTCTGATCTCGGCCCAAGCCGCCAGCGTGGTCAAAAAGGGGCAGTTGCCGGCCGGCACCCAAGCCCTGGCGATGAGCCTAGAGCCTACGGGCGCCCCCACAGGACCGATTTTGTTCGTGGGCAAGCTGCCAGACAACGCGACCAGCCCGGTCCCTCAGGGCGGGCACGGCTGGTAACCCGTCTCAGCGGATTTGAACGGTTGAATTGTTGCGCGGCCCATGGCGAAGTGCACAGGCTGCTGGGTTCCCGCCGGCGCGGGGATGACGGGCTGGTTTGGCACTTTGTCCCGCAACTTTGCTTCAAGTACCCGCTGGTCAATGCCGACAATGACATTGAAATCAACCTGAACCATGGATTTGATCGGCGGGCGATTGCAAGCACGGACTGGATCGTCAAGCCCTGAACGGCAACGCAGTCATGGAGAGTCTCAGGCCACCGTACTTGGGTACCCCGCTGGCGAGCAGTGGCGTCAACACTTTGCCTCTTGGAGCACAACATGAGCCGACTCGTCCTTTCAGGCATCGTCTGCGCCACCATGATGGTCTGCGCTGCACCGCTGCACGCTCAGACCGTATTGAAGTTTGGTCATACAGACCAACTCGAGGGCGGGCGCCACGCTGCCGCACAGCTGTTTGCGCGCAAGGTCGAAGAGTTGACCAAGGGCCGCTACAAGGTCCAGGTGGTTTGCTGCAGCCAGAGTGGCAACGACCCGAAGCAGATTGAACTGGTCACCAAGGGAGAACTCGACTTCACCTTG
>JANMGB010000203.1:0-4087 GCA_031374415.1 Burkholderiales bacterium
CCCGCCCCCGCCATCTCCGCCCCCACCCGTCATCCCCGCGGAGGCGGGGATCCAGGATGGTGCCTCAGGCGCAAGATCCCCGCGCGCACTCCATTCCTGCACGCTCATGTCTCAGGCGCTGAACAAATCACCATGCCCCTGGGGGGGCGTCACGCCCAAATGCGCAAACGCAGCCAGCGTGGCGATGCGCCCGCGCGGAGTGCGTTGCAAATAGCCTTGCTGAATCAGGAACGGCTCGATCACATCTTCGATGGTCTCGCGCTCTTCGCCAATGGCCGCGGCCACGTTGTCCAGCCCCACCGGCCCACCATCAAAGCGATGAATCACCGCCTCTAAGAGCTTGCGGTCCATCACATCAAAGCCCAGCGGGTCCACGTCCAACATCGCCAACGCCAAGTCTGCAATTGATCGATCAACTCGGCCGGTCCCCTTGACGGTGGCGTAGTCGCGCACGCGTCGCAATAGACGGTTGGCAATGCGTGGCGTGCCCCGCGAGCGGCGGGCAATCTCAAATGCACCCTCCTCGTCGATGGGCACGTCCAACAAGCCGGCGGAGCGTTGCACAATGCGCGACAGTTCTTGGGGCGTGTAAAACTCCAGCCGGATCGTGATGCCAAAGCGGTCGCGCAGGGGGTTGGTCAACATGCCAGCCCGGGTCGTGGCGCCAATCAAGGTGAAGGGCTGCAGATCAAGCTTGATCGAGCGCGCCGCAGGGCCCTCGCCGATCATGATGTCAATTTGATAGTCCTCCAGCGCGGGGTAAAGAATTTCCTCCACCACGGGGCTCAGTCGGTGGATTTCGTCGATGAACAACACATCGTTTTTTTCCAGATTCGTGAGCAAGGCCGCCAGGTCTTTGGGCTTCTCCAGTACCGGCCCTGAGGTTTGTCGCAAGTTCACACCCAACTCGTTGGCAATGATGTGACTGAGGGTGGTTTTGCCCAAACCGGGGGGGCCAAACAGCAGGACATGGTCCAGGGCTTCAGCCCGTATCTGGGCCGCACCAATGAAAATGCTCAACTGCTCGCGGGCCTTGGTTTGACCCACATACTCGGCCAGTCCTTTGGGGCGCAGGGCGCGTTCAATGGCTTCTTCATTGGGTGACGTGGGGGCGGCACTGACCACGCGATGGGTCGGCTCAAAAGAGTCAGTCTGGATGCTCATGCCGACATCATCCACCATCCGGAGCCTGTTGAACCTGTGGTGGGTTGATCAAGCACAATCGGGAGTGACTGATTCAAGTGGGGTGTTTATGTCGAGTTTGCAAATCCGTTGGGGCCGCTGGGCGGTCTTGTCCCTGCCTTACGCCGTGGCGGGCTGTGTCACGAGCTACACCGTGACGGGGCCTGTGGTGCCGGTGTCTGGGGTCGCGCCACCCGTGTCGGCGCCATCACCCCCCGCGGGTTCACCCGCGCCACTGACGCCTTCAGCGCCTGCCGCAGCGATGGCGCCTGTCGCGCCGCCTGAGCCAGCCCTGCCTGCGATTTGGTCGCCGCGCATGGACTACCGGCGCATCGGTCTGGAGCAGTTCACCCAGGGTCGTGGCATCGAAGTGAACCGCATGTCTGACGACCGTTTGCGCCTGCGCATGTCCAATGCTTTCTCATTTTCCAATCAGGGCGCTGAGGTGTCAGCCGAGTTGCGCGACCTCTTGGTTCGCTTGTGCGCGAGTGTGCGCAAAGATGAGCTGATCTACATCACGATCACCAGCCACCCCGATTCGGGGCGCGCTCCCGAAGGCGCTGTGGTGCTGACGCAAGAGCGCACGCGCCAGGTGGCTGCTGTACTGTCTCAGTATGGCATTCCTGCTGAGCGAATCCAGCTGCAAAGTTGGGCCCCCGCAGCCCCTTGGGCCGTACCCGACAAGTTGGATATCGCCGTGCGCGATGCCGGCACCGCGCGCTGAAGCGCCGCAGCGCTGGAACACAGCACGCGGGCGACCTCGCTATAGTGGACACCGCCATCACGTGATGGCGGTTCTTTTTTTGAAGGGGATGTCAATGCGTCACTGGCCATGGGTGTTGGGTTTCGCGGGAACCGTACTGAGCTTTGCAGCGCAGGCGCATGACTACAAGCAGGGCGCCATCGCGGTGGGGCATCCGTATGCGCGCGCGACAGTGGCAGGGCAGCCCGTGGCTGGGGGTTATTTGAAGTTTGAAAACAAAGGCAAGACGGCTGACAAGCTCATTTCGGTCACGGCCGATGTCTCCCAATCGGTTGAGCTGCATTCGATGAGCATGGACGGTGACATCGCACGCATGCGTCAAGTCGACGCCATCGAGATCCCGGCAGGCAAGACGGTGGAGCTCAAGCCGGGCGGGCTTCACATCATGTTCATGGGTTTGAAGGCGCCCCTTAAGTTGGGCACCAGTTTTCCAGCGACCTTGAAGTTCGAGAAGGCAGGCGAGCTGAAAGTCGAGATCAAGGTGGACGACGGCGCAGGGGCTGCGCACAAACATTGAAGTTCGCCGTGGTTGGTAGTTTCTCGTGCCCCGTTCTGGATCCCCGCCTTCGCGGGGATGACGGGCAGAGGGCTTGGCATCTCCTCATGTCATTCCCGCGTAGGCGGGAATCCATCAGCCTGTGCACTTCGCCATGGGCCTCGCAACAATTCAACCTTTCAATCCACTGACACGCCCTATTTGGCCAAGGCCCTGAGTGCCAGTTTGATGCCGTCACTCACACTCGCTTGCGCTGGCAGTGCCTTGAGGGCGGCACTGGCCTCGCGGTCGTTGTAGCCCAGGGCCAAGAGCGCTTGGAGAATGTCGCTTTGCGCATCATCAATGGCATGGGCGCGCGCCGGCGCCAGGCTGTTGTTGAGTTTGTCTTTGAGCTCGAGCAACAGCCGTTCAGCCGTTTTTTTGCCAATGCCTGGCACCTTCACCAGGCGAGCGCTGTCTTGTTGTGTGACCGCGACTGCCAGATCGTTCACGCTCAGGCCCGACAAAATCGACAGCGCCGTGCGCGGGCCCACGCCAGAGATTTTGACCAAGGTGCGAAAGGTGTCTCGCTCGTCAGAGGTTAAAAACCCGAACAACACCTGGGCGTCTTCACGCACCACAAAGTGGGTCAGCAAGGTGACCCGCTCACCCACCCCAGGCAGGTTGTAAAAGCTGCTCATGGGCACATCGACTTCATAGCCGATGCCGTTGACGTCAATCAGCAGTTGCGGCGGTGACTTGTCGGCCAGGGTGCCAGTGATTCGTCCGATCATGAACGGGCTTAGCGCCGAAACAAGCCCAGACGCTGAGCCTCCAGGGCGGCCTCGGCGCGGGAGTTCACGTTGAGCTTGCGATAGATCTGCTTCACGTAGTCGGCAATCGTGTGCCGTGACAAATTGAGTTGCACGCCAATCTCAGGCAAGGTGAAGCCTTTGGCCACCCGCAGCAGCACCTCGTTTTCACGGTCTGACAGGGTCACGTGGGACATCTCTTTGGTTTCGGCCTGGGGTTTGCTCTGTGCGGCAAAGAACGAAATCACGCGCCGTGCAATTGACGGCGACAGGGGGGGCTCGCCTTGGCTCATGCGCTTGAGTTGCTCGGCGATCAATTCGCGGGCCTGCTCCTTGAGCAAATAGCCAAAAGCACCCGCCTGCAAGGCAGGGAAAAGGTGTTCATCGCCATCGTGGATGGTGACCACCACCGATTGCGCTTCAGGCTGCGCTTCGCGCAGGGCCACGACCACATCGACCCCGCTGCCATCGGGCAGACCGAGGTCAATCAAGGCCAGGGTGAACTTCTCGTTGCGCACCAGTTGCAAGGCGTCTTGCACACGCGCGGCTTCGGACACCGTCGCGTTCGGGAACACTTGCTGGATCAGGGCTTTGAGCCAGCTGCGGATTTCGGGCAGGTCTTCAAGAAGGAGGATGTGGGTCATGAGGATTACCAAAACTCAGGTTGAAGATCGTGCGACGTGCTCATCTAGTACCCCGTCTCAGTGGATTTGAAAGGTTGGAAGCCGTGTCTTCATCCGCCATGCGTCGTTGCAAATCCTCGCGATACCAAAGGGTATCGCTGCGGTTTGCGCCTAGCCTGACGAATGAATCCATCGACTTCGAACCTTTCAAATCCACTGAGACGGGGTACTA
>JANMGB010000130.1:0-6279 GCA_031374415.1 Burkholderiales bacterium
CACCGAGAGACCGGTACCCACCCACAACCGGCGTCCTAGATTGTGCAACTCTGCATCATTGCCCTCCGCCGCCTTCGACCCCGACGCCGCGCCGACGACGGGTACTAAGGTCATGCCGCACTTTGGACAATCGCCGGGCTGTATGCGCAGGATTTCTGGGTGCATCGGGCAGGTGTATTCAGTTTCGGCCGCAGCGGCGGGTGCGGGTGCGCGTGCGCGTGCGGGTGCGGGTGCGGGTGCGGGTGCGGGTGCGCGTGCGCGTGCGGGTGCGCGTGCGCGTGCGGGTGCGCGTGCGGGTGCGGGTGCAGGTGCAGGTGCAGGTGCAGGTGCAGGTGCAGGTGCAGGTGCAGGTGCAGGTGCAGGTGCAGGTGCAGGTGCAGGTGCGGGTGCAACGCCCGTCGGGGTGAAGATCTGACAAGTTTTGACGACGTTGGGCAAGGGGTCGGAGCCAAAGTAGCTACTCGAGCAAAAACCGCCGCCCGTCAGCTCGCGCTCCATCCATGAGGTTCTGGCGCCATAGCGAACAGTGCGGATTCCAACGAACGCGAATGATGCGTCCTCCACAGCAATCTCAGCCCACGTGCCCGAACCCGCGGCCAACCCGGGATCCACCGGAATAACCTCCACAGACACAGGATCTGACGAAGTAGGCTCCTCCCCCGGCGCTGTACCACCGCCGCCACACGCAGCCAAAAATGCAAGAGCGATCGCTTCGACCACCATTGATATACGCAAGGGGCACCGAGCAGAAACCTTCGACAAACTCGACATTTTGTGACTCCAATTGAGTGGCTGGGTGGCGCAAGTCCAACGACCGCGCGAAACCGAATTCAGCATGTTACGGCCCGCCACCGTGTTCGGACCGGTGAGACTTCACGCCGCGTGAAGACGACCCCTTGAATGGGGGGCGGCGCGGCCACCCCATGCTGGTACCCCATCTCAGTGGGTTTGAAAGGTTGATTTTGCCAAAGCGAACAGGTGGCGCATGGGCCCAGCTGAGCTGGGAGGAATGCAGCGCGCGGGCACAACGCTCCTGAGGCACGCTCCTGGATCCCCGCCTGCGCGGGGATGACGGGCGCAAGCGCGGATGACGGGCGCAGGGTCTGGCATCTCCCCACGTCATTCCCGCGCAGGCGGGAATCCAGCAGCCTGTGTACCCCGCCATGGGCCTCGCAACAATTCAACCTTTCAAATCCACTGAGACGGGGTACCAGTGGCAGGATCAATACACGCGGCCGGCCTTGATCTGTGCGTGCGAGCGCCGAGCAGCCAGGGGTGCTAGCAATTGCAGAGATCGAGCTGCATGGGCATGACAAATCGCCAGGCCCAGCGCGTCCGCCGCATCGGGGCCAGGCAAACCGGGTAGGCTCAACAAACGCTGCACCATGTGCTGGACTTGCTCTTTGGCAGCCTTGCCATGGCCCACGACGGCTTTCTTCATTTGCAAAGCGGTGTACTCGGCCACCGCCAGATCACACACCACCAAGGCAGTCACGGCGGCACCGCGTGCCTGACCCAGCAACAGAGTGGACTGAGGATTGACATTGACAAACACAATCTCGGTCGCCGCACAGCTCGGTTTGTAGCGAGCAACGACCTCTGAGATCCCGTCAAAAATAATCTTCAGTCGCGCAGGCAATTGCCCCGTCGCCACGGCGCCCGTCTGGATGGTGCCGCTGGCCACGTAGCGCAAACACGAACCGTCTGAATCGACAATGCCGAAGCCTGTGGTTCGCAACCCCGGGTCAATGCCAAGAATGCGCATGCCAGAACCCGTTTGGCCAAGCCTGGGGCCATCGCCCCGGACTGTCGTGCTCAACAACAATGTCAGCGTTCATCAGGCTTTCCTTGCGCACCTTGTGCGGTAGAGAGTGCTCAACTGCCGTTCCCGGGATTATCCTGGGCGAGGACATTGAGAGTTGGAAAGATGCGCACAAAAAAAGCCGCTCAAGAGCGGCTTTTTTTCCCCTTCAACCGTACGCTTAGAGCAAGCCCTTGAGCAACTTGGCCATCTCGGAAGGATTGCGCGTGACAGTGAAACCACACTCTTCCATGACAGCAAGTTTGGCGTCAGCCGTGTCAGCACCGCCTGAGATCAAAGCGCCCGCATGGCCCATGCGCTTGCCCGCAGGGGCCGTCACGCCAGCGATGAAGCCCACAATCGGCTTCTTCATGTTGGCCTTGCACCAGCGCGCGGCATCGGCCTCGTCGGGGCCACCGATTTCGCCAATCATGATGACCGCATCGGTCTCGGGGTCGTCATTGAACATGCGCATGACGTCAATGTGCTTGAGACCATTGATGGGGTCACCACCGATGCCCACAGCGCTGGATTGTCCCAGACCGATTTCGGTGAGCTGAGCCACCGCTTCATAGGTCAAGGTGCCTGAGCGGCTGACCACGCCGATGCGGCCCTTGCGGTGAATGTGGCCGGGCATGATGCCGATTTTGATTTCATCAGGAGTGATGAGACCTGGGCAGTTGGGGCCCAACAGCAAGGTCTTTTTGCCGCCAGCAGCTTCCTTGCGCGTCATCTTGTTGCGCAACTCAAGCATGTCGCGGATGGGGATGCCCTCGGTAATGCAGATGGCCAGATCGAGCTCAGCCTCAACGGCCTCCCAGATCGCAGCGGCTGCGCCAGCCGGGGGCACGTAGATCACGCTGACCGTGGCACCGGTGTCTTTGGCGGCTTCTTTGACCGACGCGAAGATGGGGATGCCTTCGAAGTCTTCGCCCGCCTTCTTGGGGTTGACGCCCGCGACGAAGCAATTTTTGCCATTGGCGTAGTCACGGCAGCCGCGGGTGTGAAACTGACCCGTCTTGCCGGTGATGCCTTGGGTGATGACCTTGGTGTCTTTGTTGATGAGAATGGACATGTGAAATTTTCCTTGAGGGTCGTCGCCCGGTTTACTTGACGGCGGCCACGACTTTTTGCGCGGCTTCGGCCATGGTGTCGGCACTGATGATAGGCAGACCGGAGTCTTTCAACATCTTCTTGCCCAGGTCTTCGTTGGTGCCCTTCATGCGCACCACGAGCGGCACCTTCAGATTGACGGCCTTGCAGGCGGTGATGACGCCTTCGGCAATGGTGTCGCAGCGCATGATGCCGCCAAAGATGTTGACCAAAATGGCCTTGACCTTGGGGCTGGACAGCATGATCTTGAAGGCTTCAGTGACCTTCTCGGCCGTGGCACCGCCACCGACATCGAGGAAGTTGGCAGGCTCGCCGCCGAAGAGTTTGATGGTGTCCATGGTGGCCATGGCCAAACCGGCACCATTGACCAAGCAGCCGATGTTGCCGTCGAGCTGGATGTAGGCCAGATCAAACTTGCTGGCTTCGATTTCAGCGGGGTCTTCTTCGTCGAGGTCGCGGTAGGCCACGATCTCGGGGTGACGGAACAAGGCGTTGGAGTCAAAGTTGAACTTGGCGTCCAGGGCCTTGATGTTGCCGTTGCCTTCCAAGATCAGGGGGTTGATCTCGGCCAGGCTGGCGTCCGTCTTCATGTAGCAGTCATAGAGCTTCTTGAAGACGTCGATGGCTTGGGCTTGCGAGGCAGCCGGCACACCCATGCCGTTGGCCAGCTCAATGCCCTGTGCATCGGTCAGGCCGACGGCCGGGTCGACGAAGACTTTGATGATTTTCTCGGGGGTGGCGTGGGCGACCTCTTCGATGTCCATGCCGCCTTCGCTCGAGGCCATGATGGCCACACGCTGGGTGCCACGATCCGTCACGGCAGCAACGTAGTACTCTTTCTTGATGTCAGCGCCTTCTTCAACCAACAGGCGACGCACCTTTTGGCCTTCAGGGCCGGTTTGGTGGGTCTTGAGCTGCATGCCCAAGATCTCACCAGCGAGCGTTTTCACCTCGTCCAGGGAGCGTGCCAATTTGACGCCGCCGCCCTTGCCGCGGCCGCCGGCGTGGATTTGCGCCTTCACCACCCACACGGGGCCGCCCAATTTTTGAGCCGCTTCGCTGGCTTCGAGCACACTGAACGCGGCGTAGCCACGGGGCACAGGAATGCCGAACTGGCGCAGGATTTCTTTGCCTTGGTATTCGTGAATTTTCATAAATAGACTCTGAGGACTGAGGGTTCTAGGGAAACAAGAATGGGCTACCGCGGCGAAAGTTGTCGGGCCGCAGGGATGGAGTTCGGCAGATGACGGGCACGGGGCCGCCAGACGCGCCAAAGGCGCTACAGCCGCGCAATGTAGCATGGGCTGGGGGATGGCGAGTATTGGCCCCCGCTCCCTCTGGGGCAGCGGCCTCACAGCACACATCACCTTGAATCGCACCCTCGCCCAGGGTTGTCGGCAACTTCTTGGCATTGACCTCCCCCGTGATGGCCGACCCTCATTCAGACGCCTGCGCGCCCTCGCCTTTCAACACCCGCCGAATCACCTCGCCTGTAAACCCTCTTTGCATCAGAAACCGCCCCTGGGTGGCACGGGCTGCGGCGTCTGTGGGCAACTCGGAGCCGAACTTGCGAGCCCAAACCGCATGGGCCCGCTGCAGCTCGGTCTGGGCCAGGTGCTGGCGCTCGGCCTCGCCCAAACTCAGACCATGCTGGGACAGCTCTTGCTGAATGCGCTGCGCGCCAAACCGGGTCTGGCGACTGCGCAGGCGGCTTTCAATGAAGCGTTGGTCGCTGAGGTAGTGGCGCTCGCGCAGCCACGTGATCAGCTCATCAATCACCGCCTGCGCATCGGCAGGCATCTCGGGCTCGTCCAGCGCCTCAGCGGCTGTGGCCGCCAAACGCTGCAGCTTGCGCAGCAACTCGGCCTCGCTTTGTTCACGCTGGGCCAGCCAGCGCAAAGCGCGCGGGCGCAGGAGGTCAATCAGTGCGCCCCGCCCTGCCATCACTCAGGCTTGACTGCCCGGCCACGGCCAGCCTTGGGGGCATCGTCCCACACCTCAACCCCAGGAACCACGGGAGAGACGACGCCACCTGGCAACACGCGGATGTCGAGCGCCTCACGGACTTTGTTTTCGATCTCAAAAGCCACCTCGGGGTTCTCGCGCAGGAACTCGCGGGCGTTGTCTTTGCCTTGGCCGATTTTTTCGCCTTTGTAGGCATACCACGAGCCGCTTTTCTCAAGCACCTTGGCAGTGACGCCCATGTCGATGATTTCGCCTTCGCGGCTGATGCCCTCGCCGTAAAGAATGTCGAATTCAGCCGTTTTGAACGGGGGCGACACTTTGTTTTTGACCACCTTGACACGGGTCTCGTTGCCGATGATTTCTTCGCCTCTTTTGATGCTGCCAATGCGGCGGATGTCCAGGCGGACCGACGCGTAGAACTTGAGGGCGTTGCCGCCGGTGGTGGTCTCGGGGCTGCCGAACATGACGCCGATCTTCATGCGAATTTGGTTGATGAAGATGACCATGGTGTTGGTCTTTTTGATGCTGGACGTGAGCTTGCGCAGGGCCTGGCTCATGAGGCGGGCTTGCAAGCCGGGCAAGGAGTCGCCCATTTCGCCTTCGATTTCGGCCTTGGGCACCAAGGCCGCCACGGAGTCAATCACCACCAAATCAACCGAGGCAGAACGCACGAGCGCATCCACGATTTCGAGGGCCTGCTCACCCGTGTCAGGCTGACTGATGAGCAGGTCTTGGAGATTGACGCCCAGCTTTTGCGCATATTGCACGTCAAGGGCATGCTCGGCATCAATGAAGGCGCACGTGCCGCCGAGCTTTTGCATCTCAGCAATCACTTGCAGGGTGAGCGTGGTCTTGCCGCTGGACTCGGGGCCGTAAATTTCAACCACGCGGCCACGGGGCAGGCCACCCACACCGAGCGCGATGTCCAGACCCAATGACCCGGTCGAGACGACTTCAATGTCTTCAATCACCTCGCCTTCGCCCAGGCGCATGACGGTGCCTTTGCCGAATTGCTTCTCAATTTGCGCCAGAGCCGCTTGCAAGGCTTTGACTTTTTCAGTGTTGATGGGGGCGGGGTTGAGGGCTTTGACTGGGGTGTCCATTGGGGGTTGTCTCCGGGGTTCGATGGGCTGCATTATGGCAAAAGCTGGATGTTTGTACAGTACCATTATTGCGGTTGATACCCCCTTTTGGGCATCGCGGATCAGCCCGAACCGGCCGTCTTGTGCACCCCACCGAATGCGCGGGGGGCTCCATCCATTGCGGTAGGCCGCGAAGCGGCCCAGAGGCGAAGCCGACCGGATTGGGGGGAGGGGGATAGCGCGCCGTCCGCAGGACGGCTTCAGTTGTCGGGGCGATCCTGCTGCTGGATGTACTGCTGAATGATTGACAGCGGTGCG
>JANMGB010000131.1:0-13380 GCA_031374415.1 Burkholderiales bacterium
CCAAATCCGCACGAGACTCCCCAGCCGCATTGCCCGCGTTCGCCATGCCCGCTCCCGAATTCGTTCAGCAAAGGGCGCCTAATATCGCAAATTCCTCAAATAAATGCAATATATAGGTTAACGCTTATGCGCGCAGGCGGGGATCCAGGAGGGTGCCTCAGGAGCGTTATGCCCGCGCACTGCATTCCTGCAAGCTCAGCTTGCCCATGCGCCACCTGTTCGCTTTGGCGAAATCAACCTTTCAAATCCACTGAGACGGGGTACCCGTCACTGTTGTTCTGTCGCCAGGTTTTGAGCCTCAACCCGACCATCCGATTCAGGCCGCATCGGCCCTGGCGGGCCGCGCCGAATGTCGTCGCTCGTGAGACGTTGCAGCTCTACCGGGCTCACGCCACGCACATCCAGCTTTTGTGCGGCGGCGTAGCTCAGGTCGATGACGCGGCCGGGGTGAAACGGGCCGCGGTCATTGACCCGCACCACCACCTCCCGGCCATTGGCCGGGTTGCGCACACGCGCATAACTGGGCAAGGGCATGGTCGGGTGGGCCGCCGTCATGGCGTACATGTCATAGACCTCACCCATGGCCGTGCGCTTGCCGTGAAAGGCCGTGCCGTACCATGAGGCGATGCCGCGCTCGCTGAAGGGAATGTCTTCTGTAAAGGGTTGATAGCTGCGGCCCATCACTTGGTAGGGCTTGTTGGGCCCCCCGGGGCGGATGGGCTCAACCCGGGGCACCGCATCCGGCACTTTGCTGAGGTCGGGGGGTGAGCTGGGGGCGCGGTCCGCTGATCGGGTCGCACAGCCGACCAAGGCGACCACCACACCGCACAACAGCAGCCCACGCGTGGCCCGCAGCACGCCATGAGCCTCGTTTGCTACGAGGGAGTGGCCAGCCTCACGGTTCATTTTTCTAATTCCATAGTTCATCAAACACCCATAATCGGCAGTTGCATCCCACTCAGGTCCAACCCACATACTGTCATGGCTGTCCTTTCCCTGTCCAACGCTCAACTTGCCTTCGGCCACGTGGCCTTGCTCGACCGCACTGCTTTTTCACTCGAGCCGGGGGAGCGCCTGGGCCTGATTGGCCGCAACGGGGCAGGCAAGTCGTCCCTGCTCAAGATCATCGCCGGTCTGGAGCGGCTGGATGATGGCTTATTGCAATTGACGCAGGGGCTGCGCATCCGCTACGTGGCCCAAGAGCCCGTACTGGACCCCGCGCAAAACGTGTTTGACGCCGTCAGCGAGGGCGTGGCCGAGGCCAAAGCCCTGCGTGCCCAGTATGAAGCCCACGAAGACGGCGTCGACCTTGACGCCTTGCAAACCCGGATCGAGGCGCTTGAAGCCTGGAACTGGGAGCAGCGCGTGGACACCACCCTGGACCGCTTGCATTTGGATGGCGCGCGCATGGTGGGGACGCTGTCCGGCGGCTTGAGAAAGCGGGTCGCTCTGGCGCAGGCCCTGGTGGCCATGCCCGATGTGTTGTTGCTCGATGAGCCCACCAACCACCTTGACCTGGACTCCATCTCGTGGCTCGAGGGCTTGCTGTGTGCCTTCAAGGGCAGCGTGATGCTGATTACCCATGATCGCGATTTTCTGGACGCTGTGGCCACCCGCATCATCGAGCTGGATCGCGGCCAGTTGCGCAGCTACCCGGGCAATTTCAGCGCATACGAGTCGGGCAAAGAGCTGCAATTGGCCTCAGAAGCCCTCGCCAACGCCCGTGCCGACAAACTGTTGGCCCAAGAGGAGGTCTGGATTCGCAAAGGCGTGGAGGCCCGCCGCACGCGCAGCGTGGCGCGCATTGCCAGGCTGGAGGTGCTGCGCACGCAACGCGTCGCACGCCGCGATTCACTCGGCCAAGTGCGCCTGGAGGTCGACGCGGGGGTGCGCAGTGGCAAGCTGGTGGCCGAGCTGCGTGATGTGTGTTTGCGCTGGAGTCCCACGGCCCCGCCCATCGTGCAGGGCTTCAATGCGACCTTGCTGCGCGGTGACAAGGTGGGCCTGATCGGCCCCAATGGGGCAGGCAAGACCACGCTGCTCAAACTCATTTTGGGCGAGCTGGCCCCCAGCTCCGGCACCGTGCGCCAGGGCACCCGCATGGAGGTGGCCTACTTCGACCAAATGCGCAGCACGCTCAAGCTCGACGCCACGCTGGCCGACACCATCAGCCCCGGCAGTGAGTGGGTCGAGATCGGCTCGCAACGCAAGCATGTCATGAGCTACCTGAACGATTTTTTGTTTTCACCCGAGCGGGCCAATTCTCCCGTGCGCACGCTGAGTGGGGGTGAGCGCAACCGCCTGCTGTTGGCGCGTTTGTTTGCCTTGCCCGCCAATGTGCTGGTGCTCGACGAGCCCACCAACGACCTGGACATCGACACCCTTGAGCTGCTGGAAGAGTTGCTTCAGAGCTACAGCGGCACGGTGTTCTTGGTCAGCCATGACCGACGGTTTTTGGACAACGTGGTCACCAGCACGATTGCCTGGGAGGGTGATGAGTCACCCGGTTTATGGCGCGAATATGAAGGCGGCTACCAAGACCTGAAGACACAACAGGCCCGCGGCCGTGCCGCGCGTGAGGTCGCGCCATCGACCGTGGTCAGTGCTGCCACCCCCGCACGCAAAGAGCCCCTCGCGGGTGGCGCCCCCAAGGTCGCCAGCAAAGTGAAACTGAGCTTCAAAGAACAACGTGAGCTGGCCCAATTGCCCGAGCAGATCGAGGCCCTGGAGAAGGAGCAGTCCGGCTTGAGCGCATTGTTGGCCGATGGCCAGCTCTACAGCACCGACCCTCAGCGTGCCATGCAGGCCCAAGCGCGCTACGCTGAAATCGATGCCCTGCTGCTGAGCGCCATGGGACGCTGGGAGACACTGGACGCACGCAAGCAAGGGTGATGGTCTTGGCTCGGAGGCCCTGCACACGGCATACTTCAGGGTCTCATTTCATCAAGCCAGCCTGTGTAGGCTCGTTGAACGCCGATGACTTCCACAACAGGCCCTCACGCACCCATGTCTGATCTACCGTCTGTGCGCAGTGCCCCTTTGCTGATTCTCCACGCCACGGCGGGTGCGGGCCACACGAGAGCGGCGCAGGCCGTCTCGGCCGCTTTGTCTCAAGGCCCGTACCCTGATCACCAGGTGTTGGATGCGCTGGATTGCACCAGTGTTTTTTTTCGCCGCATGTATGTCAAGGCCTACATCGAGTTGGTTCAACGTGCGCCCGAAGTGTGGGGCGCGTTGTACGAGCGCTATGACGTGGTCAAGCCTGCCCAGAGCAAGACCAACCGCGCCCGCCTGGCCTTTGACAAAGTCAACAGCCGCAGTTTTGGACAGATGCTGATCCAGGCCGAGGCCCAGGCGATTTTGTGCACGCATTTCCTGCCCCTTGAGCTGCTGTCAGACCTCAAAAGCCGCGGAAAAATCAGCACCCCTGTGCATGCCGTCATCACCGATGTCAGCCCGCATGCATTTTGGGTCTACCCGCACATTGACCACTACCATGTGGCCTCCGAGTTGGGTGCGCGTGAGTTGCAGCGCAAAGGCGTGGCGGCAGAGCGCATCAGCGTGACGGGTATTCCGGTGGACCCGGCGTTCGCCCAACACCGGCCTGCTGCGCAGGCGCGTGCCGCCCTGGGCCTGCCTGAACGGCCCACCGCCTTGTTGATGTCTGGCGGGTTTGGGGTGGGGCCCTTGCAGGCCATGCTCGAGTCGTTTGGTGATCAAGACAACGGCTTGGGCTTGGTGGTGGTGGCCGGCCGCAACGCTGAGCTGGAAGCCGAGTGCCGCACCTTGGCCGCTCGCATGGGCGTGCCCGTGACGGTGCTGGGCTTTGTGAACAACATCCATGAGTGGATGGACGCGGTGGACTTGGTGGTCACCAAACCCGGTGGGCTGAGCACCACCGAGAGCCTGGCCAAGGGCAAGCCGATGGCCTTGGTGACGCCCATTCCGGGCCAAGAGCAACGCAACAGCGACTACCTCCTCGAAGAAGGTGCGGCCGTGCGTTTGCACGACGTGGGCGACGCCGCGTGGCAGCTGCAGCGCTGGTTGGCCGACACCCCCCGCATGAGCCGCCTGCGCGACAACGCCCTGCGCATTGCCAGGCCCTTTGCTGCCCAAGACATTGCGGCGCGTCTGGTGGGCAGCTTGCGGGCGCCACCTCCTGTCCCACATGACGACCTTGAAGCGCAGGAGTAACCTGATCCAGGTGGCCAGTGCCGTGTTGGCAAGCGCAGGCTTTACCGCGTCGGCTGCGCCTGCTGACGAGCCCCCCTCTGCAAACCCGACTCAGGTCGGCCTACCTGGCAATGAGTTCATGCAAACCATTCTGGACGACGCCTGGGCCACCCCTGAGGGCTATCATTTTTCAGGTCGATTGACCGAGGCGCGCCGACCCGCCCAAGCCGGCAGTGGCGTGGCCCAAACGCTGTACCGCACCACGCGGCTGTTGTTCACGCGGGGTGAGGAAGGCGCGGTGCAATGGGCTGTGGGCTCGATGCGTTGGTCCAGCCGGGCCGACCAGCGAGGCTACTGGTCCTTGCAGTCCAATCACCCGCTGCCCTTGTCGCCAGGTTGGCACGACATCCACACCACCCCAGCCCCCAGCCCTGACGCCGCGTCAGCCGGGCTCTTGGTGCACGACCCGCGCAACACCTGGGGCCTGATCTCTGACATTGACGACACGATTTTGGTGAGTCAAGTGTTGAGCAAGCGACGCTTATTGCGCAACAGCCTGACCTTGCCGCCCGAGTCACGTGAGCCAGTAGCGGGCATGTCTGAGCTGTATGCGGGGTGGTTGCAACGCAACCCCCACCCTCAGGCGAGCCCCGTGTTTTACGTGTCGGCCACGCCGCGCCAGTTGAGCGACAGCGTGCGGCGCTTTTTGCAGCACAACGGTTTTCCGCGCGGGGTGCTGCAGCTCAAAGAGGTGTACAGCGCACAGGCTGACCCTTTGCGCGACCAGCAAGCGTACAAAGTGCGGCGTATTTCGGCCATCTTTGCCGCCTATCCTGGGGTGCGCTTTACCTTGGTGGGGGACGACGGCGAGCGCGACCCTGAGAGCTTTGCTGAACTGCAGGCGCGTTTCCCCGCGCAAATTCAAGAGGTGTGGATTCGACCCGTGGACCCCGACCCGAAACGCACGCGTTTTGCCGGGCAGCAGTGGTTGACACTTCCCGCCAGCCCGGCCTCCGAGGCGAAGCAAGGGCAAGCAGGCCCGCTGGAGGCCCAAGAATAGGCCCCAAACCAGGGCTTGTTCGACCCACCTGTCACCCCCGGGACAGTGAGAAAATCACACTTGGTGTGGGCGGCCGGTCTTCCCCAGAGGGGGGGCAGGCGCAACCCACTGACTTCAGGACTGATTGCATGCCACCACCCGCGACCCGCCCTCCTGGCCAGCCTCCCCGCATCCTGCCGCGTGCGGTGAAAACACAGCCGCCCAAAGCCGCGGGCTCCAGCTTCAAGAGCGTGGACCTGCCCCTGGACCTGGAGCCACCGAAGCGCGCGCCGGGCTTGCCCGACAAAATAGGCAAATATCGGGTGCTCAACAAAATCGGTGATGGGGCCACCAGCGAAGTGTTTTTGTGCCGCGATGATTTTCAGGATCGCACGGTGGCGATCAAGCGGGTCAAGCCCTTGGCGGGGGGTGATTTTCTGCCCGATGGAACCCATTCTTTTGCAGCCGAGGCCGCCTTGGTGGGGCGCTTGCAGCACCCCAATGTGGTCAAGCTGTTTGATGCGGTGGACGACCCGGTGGCCCCGTATTTGGTGATGGAGTACGTGGCGGGGTCGACCTTGCGGCCGCATTGCCGTTCAGACCAATTGTTGCCCTTGGACCAGATTGTTGAGTTGGCGTTCAAGTGCGCCATGGCCCTGAGCTACGTCTACCGCCAGGGCCTCATTCACCGAGACGTGAAGCCCGCCAACCTGCTGACGGTATTGAACAACAACGGCGACATCACCGACATCAAGATCTCCGACTTTGGCAGTGCGTTGAACCTGGCCTCCGATGTGACGCAGGTCTACCGTGTGGGCTCGCTGGCGTACATGTCGCCTGAGCAGCTCGATGGCACCACGCTGGACTGCCGGGCCGACATGTACTCACTGGCTGCGGTGATGTACCACCTGATTGCAGGGCGCCCCCCGTTTGATGGGCAGGTGCAGTCCACCATGATGCATCAGATTTTCAACGTCACGCCCACGCCCTTGACCACCCTTCGCTCGGGTCTGGCACCCGCCGTGGACGAGTTCGTTCAACGAGCCCTGTCAAAAAAACCCGATGAGCGGCATGGCAACTGGGAGCATTTTGCGCAAGCCCTTTCCCAGCTCATCAGCAAGCAGCAAGTGCCGCGCGGCCAGATTCAGGGCATGCTCGATTCAGAGCGCTTCAACCTGCTGCGCAAACTGGATTTTTTCTCCAAATTTGGCGATGTCGAGTTGTGGGAGGTGGTTCACCGGGCCAAATGGCAGCGCTTCAGTTTTGGTCATGCGCTGTACCGCAAGGGTGAAGAGGGGCGCACGTTTCACATCATTGCGCAGGGCGATGTGGAGGTCTTTCGTGATGGCAAAAAAGTGGCCCAGTTGGGGGCGGGCACCTCGGTGGGTGAAATGGCCTACCTGGCGCCCAACCCTGAGCTGCGCCGCCACAGCACCGACGTGATCGTGACCAACAACGTGACCACGATTTCCTTCACGCCCGAAACCCTGGCCCAGGTCAATCCCAACTGCCGGCACTTGTTTGATGAAGCGTTCATTCGCGTGCTGGTAAGGCGCCTGCATGCCGCCCACGAAGCCATGGCCCACCCAAGGCGCATTTTGTAGGCAGGCGAATTCAGGACTATGCTGCGGGTTTTAACCGCCCCGGAGACTTCCATGCGCAGCTCATTTTTTCCCCTTTGTTTGATGTTGGCAGGACTCGTCGGCCCCGTCTGGGCCAACGACAAGGCCCCCACACCGCAGCAAAACAAAATGACCACTTGCCAGAAAGACGCGGGTGCGAAAATGCTCGAAGGCAAAGAGCGCCAGGCCTATGTCAATGAGTGTCTGAAGGCCAAGCCGGCCGCAGCGCCAGCCCCCGACCCGGCCGCCTCGCAAACGCAAGGCCAAAAGCTCGGCGCGTGCAGCAAAGAGGCTGCAACCAAGGGCCTCAAGGGCGATGAGCGTAAAGCCTATTTGTCAGAATGCGGCAAGCGCTGATCGGTTGCCGCCTGCGCTCTGCCCGCAGGGCAGGGCATCCAACCGGAGCAAGCTTGACGTGAACGCCATCATTCTGGCCGCCGGCCGAGGCGAGCGCATGCGCCCGCTGACCGACCACACCCCCAAGCCCTTGCTGCGTGTGCGTGGCAAGCCTCTCATCGAGTGGCACATTGAGGCGCTGGTGAGGGCGGGTGTGCGGCACCTGGTCATCAATACGGCCTGGCTGGAAGAGCAAATTGTGAGCGTTGTGGGCGACGGCTCAAGGTGGGGCGTCCAGATCACCTATTCCCAGGAAGGGCGTGACCACGGGGGGGCGCTAGAGACTGCTGGCGGCTTGAAGAAAGCCATGCTGCCTGTGCTGACGGGGCCTCATGCGCCCGAAGCATTTTGGTACGTGGCAGGGGATGTCTACCTCCCTGAATTTGCATTTTCAGCCGACGCCCTCACCAGGTTTTTATCGTCTGGAGAACGCATCCACCTGTGGTTGGTTCCCAACCCCCCCCAGCACCCGAGGGGCGACTTCGGCATTCAGCACGGTCTGGCCACAACAGGCCAAGACGGTGAGCGTTTGACCTGGTCTTGCGTGGCCCTGGTGCACGCCAGCTTTGTCACCGAGCTGATGGCTGACCTGCCTTGGGGCACCAAGGCCCCTCTCAAGCCCTACCTTGACCGCGCCATGGCCCAAGGGCGCATGGGCGCTGAGCTCTACCAGGGCCTGTGGGCCGATGTAGGCACCCCAGACCGACTGGCTGCACTGCAGAGTTAACGCATTATTTATCGCAAACTTGGGTTTCTCGGGTCGCGCAGAGGTCAATGGTTTTGCCACTGCTGATGAACTTTGAGCATTGGAGACCCGCGTCACATTGTGAGCTTCCGCCGCGGCAAGGTTCACATTGACCGCCTTCGCCATCCCCGTCATCCCCACCGCATCCAGCTGCAAAAACCGTTACCGCCAACGCCAAGCCTGCCCAAAGTTTGTTCATGAGTTGCATTCCAAAAAGTTCCATTTTCCCCTTGGAACTGCGATCTCAGGTATCCCCCTTTTGGGGGATGGTGAGACATGGGTTCGAGCGTCGCGTGTCATCGTCGAACTGACCCCGGTTGGCGGGCTCGGCCGAAATGCCTGTCGCAAACCATCGGCTTTGGTAGCATCTGTGTGCGATTCAAGGTGATGTGTCGCAAGCAGCACCCTCTCCCCAGCCCTCTCCCTCAGGGAGAGGGCTGGGGAGAGGGTGGCGGGCTCGGAGCACACATCGCTCTGAACCGCGCCCATAGCATCCCCTTGTGCGCTATCGACCACGGAATTGCAGCCTGGCCGGTTTCGGTGAGTCGGGTCACCACCCAGAAACTCAGAGTCCTCTTCGGGGGCTATCAAGGAGAGTGCATTGAGTTCTCGATCAGGCCGTGTGGTTTGGGGCTGGTGGTTTTTGCTGGCTGTCCTGGCGGCAGGCGCGGGTTGGGCGTGGCTCAGCGGGGTGGGGCGTGCGGCTCCGGTGGCAGCTCCTGCAGGCCCGCCGGTCGTCGCGGTCAGCACCGTCAAGCCCACGCGCGGTGACTTCCCCATCGTGCTGGAGGCCACCGGCCTCGTGACCGCGTTGAGCAGCGTTGATCTGCGGGCCCAGACCACCAGCACGGTGAAGGCCGTGCACGTCAAAGAGGGCGACTTCGTGCGGGCAGGCCAGTTGCTGTTCACCTTGGACGACCGTGCCGAGCGCGCCAATGTGGACAAAGCCCGTGCCCAACTGGCCCGTGACCAGGCCGCCCTGGCAGACGCCAGCCGTCAGGTGCAACGCAGTCGTGAGTTGGTGGCCCAGGGTTTCTTGTCACAAAGCGCTGTCGACACCACCTTGACCCAGGCGGACGGCTTGCAAGCCGCTGTATTGGCCAACCAAGCGGCCTTGCGCGCGGCCGAGGTCAACCTCAGCTACAACACCGTGCGTGCGCCCATCGATGGTCGCATCGGCGCCATCGGCGCCTATCCGGGCACCTTGGTGCTCGCCAATGCCAGCGCCACCCCCATGCTCACCATCACCCGCATGGACCCGGTGAGTGTGAGCTTCACGCTGCCTGAAGACTTGTTGCAGCCCGTGCGGCTGCGCCGCGCCAAAGGGGCCGTGACGGTGGAGGCGTTGGCGGCGGGGGCGCAGACGGCAGTTCGAGGCACCTTGAGCTTCATCGACAGCACGATTGACGCGGCTGTTGGCGGTGTGCGCTCGAAAGCGCAGTTTGACAATAGCCAGCTGCTGCTGTGGCCAGGTCAATCGGCCACCGTGCGTGTCACCGTCGATGTTTTGCCTGCGGCCTGGCAGCTGCCCCTGGCCGCCTTGATCGCCAGCCCCACCGGCCTGATCGTGTACGTGGTGGACAAAGACGGTGCCGCGCAGCCGCGCAAAATCAAGCTGCTCGGCCAATCAGGTACGGTGGCGGCGGTCGACGGCCTCACTGGCGACGAGACCGTGGTGCTCGACGGCAAGCAAAACCTGCGTGCGGGCAGCAAGGTGCGTCAGGCCGATGCCGCGCCCATCAAACCCTGAAAGCCCATCGCAATGAACTTGTCCGAACTCTCCATTCGGCGCCCCATCATGGTCGTGCTGCTGTCGGCCGCGGCCGTGCTCAGCGGCTTGCTGGCCTACAGCAAGATGCCCGTGGCGGCGTTGCCCAGCTTCAACACCCCGGTGATCAATGTCTCGGCTTCACTTCCAGGTGCTGCGCCTGACATCATGGCCTCATCCGTGGCCCTGCCCTTGGAGAAGCAGTTTTCCACCATTGACGGCATCAACCTGATCAGCTCCGTCAACACCCTGGGCAACACCCAGATCACCCTGGAGTTCACGCCCACCCGCAACGTGGACGCCGCCGCCGTCGATGTGCAAGCCGCCTTGCTGCGAGCGCAGCGCTCACTGCCCACGGCCATGACGCAGTTGCCCTCGTACCGCAAGGTCAACCCCGCAGACGCGCCGATATTGTTCATGAGCATGAACTCGCCCTCCATGCCCTTGTCGGAGCTCAATGACTATGCCGAGAGCCTGGTCGGTCCCACCTTGTCCACCATCGAGGGCGTGGCGCAGGTCAATGTGTTTGGCCAAAAACGCTTTGCGGTGCGGGTGCGTGCCAACGCTGATCTGCTCCATGCCCGCAACATCAGCTGGGACGAGTTGAGTGCCGCACTCAAGGCCGCCAACGACAACGCGCCGCTGGGCACGATTGACGGCCCGGCCCAAACTCTCACCCTGCAAGCCAACGGGCAGCTCACCAACGCCCAAGCGTGGCAAGACACCATCATCGCCAGCCGCAATGGCCAGCCCGTGCGGCTCAAAGAAGTGGCCCAGGTGCTGGACAGCTTTGAAACCGTGCGCACCTCGGGCAGCTACAACGGTGAGCGCTCGATCATCCTCGCCGTGCAGCGCCAGCCCAACGCCAACACGGTCCAGGTGGTCGACAACATCCGCGCCATGTTGCCCAAATTTCGGTCCCAACTGCCCGCGTCGATCAACATCACCCCGGTCAACGACCGCTCCTTGTCCATTCGCGAGTCCATTCACGACGTCAACCTGACCTTGGCACTGACGGTGCTGCTGGTGGTGCTGTTGATATTTCTGTTTCTCAAGCGCGCCATGGCCACCTTCATCCCGGCCATCACCATCCCCATCTCTTTGATTGGTGCCCTGGGCTTGCTCTACGCCTTGGGTTACACGCTGGACAACGTCTCTTTGCTTGGCATCACGCTGGCGGTGGGGCTGGTGGTTGACGATGCCATCGTGGTGCTGGAGAACATCGTGCGCCACATGGAGGAAGGCCTTGACCCGCTGCGTGCCGCCTTGAAAGGATCACGCGAGATGGGCTTCACGATCGTCTCGATCTCCGTCTCCTTGGTGGCTGTGTTTATCCCCATCTTCTTCATGCCGGGCACCATCGGCCTGTTGTTCCAAGAGTTTGCCGTGGTGGTTGCCTTGTCGGTTTTAGTCTCGGCACTGGTGTCCTTGACCTTGGTCCCCATGCTCGCCAGCCGATTTTTGACGGCCCAAGACGCCCATGCGCCTGCCCGCGAGTCCTGGGCCACGGCGTGGTTCGAGGCCCTCTTCGGGGCCACCCAACGGGGCTATGAGCGCAGCCTGGATTGGGCCTTGGCCCATCGCCCCGTCATCCTGGGGGTGGCCCTGGCCAGCTTTGCATTGACCGCGTTCTTGTTCAACACCATACCCAAGGGGTTTTTCCCCGAGGAAGACGTGGGGCAAATTCAAGTCACCACCGAAGCAAGCGAAGACGTGTCGTTCACCAAAATGCTCGAGTTGCAAGACCGCATGGCCGAGGTGCTGCGCCAAGACCCGGCCATCAAAGACCTGACCTCGTTCACCGGCGGCAGCTCGGCCTCCAACAACGGCCGCATGTTCATTGTGCTCAAACCCAAAGGCGAGCGTGCCAACATGCCGGCCGTGCTCGAGGGTTTGCGCAAGCGCGCCCGCACGGTGCCCGGGATCGCTGTGTTTTTGCGCCCGGTGCAAAACCTGCAGCTGGGCGGCCGGCAAAGCAAGGCGCGCTACCAATACACCTTGCAAAGCGTCAGCGCCGACGCCCTCAACGAGTGGGCCACCAAGCTGCAGATCGCCTTGCGCGCGGACGAAGCCTTTCGCGACGTCACCAGCGACAGCCAAAACCGCGGCCTGCAAGCCACCCTGGACATCGATGCCGAGCGTGCTGCCGTGCTGGGTGTCACGATGGTCGACGTGCGCAGCGCGCTCTACAGCGCCTTTGGAGACCGGCAGGTCTCCACCATCTACACGGCATCCAACAGCTACCAAGTTATTTTGGAGGCCGACGACACCTACCGCCAAGCCACCGACGCCATCACCCGCATCAGCTTGCGCAGCAAGGCGGGTGGCCTGGTGCCCTTGTCCAGCTTTGCCAAGGTCAAACGAACCGTGGGCCCCACGGCAGTGAACCACCAGGGGCAGCTGCAGGCCATCACCTTGTCATTCAACCTGGCCGCCGGTGTGCCCTTGGGCGTGGCGACCCAGAAAATCTCCCGGGCCAGCGCCGACATCCAACTGCCCCCCAGCATTTTCACCAGCTACGGCGGAGACGCGGCGGTGTTTCAAGACGCCCAAGGCGGGCAAGCCATTTTATTGATCACGGCCCTGGTGGTGATCTACGTCTTGTTGGGTGTCCTGTACGAGAGCTTTATTCACCCGATCACCATTTTGGTGGGCTTGCCCTCTGCCGCCGTGGGCGCCTTGATTGCCCTGCGCCTGTTTGGCATGGACCTCACCCTCATCGCCACCATTGGCATTTTGCTGTTGATCGGCATCGTGAAAAAAAACGCCATCATGATGATCGACTTTGCCCTGCAAGCACAGCGCGAGCAAGGCATGGCGCCCGCCATGGCCATCCGTGAGGCTTGTCTCAAGCGCTTTCGCCCCATCATGATGACCACCTTGGCGGCCGTCGTGGGCACCTTGCCGATTGCAGCCGGTTGGGGGGCGGGGGCTGAGTTACGGCAACCTTTGGGGGTCGCGGTGGTGGGGGGCTTGCTGTTCTCACAGGTCATCACCCTCTACATCACGCCCGTGATCTACTTGGTCTTGGATCGATGGAGCGGCAAGGGGCCGCGCCGCTTACCGGACGCCCCGGTGTCCAGTCCTGCGTGATGGGGTCAGTGGGCCACAGCGCCGCAGGGCAACAGAAAGGAAACACATGAAAGCCATTTGGAACGGCGTGGTCGTGGCCGAGAGCGACGACACGGTGGTGCTTGAAGGCAACCACTACTTCCCGCAGGCCAGCTTGAAGCGCGAGTACACCAGCTTCAGCAACCACCGCAGCAGTTGCGTGTGGAAGGGCCAAGCCTACTATCACAGCCTGCTGGTGAAGGGCGAGATGAATATCGATGCGGTCTGGTTCTATCCCGAGCCCAGCGAGGCCGCCGCCGCCATCAAAGACCATGTGGCGTTTGGCAAAGGCGTGCAAGTGGTGGATTGACGACCGCGCTTGGATGTGAGGGGCGGTTTTCAGGGCTCGTTGTGCCCCCCACCGAATGCGCGGGGGGCTCCATCGATTGCGGTAGGCCGCGAAGCGGCCCAGAGGCGAAGCCGACCGGATTGGGGGGAGGGGGATAGCGCGCCGTCCGCAGGACGGCTTCAGTTGTCGGGGCGATCCTGCTGCTGGATGTACTGCTGAATGATTGACAGCGGTGCG
>JANMGB010000267.1:0-2919 GCA_031374415.1 Burkholderiales bacterium
CTGCTGGGCCATGTCCACTTTCACGACCTCATGCGGTACCCACTCGGTGGCCGGGTCGTTGGCCTCAGTCAAGCCAATTTCCACCTGTTCCCGAAACCACTTGTCATGCGCTGCGGCCTCATGGGCGCGTTTCATGCGATCAGCGGCCAACTCACTACGTTTGTCGGTGGGCTTGCTGGGCGCACCAGGATCGAATGCGGCGGTATGCACACGCAAATCGGTGATGCCCAGATCCTTGAGGTAGGCCGCCAGCGTCTCGAACTTGCGGAAGGTGCGCGGCTCGCCTCGGGTGACGGCCAGCGTCTGGCTGGCACGCCCGTAGTTGATGACAACGCCCCACCCACCGACGGCGCCGACCACCTCGGCGCCGATGTGCGCCCCGGCATCGACCAGGCGGCGCAAGGTGCCATGGTCGATGGTTTTCGGATGGGTTTGCATGTTGGCTACTCCTGCTTGACAAGAACAAGGTTCAGTGTAGAGCAAAACTCTAGAATTTGACACACACGCACTAGAGTAGTCACCCCGATCAGTTCACATAAAGCCTATTGACCTGCGTGGCTCACCCCCTGAATCGGGGGGGATGGAGCAGGGGCCTGCTGTCGGGTAGAGTGTTCGGTTCATCAAGCCGTTGCCAAGGAGCACCAGTGAAAGACATTTATCTGAAGTTCACCAAGAAGACCAATTCCAAAGACATCCCTGGCGAGTCGACCGACTCCGACCACAAGGATTGGCTGGAAGTCACCTCCTGGTCGCAAGGCATTCAACAACCCACCTCAGCCACAGCCTCCACGGCGGGCGGCCATTCGGCGGAGCGCTGCGAACATGCGCCGATGTTTTTCACCAAGGATGTAGACAAGGCCAGCGTCTACCTGTGGGAAGCCTGCTCGGCGGCTTATGCCTATGACGTAGAGGTTCAATTCTTCCGTGCTTCGGGGTCTGTTCGCACCAACTATCTGACCATCAAGCTCAGCAATGCGATTGTTGCCAGTACCGAGACCAATGTGCCCTCAAGCGGACTGCCCACGGAAACCTTCACTCTTAAATATGCCAAGATCGTTTGGCAACACAAAGGCTCTAAGGCTGATGGCACAGCCAACATCGGGAATGATGTTGGCGGTTGGGATTTGTCGGCCAACAAGGCAGCGGCGTAATAAATGCGTGCTTGGTATCGAATCTACAAAGTTGCTTTGTTGGCAGGGCTCGGGCTCGCGAGTTGGGGGGCATCACACGCAGCGCCACCGGCGACGGAGACTCCCGCATCTACACCTTCTGAGGCTCAGGCGCAGCTTCCCGCAGACTTGTTCGACAGGATTGTCTCACCAGAGACCGTATTTCCTAATCCTGCGCAACGCCGTAAGTTTGAGTTGCTCCCTATCCCTCCAGCCGAGGGGCGGCGGAGCTACTCGTATTCTCTCAAGCCCCAGCCGGGGATGAAACGTCATCACTTCTACGTGGTCCTTGTCAGTTGGGCGCCTGCTGGGTACTGGATCAAGGATAAAAGTCAAGGGGGTCCACAAACTGGGGCGGCTGGCCCCAATGCGAGCATGATAGATACCTATGTGCAAACCGATGATGGGCTTTATGACTTACGCGTTGGGGTGGCGATGTCCTCGTTGCCTAACCACATTCAGGTGGACTTCGATACGGATGCTGCTGCGCAGTATTTGACCCGTCGTTACGCTAAAGAAGTAAATAATATTAATTAATGGAACTGATTGAGGTGTAATTTTGGATTACTTGAAAAATCTTTCTATCGATGAGTTGGCTGCATTTTATCTTCGGTTAGCTGACAGTTGTGAAAAATTGGTTCCCAGCTTGGATAGCCCACTCTCAGGGAAATTTCTTAGAACATGGATTCTGAATCGTGAGAGGGGTAAGATTTATGAGTTTGAAACGCCTTCACATTTAAAACATCATCAATCAATTTTTGAAACTCAAATATATCACCGTGATGTTTTTTTGACCAATAAGAAAGCACAATTTGAAGGCTCTCCTGATAGGTGGGTCGGTTTATTGCCAAGACTTCAAGGAATCAATGGTTTCAAGAAATGGGATCCAATAAGCGGTTGGTTAGATCTAGAAATTGAGACCTTGTGTGATAACACTCCTAATGCATTTTCTATCGGGTACGTTCAGGAGCGTGGCAGCGACGCGGATCGTGATATATTATCCTCACTAAGAGGGTTTCAGCTAAAGAGTAAGGTCAAGCTATCTGTAAACCATGTCCATAATTCTTCATACCTAAGGTGTGTCTTCAAATCTTGGTTTGCTTCAGCCACGGACCTTTACGATTTCAACTCAATGGAGCGTTTCACACTTCCGAATCCAGACTATGGTAGTAAGCTGCCTGGTGCGATTCGCCCTCAAGATAAAATGATTACCGTTCATCACACCAATGGCCAGCGTCTTGAGGCTGCAGGGCGGGCTACGCCATTCACGGTGGTTTTGAAACCATGGTTGGTTTCTGACGCTCGCCTCTTAGGACCAGCCAACATTGATCCCAAGCGAAAGCTGTAGCGTATTTTCGATGAGCGTTTGAGACCGCTCCCGGCGGTAGGCGCTGCTGGCACGATGAGCGGCAGCGGGAGGTGTTGCGGCGGTGGTGTTGAAGGCGTGGCTGGCGGTGTGCTGGCAGCGCCCGGCACGCCCGGATGGCATGGGTTGGCACTCTCTTTTGACGGGGTAAGTCAAAAGAGAGTGCCTTCGGACCCCTAGGGTCCGGCACAAACCGTCTAGCCCCTAGGGCTTGACGCTTGACTTTAGGCCCTAGATGGGCCTAAAGTCAACTGCGAGCAAGGATGAAAATGGAGTTGACTAAGCTGATCTTCGCACTGGGAGTGGGCCTGTTCGTGCTGGCGGCCATGGTGCTTTCTTGGCGCTATGGGGCGCAGGCCCGCCAGCCAGAGGTGGATGCGCTCA
>JANMGB010000384.1:0-1135 GCA_031374415.1 Burkholderiales bacterium
TTCGAACGCATCGGCGTCAACCGCCGACGAGCGCGCCGCTCGCTGGGTATCGCAAGGTCTCGGTGAGCACGCGTCAGTGGCGTCGTTTGCCGCCTTCTCGCTGCAGCTGATGGTCAACGGCGCGCCGTTCTCGCTGCTGACCGGCGCTGCGAAAGCAAACGCCGACGAAGTGCGTCACGCCGAGCAGTCGTTTGCGCGGGCGAGCCGATTTGCGGGTCACCCGATCACCGCCGAGCCGTTTCCGCGTCATGCGATCAGCTCGTTGGTGCCGCAGTCGCTCGAAGAGCTGGCCGAGGCGGCGTTTCGCGAAGGCTGCATTGCCGAGACGCTGAGCGTGTTTGCCGCCGCGCGGCAAGTCGACGAGAACGACGTCGTCGACGACGAGGAGCGCGCCGTGCTGACCGGCATCGTGCGCGACGAAGCGCGTCATTCGGCGCTGGCGTGGCGCACGGTGGCGTGGGCGACGGCCACCGCAAAGAATGCAGCACTCAACGCCAAGCTGATGCAAATCGCAGTCGACGAGAGCAAGCGCTGTGCCGAGCACATGTGCGTCGTGTTTGAGCATTTGATCGCGCGCTTGGCGGCGAAACTGATCGGTGCCAACGACTGGCAGCGCGTGGTCGAGTCTGACGATGTCGACGTGGAGATGGACTCTTTGCGCACGTTGACTGCGAGAACGATCGAAGCGTTGATTCAAACGTTTGAGTGACCCGATTCAAGCAAAGTCGAGCTTCTTTTGTTCGTATCCCTCCACCGACGACTTGTGGCGTTCGAAGAGCTCGCTCACGGCTCTTTGGAAGCGCTGATGCAGCGAATCGATGTCGGCTTGCGACGGATTGGCGTTGCGTTCGACGGCAAGCGGAGCGCCAATCACCAGACACAGTTTCTGCCGCCGCGGGACCGGCAATCCCCAGAAGCCGTAGAAGAGCATCAAAGAGATCCTCCACTTCTTCGACATGCGATGCGCCCACGATCCTGCAGTTGGCCAAACTGAAAACGTCGGGTTCTGCCCAAACGCGTAACACGGGTGCACTGGCGAGCCTGTTTGGAGCGCCAATTTCGCGTAGCCTTTCCTGTCCTTCAGCAGGACGACCTCTTTCTCGCGCGTGGCTGCACCCTCCACAAAAATCGACGC
>JANMGB010000044.1:0-29551 GCA_031374415.1 Burkholderiales bacterium
GTTATGGCATTAATAAAATAAAGGTTTTTATAGTTTTTTTAATTATTGCGCGTTCATTATGGCATGCCTGCATTAAAAAGCGTATAATAACTAATAATTGATCTTAGAAGTGTTTTTCTTTACCAAGTCGCTAGCACGTGCCATGCCATCACCAGCCCAGCTGCCTTGCGCGTGCGCACGCGCATGCGCGTGCGCACGCAGAGCCAGCAAGCCTGTCCTATGAGGGGGACGCGCGCGAGCGCGCGCATATGGACGCGTCACAGTCCGTGACTTAGACTGCACTTGCGTACAAGAGGTCTTGCATGCGCGCACACGCACGGCTCGCGCCCGCGCCCGCGCTTGCGCTTGCGCTCGCGCTCTTGCTGGCACTTGGCGCGCTGGTGCCTCTGGCGGCGGCAGGCCTGTGCACGGCCGCCGAGGCCGAGTATTGTGCGCTTTACTTTTGCGCAGACTGCGACACGCGCGATGGCCTGCCCTACTGCACAGGCGATCCTGTGCCGCGCGAGAACCAAGTCTGCTACAGCCCGTGTCATGCAAAACAGACAATGTGCGCGCTCTACTCGGTGCCAAGCACCGAAGTGTCAAACACGCCCTACCTTTATTACGAGCTGTCTTTCACCCTTGCCAGCTCCGAGGCCAACTGCAGCGCCGAAAACGTTGGCGCAATTGCCACGCTTGGCAATAACGTGTACACGAGCACCGTGGTTGCTACGCGCTGGTACGGCGACCGACTGGTGCCACCCAGCCCGCGCCAGCGCGATGACCTCTGGCGCACGATCTGCCCGCCGGGCTTTGTCTACCTTGTGCGGCAGGGCCTTGTCATTGATCCAATCTACGGCGTGCAAGGTGTTGTTAACGAATTTTCCGTTTGTGTTGCACTTGCCATTCTCGAGACGGACTCGGTATTTGACTTTATCGCGGGATCGTTGCCGGGCGCCGGACTCGACGTGCCCTTTTTCTACCCGTACAAGCCGACAACCGCGTGCGACTCGACTATAGTCTTTTTCAACAACGTACCCTCGGCACAGGCATGGGCCACCGAGGAGGACGACCCCGGCGTGCTGATCGGTGGCGCACCCTACGCGACCTTTGCCGCGCTTGTCGCGGCGCTGCCGTACTGCCCGTCGTGCATTGCCGAGTTTGGCACGCCGTTGCCGAGCCTGCCGTGTGACGCGCGCCTCGAGTACGCCTCGGCCTCGCGACCCGATATCGTTGACGCGCTGCGTGCCGTGCGCCCGTCCAACGTGTCTGTCGTGACAGGCATTTGCACCGGGCGCGTGTGCGACGGCGTGTGGGACGTTGCCTATGCGCCCACGCGCAACGACCCGTGCGCCGCGACTTGGTGTCGCTCGCAAATCGGGCAGCCATGGCGCGGTCCAAGCGTTGGTCCTGTCAACCCATCGCCACCGCCGCCGCCGCCGAGCCCGCCACCGCCGCCAACGTTCACGTCGTTTTGCTGTTACACAACCACCTACTCGGTATCCGCTTGGTCTTGCGACACGCCAGTTGACTGCACAAGCGGCGGCGGCACGTCGTACACGCGCGAATGCGACCCGTCCGGCTACTTGGGCACGTACAGCATTGAAGACCGCTGCGCAAGCCTGCTTACGACCTCGCCCCCGTCTCCGCCGCCGCCGTCGCCGCCTCCGCCGCCGCTTGCGCCACCGCCGCCGCCCAGCCCGCCCACGAGCCCGCCGCCGGCGATGGGGCCGAGCGCGCAACCGCTGTACTTTGACGCCAACTTGCTTGCGCTCTGGCCAACGCCCGCGTGCACGCCGCTCGTGCCCGGCTACCCCGCGTGCGCAGGCGGTCAGACCAGCACGGGCTTTCCCAACCTTATCGACGGGCTTGCCTACGTCGTCGCAGACTCGCACGCAACACCGCTCGCGCTTGGCGCGCCGTGCGACCCGGCCTCGGCGTGCGAGTCGAACGCCATATGCATCGCGCCAGGCGTGTGTGCACCGCGCGCAAGCTCGGACGCAAGCTGCCGCCGCCTGCGCTGCCGCGAGTGCGCGCGCTGGTCTGGCCTGTGCGACGGCCCAATTGTAACGCCCGGTCAGACGTGCTACACGGGCTGCATCATTGGCGAAATTGGCACGTGCAACGCAAGCGCAGCCTGCGTCGGCGCGCCGTTTACACAATCCGATTGCTTTGCCTCGCTTGGCACAACGCAGCCCGACCCGGTCGTGAACGGTGACTGCTACAACATGCGCTGCGCCGTTCGCCCGCTTACGGTCACGTCCAATCCCGAGCTGCCGCCTGCGCAGCTGTCGACGGCGCCGTTTATTGCCACGCTTTCGCGTCTTGATGAAGAGCTGACATCGCGCCTCTTTGGCACGCTCTCACTTTCCATATGCAACTTTACGCGCGCGCCCAACGGCGCCATCTGCTCGGACGCCAGCGCGTGCACGACCGGCGACGCGTGCAACGGCAACGGCTTTTGCATTGCAACACAGACTATTAACGATTATTGCTTGCAAACGACGTGCCGCGCGTGTGTGCCCGCAACGGGCGCGTGCACCGGCGCAGTGGGCACGGGCTCGCTGTGCGTCTCGGCCTGCGGCGCTGCGCCCAATTACGTTGGTGTGTGCGCGTCCGACGCAAACTGCACCGCTGCGCCACCAGCAAACGTGTGTCCAGACCAGTCCGTTTTCGGCTTTTGCAACTCGAGTCTGTGCATCAGTGCAGTTTCTGGGCCGCCCGTGTCCGCGCCAATTGGCTCGCCTGCGCCGCGCAACATTTTGCTTGCTGCGCTGACGCTCAGTCCGACGTGCCGTGCGGTCATTTTTGCCGATGGGGCGTCGTGCTCGCAAGCCGCGCGCGCCGGCGACGCATGTGTGATTGACGAGGCATGTCTTGCCGGTAACTGCCTTGTCACGGAGCGCGTCAACTGCTCGTTCTTTGGCGCGGCCGTGCCGTGCGCCAACGTCAGCACTGCAGCGTGCGATCCGTCGTCGGGCGCGTGCCGCTTTGCTGCGCAGCCGCCGGGCACGCCTTGCACGGACGGAGACTTGTGCACTATCGGTGACGCGTGCGCCGCAGACCAGTTTGGCGCCCCAATCTGCGTGGCCGGTGCACCGGTCATTTGCGCGCTGACTGGGCGCCCGTGCATTGAGGCCGTCGCCTGCTCGGCCACGACCGGGCTGTGCGTTGAAGTCCCCGGCCCTGATGGTGGCGCATGCCCTACGGGCGCGCCACCCGGTGCGCAGTGCCCGGCGACGGGCGTGTGCTTTACCGGCGAGTGCGTGCCGCCGTCAAACATCTGCCCACAGCCCGCAGACGCGTGCCGCTTTGCAGGCTGCAATGTAACGGGCGGATGCGCGCTGTTTGAACGGCCGAGAGGAACGCCGTGCAATGCAGGCAACCGCTGCATTCTTTCACCGTTCTGTTCGTCGGGCGTGTGCGGCGGCACGTTTGACCCGTGCACGCCACCGCGCGAGTGCGTTGCCGCGCTAGGCCCGTGCGTGCCCGGCCCGCCCGCCCCGCCCGGCTTTCCCGCTGCATCGGGTTGCACGTTTGCACCGCGCCCAACCGGCACGCCGTGCGCATCGCGTCTCGGTGAATGCGACGCGTTTGGCTTTTGCGTGCTGACTTGCCCGGGATTTACGTGCGACAACGGGGGCACGTTTGTGCTGGACACGACCGTTTCGCCGCCCGTGTGCCGCTGTGCGTGTGCGACGGGCTTTGACGGTCCTACGTGCGGCAATGAGATTGACACGTCCACGCTGATCGACACGGACGCGCTCGTGTCTACCCTCACAAGCTTGACAATCTACGGCGTGCTACTGTTCCTTGCTGTCACGCTGCTGCTTGCAGGCATATGCACGCTGTGCATTGCTCTGTGCCACTTGTGCCGCCCGCGCGGCGTGCGCATTGAAGTTCCGCACGACGGCCCCGACGCCGCCAAGACCGAGTAAAGCCGGCAAGCGCGCGAGCCACGCTCCATGCGTGGGTAAGGACGCGCATACATATGACTTATTGCACTCAAGCACATGGTCAAACCCGTTTTGTTTTGCGCAGCGCTAGTGCTTGTGACATTTCCAAATATGGCGAGCAAACAGCCTTGGGCAAAGATTTGTTGCGCACTTGTGACTACGCTTGTTCCTTGCCCTGCGTTGAGACTTCAAGTGTAGCCAGCGCACACTTGACTTTACAATGGCCAACTCTTCACGAGTCGACAAGGGCGCGGGCGTTTCCTCGCTTGCCGCTATCCTTTGCGATATGGACAGTGCGGAAGAAGGCACTTGGGCGCATCCCGATCACATTGGCGCTATTGCGGATATCGCCGCTCTTCTGAAGGCTGCCACCGGAGACCCTGTTGGCTGGTGACCTGTGCAAAACGAGGCTGCCTTTACCCAGGCTGCTGTTCAAGCAGCGCAGTATTTTGGCATTGGCGTCGCGGATGCAAACGCGTTTGCCTTGACAGGCGACGTCTGCTGCGTGCCGTCGTCTGTAGCTCGGCTGCAGGACATGTGCGCGCAGCGTGGCGGCGCTTGGGATGTTAGCAATCTCTACACAGACATTCCGCTGCTTGGTGCTGCGTGTCGCTGGTTTGACATTTACGACACACGCTGGGCCCACCGTTGTCTGACTGCTTTGAAGCGGCATTACGTGCTCGTGTTTGTGCAGAAACACCACAAAGTGCGCCGCTTTGAACGCGACGAAGGCACGTCACTGGGTTCCATTGGCGACTTGGCAGACAGCTCTGTTGAAGAATGTACGCTTCGCAACATTGCAACTACCGAACGCGATGCCATACATGCACTGCGCTGGCTGAAGGATGTTGGAGCCATAGACGTGCGCGCTCTTTCGCTCTCTGACCACGAGTACTATCTAGTTCCCGCCAGCATTGCTGGAATGCTGCGTGCTCTTCTTGGCCGGTGCCCTGAATCTTGTTGTAACTACCAAAATCCAGTAACCGATTCATTTGTGGAAGGCGGAACGTGCGGGTGTGATGTGGCACTCAAGGGATTGAAAGGGTCTGTGTCCGCAAGCCTGCGCAAGTAAGATTGGTCTGCTACCGACAAGCAAGTAAACCCCGCAAGCCACGCGGCACGCCCCATGCGTGGGTAACCGCGCGCGGACATATGGCTTACTAAATCAGTGTACAGCACACCACAATCCCAAATCATGTCCCTCTCTGGTGCACGCACCGCTGACGCTACCGCCATTACCACTACTACGCCCGCGTCCACGCCGCAGGCCATGCCGCAGGCCATGCCGCAGGCCGCGCGTCCTGACGCGTATTGCGTGCGCGAGCTTCGTGATGCCCTGCCGATGGGGCCCAAGGCTGCCCGCACCAAAGCAGTGTACAAGCGCGCAGTTGAACGAATGGATCGCGCGGCTCGCGCAAAAGCTCTGCGCGCGCGGCGCGCGCCAGGGTACGCGCGTCTTTATGGCGCAGAGCTACAGAGCTTTCTTGCGCACATGGAACGCGCGCAAGACTGGCTGGATTCGATCCCCGCGTCTGAGATGTCGGATGAAGACAAGTATTACCATTTCACCCGACTTGCCAAGCGCGGGCTGCATTCGGACGATTACGATCTGGCGGCATACGCCAGCCTTGCAACGGTCGACAGCAACGACGCCGACTTTTTCAACGGGCTTGACTTGATTTTCGATGTGTTTAACATCTACGAGCTTGAAGACATGCTCTACTATTTCGAGCGTCCCGCGGAAGAAAATATGGAAACGGCCAAAGAGGTCCGTGTGCGCGAAGCCATTGTCGAGGTGGTCAAGGAGATCATCGATGATGTCAAGCACGAGAACGCATACGAGGAGATGCACAAGCGCGCCAAGGCTGCCGAGAAAATGCGCGCTTTCCGCGCCTCAGATGAAGAGAGTTCGCGTCGCATGCGCGAAAACTTGGAGTTTGCGGGTGCATGGAACGCGAACCTGAAAAGGTTCATGGCGACGCGTACCGCCAAGACCGAGTAAACCCCGCAAGACGCGCGGCACGCCACTTGACTGCACTCTCAAACAAGCTTACGCGCTCTACCATGAGCGACCCGCTGTTGGGCGTGGGCGTCAAGCCGCACTTGCTGCCGGTTTTTGACTGGGCGCACGTGCAGCTTGTGCTTGCGCCACGCGCGCGCACGCAACTGCGCATGGAAGAGCTGGCGCGCTCGCACGCCGCTGAAGCCGCGCACATGTGCGCGCGCGGCTTGTTGCGACTCTCTGAGACTGCCGCTGCGACTGCTGCCACAAGGCGCAAAAGCTAAGCACCACATATTAAACACGTATAAATACATTTATATGTATATATTGTGTTAATTACCAAGGTGGTGAGGTAGTGGCGAGTCGGCAGGCGCTTGCACGTGCGCACACTTAACTGCACTTGCGCGCGCGCGCGCGCTCATGCCTGACCAATATCATGCAGAACTACATGTGGAGCTGCTTGAGACACGTGCGGCATGTGCGGTGAGCCACGCATGGCAGTTGTACTACAGAACACAGTACGCTCTGCAAGATGTCCAGCAGCATGGCCCAGACGCAGTTGGTGAAGGGGCGCTTGTGGCACTGTGGACAGTCCTAGTCGCTTGCTTAAAGAAAGAGATTGGCGCGACAAGGCGGTATTTGATCGATGTGGGCGCTTATCAAAATGATGCACGTGCTCAACTGAACCGGCAACCCGACAACCGGCGTTTTCGTGCAGCATATGACAAGCTGATGACGCACGTTGAAGATCTGACGCAAAGACACAACTACGTCACATGGTTGTACAATCACTTGCTGGACGTGTTGCAAGCGCCACGTGTTGCGCCTGACACCTGATTCTCGCGCATGTCACGCGCCCCCATTGACGACGTGCTGAGTGGACACGCGCGGCGCCTGCGCACGCTCGAGACGCAGGCGCGCGACGATCGGGCTGCGCGGCACGCTAGCGCCGCCACGCTAGCCGCCACGCTGGGCGAGCTGAACACGTGCCTCGAAGCGCTGCGGCAGGGCACGGCCTCGCTCGAGCGCCGAGTCGATGCACTGCAAGCCAGTGTCGATCTAGCTTGCGCTGAGCGCGCGGCCGAGTTGGCAGACCTGCGTGCCAGCTGCAATGCATCCTTTGCCGCGCGTGAGCGGGCTTTTGCGTGGCAGGCTGCGCAAGATGAGGCGCTGGATATCGCGTCTGACGACACACCGTAAAGCCATGTCGACACTTGATATCACACGTGTAGTCAACCCCACGCTGTAGTACACTCAACTTGGCTAATGCAGACTCAGGACACAGAGGCACGCTTGGAGGCGTTGTCGCGTGCCACGTGCGCTGCCATGGACGCCATTGCCGCGCAGGAAGGTGGTCCAGTCGAGCCTGGCAAGCGCGACCGCGCATGGGCAACATTCTGGGTTGCGCTGCAACAAGAACATGATGCACTCAAGGCCATCTTACAGCCACTGATAGCCGATCCGCAAAACGTACACCAAATTGAGATTGGCCTCGCGTTCTCCATTGCGGAAAGGGCGTTTGAGGTGAACGCAATGTACGAAAACGTCGGCAAGGTACTCAAAAACGCTATAGAGTGCATGTTTAATCCATGTCCAAAAATTGCTGATGCAATCCAAGGGCGCATCTAGCTCGGCTAGTCACGTGACATGCTTTAAACGCTAATAAAAGCGATTACTACAACATATCAGGGCAAACGGTCAGTGCAGCGAGTCGAGCCCGGCAGCTTGCAGTAAAGCACATTACTTGACTTGTTCATGGCGGACAGGCTTGGCGACTTGCGCGGCGACTTGCGCATGAAGCGCTCCGAGAAAACCAAGAAGCGCCCGCGTCTCTCGCCGTCGGTGCGGGAGCTTGCAATGCCACTGGATGCGAAAGTTGCGGTGCGCGCGCTCACGCGGACTTATGCGCTGCAGTTTGCTGAGAGCGACGACGAGCTATTGCGCACCACGATGAACAAGGCGTACGACGCCGTGCTTGCCAGACTGCCGGAAACGCCGTTTGAACTTGAGCAGGCACAGGCGGCGTTGCGCGCTGCGCGCTATGGGGGCAATAACGTCGCCCATTACTATGTCGACGAGGAGCGCCCCGATCTTGCGTACAGTCAGGCGCTGGGCTGCCAGCTAGAGTTCGAAGAATGCGGGTCCAAGTACGGATATTATTACAGTGTCGACGCTTATTGGCCCATGAGCCAAAGTGCGCCACGAGAGCCGCGCATGGCCCGGTTTTGCGGGTTTGAAGACGCACACGCAACAGAGGCGTCATGCGGATTTCGCGACGCCAGCATTCCCGCGCGTCCTGATTTAGAAGGCATGGCGCAGCTTGTGTTGGTTCTGGCGCCGCTTTGGAAACAGGCAACGTACGCAGACATGACGCACAATAACCCGCTTTGCGGACCACCGCCGCCAGAGCCCAGATACATTTACGGAGATCGTATGAGGCATGCCATCGACACCGCCGAGTGTGCCGCCGACTCTGCCAAGATTGCAGCGCGCGTTCTGCAAGTCAGGGAAAACTTTCAAGTCATGTTGCGCGAGTAACAGACGTGAGTCACGCCCCGCTGCAGTACACTACACTTGAGTCACTTATGTCACAAGCACCGTTTGAAGACACGGCCGGAGCTCGCGAGCGCGCTCTGTGCGCACTTGCGGAGCGCGTGCAAGCTCTGCAGGTGGAACATGCCACCAATGCGGCACAGCTGGTACAAGCGCTTGAGAAAAGTAACGCAGCTTTGTGCGATGCAGTGCACGAGCGCGCGGAACATGCAGCCATGTGCGCTGCCACATTTGCCGATCTGCAAAAGTCATACAAGGACTTGTTTGACAAGGTTGTGCCGCGTGTCGCGTCCAGATATGGCATTGTGTCGCAAACTACACAAGAAAACACGGACGGATATCGCGAGCTTAATGTGTGCCTGAACAAGCTTGAAACAGCGCACGGAAGCGCGCGCCAAAACGGGGCGCGGGCAGATTGCACAATTGAGGCGATTATGCACGATGCAATGCAGTTGCGTGCGAAACATGCGGCCACGTCCGCTGCCATACTTGCCGATCTGGCAGAGATTGAGCAAGCCATACGTGAAAAGTTGGGGCTGTGCGCCACCGTGACCAGCGGAGCGTCGCAAAGCACTTGACTTGTTGCGCCCAACTTAAACGCTTTCTGTGCTTGGCCTGCGCACACACACACACACACACACACACACACACAGCTCGGCAATGCAGGACGCTGGCGCAAAAAGTGACGCGCGTGATTTTATCGCCGCGTATTTCCCGCCAGTCGGCTCAAAGCGCCGCGCTAGCGCGGATGCGGGCGACGCGCGCGTCGCCAAGCGTGCCGCGCTCGGCGTGACCAAGCCGGCACACCGCATATTCTTCAGCGCTGAATTCAGCGCGCGCGCCGACATGGCGGGCCTGCGCGCCGACGTGGAGCGCAAGCTGGCCGCCATTGCTGCCGGCGCCGACGCGCGCCTAGCCGGCGCCGAGCGCGCGCCCGCAGAGCACTGCGCCAAGGACTGGAGCGGCTGGGGCGAGGGCGCACTCGGGCCGCCGCCTGCCAGCCACGTCGATCTGGCAAAGGGCCCGTACAGTCTGGTCAATCGCGCGCTGTGGTTTGGCGCGACGGACGTCGTGCACGCGTGCGGTCTTGTCTATGTGCCGTGGCGGGCAAAGGCTGACGAGCGCGCCCGCGCGGTGATGCGCTACGCGGCGTGCGCGGCTGGCAGCGCGGGCGCAGAGCCCGAGCGCCCCACCTTTGCCAGCCTGATGTACATGGGTGCTGGCAGCGCGCTCGAAGCGTACACGCGCAAGCTGCACGCCGCGCGCCTTGGCATGTCCCTGCTCGACACCGACACTTTGCGCAATGGGTGGGCTGGCCTGTGCGCCGGTGGCTATGCTATGCAATGCATAGGCATGCTGGGGCTGCTTACGGATGACGTGTTGGGCGTGGCGTGTGATACGCTTGGCGCTCATGACGCAGGCGCGCCTCGCGACTTGGCGCAGCGCTGGCACGAGCGCTACGACTTGTGTCTGCCACTGGTCACGTCGCCCGACGCGCTTATGCGCTGGAACTGGTGCACAGACGTCGATCCTGCCGCGCTTGTGGCGCCGCTGACGGGCACAGGGGACGTGACGTGCAGCATGGGCGATATCGTTCCCGGCGCGCGCTGGTATTTTCATGGCGTTGCCGAGTACAAGGGGCGCACCAAGCCGCTGACGGTGCCGGCGCTCGACGCGCTAACCGAGCGCAAACCGTGGGCGCTGCCCGCGGCGCGCCAGACCGCCATGGAGGTGTTCGTTCAGGCGTGCGCTAGCGCGATTGCACTTGGCCTGTACTGCGATGCAATGTGGCGCGAGGAAGAAGGCGCGCCGCGCACGTGCGTGCCGCTCGACACGGTCAACTTATACCTGCCGTGGGGCATGGACGCGTTCAAGACACCGCCAAGCGACGCGGCGGCGGCGCTCATTGGCTACCGCATGTTCCTCCGGCCGGGCGCAACGCAGCTGCTCGGCCTCATCGTCGCGGCCAGCGACGCGTACGTCGCGCTCGTGCTGCGCATGCAGGCCGAGCCAGGCATCGCGGTCGAAATCCCCGAGCATTATGCGCGTGTGCTTGCGCGGCTTGCCGACCCCGACGACCCGGCGTGGCTTGACGCGTGGGTGACCCGGCTGTGGCCCGCGCACGAGCACGCGCTCACGGCCGCGGACGTTGCCGCGCTTGGCCCACTTGACCAGTAACACCTGACTTGCGCACGCTGGCGCACGTGGGCGCCTCTGACTGCGTCGGGCCCGCGGGGGCCACCACGCCAGTCTTGCGCGACCTTGCGCGCGTACGAGCAGAGCGTTTGCCGCCCGTGCTTGAACTCGGCCCCGCGCACGTGACAGCACGCGTCACGGCAACAGCAACAGCAACAGCAGATGTTGCCGTGCCAGCCAAGCTTGGTCAACGCGTAGACCCGCTGACGCGCTGGCGCCCTAAGCTGGGCTCGCGCGCGCCTGTGCGCACGAGTAAAGGCGACACTTGACTTGCGCTTATGAACTTGGTCGTGCAGGGTGTAACGCGTGGCTGCCGTGTTCTACACGCAGTCGTGATTCTTGGCTTTGTTTTTGGCGGCATAGCGTTCTGCAGTTACTTGCTTGGCAGCCTTTTGTTGACCTCTATTGGGTGTCACGTGCAAGGAGTCAAATGCGTGACAAGAAACGATTTTAATCTTGGGCAATCTACTGGCATTGCGCAATTTCCAGCCTACTTTGCGGCAGCGCTTGAGTGGCTGTACGACTGCCCTGTTTCTCGCCATTACAGTTGCGAGTACCGCGCGGCATGCCTGCTGCAGGGAATTCTGCCACCCGTGAGCGCGGCTGTGCACCAAAATGCTGAACTTTGCGCCAGCCAGTTTTAGACTTGATCGCCAAGCCGTGAGTCGTACGCGTAACACACCACACCACACTACACTACACTACACTCCACTCCACTTTACTTTACTCGCCAAGCCATGCACGACCCAGCAGAGATTGCGCCACCGAGCCTGCGCGCAGAGCGCGACGCCGCACGCGATGCCGCACGCGCCGCAGCGCCACAGCTTCTGCATGATGCGCGGCCGAGCGTGCGCCGCAACCTTGCACCGGCGCTGCACCTCGAGATTGTGCGCGACATGCAAAAACAGCTTGACGATAACTTGGAGCGCATTAGCGCGCGTGTGCGTGAAGCAAACGACGAGATCGAGCCGCTGCTGGTCATTGATTATCTTGTCATGCTTAATCGTTTCTCGCGCGTTTCCATGGCAATCGAGAGCATGCAAGCGCGGCTGGACGCAGAGCGCGACGAGTAAACGCTTTAGTTGTCCAGTCGTGCACGGTTCAGCAGAGGTTGCCACACTTGACTTTTGCACAGATCGCGCCTCATGCAGCACGTACTTGACCAGCCACCCGTGCGCCAGCACGCGCCCCTGCAACTACAACTACACATTGAAGATGCGCGCAAAGCAGAACGGCTGCTGAGTGCAAACCTTGAGCGCATTAGGCTTGCTCAGCAAACCCCAGCCAACTTTAGAAGATTGCAAGAATTGCAGTTCGAGTTTGACAGCTGTTTATTTTGTCACACCCGCGTGATTGCTGCGCTTGATTACATGCTAAAGAAATTGAACGCAGAGCGCGACGCGGGACGCGACGCGCAGCGCGACAAGTAAGAATCACCGCGACGCCTTGCATTGCGCCAGTGCTAGCTGTGCGCGCGCACGTACGCGGCGTGCGCATAGGGGCTCGCGCGTGGCCGTGCGCCACTCAGGGGTCCGTTTGGCGCTGCTCGCCGTGCGCTCCCGCGTGCGTGCGCCATGGACGTGTCGACGGTCGAGGGCGGCTTTCTCGTGCGCACGTTCTTCCGCGCCTTCACCTACTGGTCAGTGTTCTTCGCCGCGCTTGCAAGCTCGGCGTTCAACTTCCCTTTTGGCCAAGTCGCATCGGGCTATTTTAACGCGTCGATCAGCGCGGGCTCGTCGCTTTATGCACTTGCGCGCCCTCTGATTGATGCGGTGCTCATTTTCTTCTGGATTGCTTCCGTGGTTGCCTGGGTAAGTGTGCGCATTTTCCTCGGCTTTTATCAGTGGCTGTTCAACCTGATCGGCATTGATCTGGCCAAGACGGTGCAAGCTGGCGTTGTCGCGCTAGGTTACATTGTGATTGCAATTTGGACGATCGGCACGGTGCTGCTGGTTTTTACGACCGTGCGCTACCAGAACGAGACGCAGCAAGCCATTGACCGCATCTGGTGCCAGCTGATCCCGCCGCAAAACGTGATCTACGCGTCGTACAACGACATCCGCGACTATTATCAGACGTTTGTGGCCGAGATCGCCAACGTCATCCTTAAGATAGCATTCAACTTTATTGTTGAAGTCATTGTGCGCGTTGGCGACTTTGCTGCGGCCGTATTAGTTATCGTGTTCAAAGCCTTTACTCGCAGCTCTGCCTTTACAAGCTGCCTTACTGGCACGTTCAAGGCCGATCTGTGCCAAGACGATGGCTGCGTATTCCGCGAGATGGCGTGCCTTTTTCTTGACGTGTTCTACGGCATACGTAACGAGTTCATCATACCCGCCTTTACGTCCGTACTTGGCGTTGTGCGCACGGCCTTTATCATCACGCTTTTTGACGGCTACCTTGCGACGTACTCGCTGTTCTTCCAGGCAATTGTGTTGCTCCCCAACCCCTCGCTTGACGCCGGTTGCACATCGACAACTTCCGGCTTTATTACCATGGGCGCAACGACCGCGCTCGCGCGCATGGGCGAGTACCAGCGCTGCATCTACCCGCGCATACTTGCCTGCGTGCGCTTTTGGTTTGCCGTACTGTTGCAAGGCGTGACGCTTGTTATCAACCTGTTTTACGAACTATGTGCCATGCTATTTGGCGGCACATTTTGCGATTTATTTCGCCAGTTCTTTGCGCAGTTCACCTCGATCGTCAATTTCCTGCTTAACACGTTCACAATTCTTACCAGCTTTGTGTTGGACATTATCAATCCCATTATTGCGCCGCTCGAAGCCGCGATTGCTGTGATTGAGGACATTATCAACGACATTATCGGCACGATCAACTCGATTATCAACGCGATTAACAGCATTTCCTTTGCGCATGGACAGCGCGTCTGGCTGCGCGGCATGCCGCTACCAAGCCGCCGCTTGCCCGTGCGCCTGCCCGCCTCGCGCCATGCCGCGCGTGTGCGCGCGTTCGGTGCTGCCGCAGGACGCTCAACCGCACCGCGTTCAGCTGCACATCACGCGTACGCGGCCAAGGTCGCGTCGGGTGGCGTGTCGTACTCGTCAAGCGTGGACGGCCCGGATGCTGACGCGGACGACCAGGCCATTGCCGAGGTTGCCGCATTGTACGGCGTGGATTACGACGATGCCGTGCGCATTGTGCCGTTCCTGGAGATTGCCAACGGCAGCATGGTGCACGGGTGCGGCTTTTCGGACACGTGCCGCGTGCTGCTCGAGGCCGCTGGCGGTCTGCCGCCTGTGGTGCGCGCGGCGCTTGCCACACGCGGCAGCCTGACGGCGTCACAGATGGGCTCTTCGTCAGAGTGGGTATGCACGACGCAATACGTGCGCGCGCGCGCCATGTGCGCGGCACACTCTGACGCAACGCCTGGCGACGTGCGCGGTGCAGACTGGCAGCTTTCTGTCGGCGCAACACGTTTGCCCGACGGGCACGAGTGCAAGGACACGCTCGAAGGCGCGCCGCTGCTGCACATGCCGTCAAGCTGGCCTGCGTTTCGTGACGCACGCACCAAGCGCGGCCTGCTCGCAACCATTATCGAGTACGACGTGTGGTGGCTTACAGATTACGCGCCGTGCGCACGCGCGTACCGAGATGCGCTGGCCGAGGACGATATCGACCCGGCACGCGACGGCGTCGTGCGTGACAGCACAGCCGTGCTTGTTTCGCGTCTGGGCATGCGCATGGCTGCACATGCTGCTGTCATGGGCACGCAAATGTCAACGGCGTTCAACACTGGCTGCGAGTTGCTGGCAAACACGCGCGCCGTACGCGCCGCGCACGAAAGCGTGCACGTTGCGCGCAGCACTGTTGCGGGCATCCTCTCGGCGCCGCCGGACGCGGCAGCTGAGCGGCGCGAATGGGAGCGCGTTGCCGCCGCGCTGATTGAGGGCACGCTGCGCATGCCAAGCCCGCTCTCGGCCGCGGGACGCGCGCCTTTTGACGCGTTTGCCTTTAGCCGAACGCTTGCGCGCGTGCGGCCAATGTTTGACGTTGCGCGCGTGCGCTTTGCGCACGTGCACGCCGAGGTCACCGGAGCCGCGCCGCGTCGCACACGCACGGCAACGTGGCGCGGCGCAGCGGCAGCCGTGCTTGACTGGTTCACGCCCGTGCCGCGTGCCGCGCGCTCCAATACCACGCGCGTCGAACCGTACGCGTCGCCCATTGCTACAACGCGCACAAACAAGGCGCTCGTGTCCAGCGATGCAAGCTGGCCTGGCGCAAGTAGTGGCTCTGGCGCACGCGTGCAGGGGGGCATGCGCCGGCTCATGCTAACGCTTGCCGTGCGCGATTTTAACAGCAATGACTGGCTGATCGACATTGTAGACTTTCTCATTGGCGCAGCCAAGGCGCTGTTACGTCTCGCGGTCGCCTTTTACGACCAGCTAGGGTTTCCAAACGTCTCGGGCTACATTGATGACATTATCTTTGTTCTGGAAGAAGTACCGTTCACAGACTGGCTGCAGAACGTTGTTGACTATTGGGGCACCGAGCTTGTCCAGATGTTCCGCGACTACTTTGCGTGCAACCGCGCGCCGTTCTACGACGCGTTGGACCGGCCGTTGGGCCAGTGGAAGGGCTCGTGCCTGCTGTTCTGGCAGTTGCCACCCACGCTGCCCGAGCTGCCGACAGACATTGAAAACACAATTGTTCCCTGGGGTTCGGCGTGTCTTGGCACGCTGGGGCAGTGTCGCTTTTCGCGCGCGCTTGACGGCTCGATTTTTGGCGACCTTGGCATATTCACCAACCCGTACGCGCGTGTGACGCAAGTCCCCTGCCCTGCCGGCTATCAACTGTGCAGCGCAATTGGACACGTGGACCATTTTGACTCGATGATATTTGCTATCGAGTACGCCGACGACCTTGCTGGCGCAGGTGTGATGGACTTTTTGCGCAGCGAGCGCTTTTCTCAAATTGCGCTTGGCCTGCTCAAGATCACGGCGCTGCTGTTCTACGTCATTTTGCTGCCGTTTGGACGTCAAGACGCTGTGCAGTTTGTCTTTGACGCGGATAACCTCGAGAATCTGCGCTATGTTGGCCCCGTGCTGTATCGCTTTTACAACAACGGCGCGTTTGACGCCTCGGCTGGCCAGCGCTTTTGCTTGGCTTGGAACGGACCGCTCATGACGCTTGCCTTTGTTGTGACTACGTACCTCGTGCTTGTGCTGGTCTATGCCGTACCCGCTTACATTGCCATTGCAAGCTGGGCGTTCTCGTCAGCTTGGCCGCTGCTGTTCCTGCTTTTCCCTGGCTTCCTTGCCGAGACAGACGTTGACGCCGCCACGCTCGGTATGCGCTCGGTCATGTACGGCCAGCTTACAAGCGGCCGCGAGTTACCACTTGCTGCCGGCACTGGAGCGCGCGACCTCTTTGCGCACGCCAAGACCGTCTGAGCGCAGGCAGCACACGCACGCCACCCCCACGCGTAAATCGTAAAAAAACAAAAAAAACCTCCTATTTAAAACGTTTGAACATTTTGCGTGACCCCGCGGGGCGAATTTTGTTCATAATTAATTTACAATTTTAAGTGGTTAAAATATTTAATATACTCAATTTAACCCAATATTTCTCATTTAACTGAACGGCTAAATAAATATATAAACTCACACAAAGCAAATAAATGTAAATTAAATTACTTGCCAGTGCAACATGCCGCGGTGGCTTGTACAAAGTAAATGACTATATGAGATTACATTAAACCCCTATTAACTCCACACATTAAAGTGTATTACATGCTATTTTTGTGTGCTTAACATGCGCATGTACAAGTCAAAAACATGGGAAAATAAAATAAATACCGTAATTACAGCACATGAACATTTTATGGGACCCCGTGGGGCGAATTTTGTTTATAATTAATTCATAATTTTAAGTGGTTAAAATATTTAATATACTCAATTTATTCTATTATTCCTCATTTGTTTAAACGGCTAAATAAATATATAAACTCACAAAAAGCAAATAAATGTAAACTAAATTACTTGCCAGTGCAACATGCCGCGGTGACCTGTACAAAGTAAATGACTATATGAGATTACATTAAAATCCTATTAACTCCACACATTAAAGTATATTACATGCTATTTTCCCTGCGTTCAACATGCGCGCACACAAGTCAAAAACGTGGGAAAATAAAATAAATACCGTAATTACAGCACATGAACATTTTGTGGGACCCCGTGGGGCGAATTTTGTTCATAATTAATATACAATTTTAAGCGGTTAAAATATTTAATACCCTTGATTTATGCTATTATTTCCCATTTGTTTAAACGGCTAAATAAATATAAAAACTTACACAATGCAAATAAATGTAAATTAAATTACTTGCCAACGTTGCACGCCACGGTGGTCTGTACAAAGTAAATGACTATATGAAATTGTACTTATACGCACATATATATTGTTTATTGTATTTTTATAGAGTTTTCAGGGCGGCGTTATGGGCTTGTAGGGCACATGAGCAAGTCACATTGCCAATCTAACAAGCTAGCTAGCTTGCGCGTGCGTGTGTTTACTTCACTGCACTGCACTGCACTTTGCAACATGGGCGATGCATGCGTTGGTGTGCAGTTGCTAGCGGGCACGCTGTTGGCAAGGATGACGAGCGAGAAGCGCATGCCTACGGTCTACACGGTGTGCTACGTGTGCGGAGGACCCGATGCAATTGCACAAGCGGCGCGCAATGGAACGCACGTGTGCTACGTACTGGCGCCATACAGGGCAGAAGACGCGCCAGGTCTACATGCAAGCGCCGAGGCTGCCGTGTACGGCGCGTGGGACGGCGTCACCATGCGCATCGCGCAGCATGCCAAAATGCGCGCACGCCCGTTCTTTGACGGACCGTGTGACAGTTTTATCATTTACATGGGCGGGGGAGGCCCGTCACGCAGATAGCCAGCTAGCTATCTAGCTAGCTAGCTATGGGGGTACCCTAGCGCCACGCATGGTTGTCATTACCGCCTTGGCTAACAGGAGCGCGCGTGCTCGCGCGCGCGCGAGAGTGCCATAGAGCTGTCAGACGCGATCGAGCTTGTTAAACACAGTAACACGCACGCACGCGCCGCAGAGCTACGGGGTTTCATCTGAGACCGCCGCATGCGGTGCCACACGCGCACGCGCACGCGCACGTGTGCGCAACAGCGCAACTGTAGACGCTGCTGGCGTAAGCTCGGGACTTGGCGGGCCACACCAAGCGTGCAACGCATGTACGCGCGAGCCGTTACGCAACAGGTCAATGCTCGCGCATGTGCCAGGAATGCACGGCGCGCCTAGCAACCACGCAGCGGAAGCCGACACGCGCAACATTAACCCGTCTGGCGTGTCGTCTGCGGCTAGAATCTCGCACGCCGCGTTTGAATCAATTGTTACGTGCATGGCGTTCAAGTCAATCATGCCGCGCTCGCGTCGGCTTGGGCGCACTCGCCAGCAGCAAGAAGATGTGACAAACTCACCAACCGTGTACACGTCACATGCCTCGCGCAGACTGTGCAGCGTAGGAACGAGCATTGCCATGGTAGGGTTGAACAGCGAGGCGCTACGCAGCCTGCACATGCCATATGACCGATCGCGTCTACACGCTTGACTGCACGTGGGCAACACTGCGTGGGCAACACTGCGTGGGCGCGGGCGCGGGCGCGGGCGCGCGCGCCATAAGGGCGCATACACTGCCGTGCCTCACCTACGTGCATCATGGCGACATTTAACCCGCAAACAAAGCAGGCTCTGCGCGACTACATTCGCTTGCGTCGCGCGATCTATGTCGCCAATCTGGAAATGAACGATATCCAAGCGGATCTGGCGCGCTGGAATGCGGCGCATGCAATGCACGTCATGAACGCCGCAATTGTTGACGCGAGCATTGCCTATGCCAATGCCACCGGGTTGCCCGTAGAGCCGACTGATGCCAGTGCCGTGCGCGTGAGTCTGACCGAGTCGTACGACACTGGACGTGACCTTGAGAGCCGTCTTGCCGTTGCAAACTTGCACCTGCAGCTTGTGCAGGACTACTTGCAAAACCCCAAAGCGTGGGCAGAGCTCAATCCCGAACCTGCGCCTGATCCGGTACCCGTACCCGTGCCCGCGTCCGATCTTGATCGCAAACGCAAGCGCGACGACGGTGGTGACGGCAATGACACGGCACAGCCGAGCGCAAAGCGCGTCGCGGACGCGGACGTGGCTGGTGCCGAGCCTGCGCCCAAGCGTGTAACGCGCGACAGAGTCCTGTATGACAAGAAGCGCCGCGGTCTCGAGTCCCTTGAGCGGATCATGCGCAACATGATCAAGGGCAGCGGTACGTCAGCAGAGCTGATGGAAAAGTCGGCCGAAGTGTACCAAGCGCACAACAACTGGCTTGACTCCAAGCGCAAGGAGATTGACGCTGACATTCTAAAGATGGAAACGCGCCTTGGCTTGGCCAGCGTGCGCGCAAAGCCTGAAACGATGCGGGCGCGCATCGCAGAACTTGTCAAAGAGCGGAAAACCCTGCCAATCTTTGAGCAGGCGCTGTACGACCATTTGTTTGGCAGCACAGAGTTCTTGACATGGTTTAATGCGCAATCCACGGTCGAGGAGACCGCGCCAGTCTATCACAACATTGCGCGCATTATTGGCATTGAAAAGCTTGTCGCATCGCCTGGCGGCAAAAGCAATAAGGATGAAACGCCGTCTGTTTACATCAACGGCGCGTTCACCTATCAGATTAACAACCATCTTCGCGCCATGCGCGCGCTGGAGCTGCGCAACGCGAGTACGGCCGGACGCACTAGCCAGCAGGCAGGCGCGGAACACGCGGTGAAAGCAGGCGCTTACAGTTTTGTAATTGACGCGCTTGCCGCTGCGGCGCCGCTACCGCTGCTGCGTGCTTATTATGCATGGCTGAGCGACTGGATCCTCAACAACACCAAGGACAACGCGGACGCTCTTGTCAGGCTGATGAAGAACGTGAACAACCAGATCGACTTGTACGTGTTGGAAAACAGCGGACAATTTGCAGACAGGTACGCGCCGGCTGTGCGCGAGCTTGAGCGCGCATCGCTGGAGCAAGTGGTTGGCCTAGTGTCAATGACACCCGATGCCGCTGACAGCGCCGCTGCTGGCGCTGCCGCGTCCGCTGATGCGGAAAACATGGACTTGGACGCCTACGAGTAAACAGCGGGATGCGCTTGCCTGCGCTTGCGCGCGCGCGCGTACGCTGCGCATTGTCATTTAAAACGCACGTGCACATATAGACAGTTATTTATTTATTATTAATTTAATACAGTCTTGTTGCGCGCGGCACTGGCTACGTACGCGCGCACACACACACACACCTAACTTGACTTGCCATGTCACGCCACCGTGTGCGCTTTGCCAGTCCGCTAACGCACGTGCGAATGATCACTCCGATTTGGCGCTATGCGGACGAGTATGACGCGCCTGCGTCTACGTTTGCGCTCGCGTGCGACGTGTGCGGCGTGTGCAGCGCGGCAAACTCGGAGCGCGTCGTGTGTCACACGCTTGGCTGTGCTGGCTGGACGTGTGCCGAGTGCGCGGGAACGCTGGCGCGCGCCGCACGCACATGCCCGTGCATTGACTGCGCACGTGCCCGCTAGTACGAGTACTTGTACTGGCGCCGATGCCGCGCACACATAAGACCACACGCGTACGCATTGTGCATGCACTTGGTGCGAACTTGTGCGCGCGCGCACACATGTTTAACTGGTGGTCAAGCTCGCAAGCTGTCAGTGACACACCGGCAACACACAATGCAGCCGTGTCACCGCGCATGCGCGCCATGTCACCACTGCCGCTGCCACAGCCACTGCCACTGTCACTGCCGTACTTTAGCGTTGACGCAGACGCGGCAGAGCGCGAGTGGCGCGCGGCTGCGTGGCGCAAGTACACGGCCAACTACCCAGCAGTTGCGGTGAAGCGCCCGTGGAAAGTGACGCTGCGCGAAGATGTAATGTCCAGCGCTTTGATTGCGGGGCACTTGGGCACGTGCGCGACACTTTTCAGCGAACGCGACATTGCGCGCAAGCTCAACCGTCTAGCCGAGCCGGTCAAGAACGGGTCCAGCCTGCCTGCAATCGTCTTTGCTGCCGGTGCGTGCGCACTACGCGCCGGTGCCGCAGCCACACGCGACAACATGGACACATGGACTGCCGCGCACAGCGCGGACGGCGCAGCATCCGTGTTTTACCACAAGCTAGACGCTTACCCCGAGTCGATCGCGTCGCCCGACTGGGTGTGCACAGTGGTTTTACGCGCAATCAGCGGCGGCCCGGTGCTTGTTGTGGCCGTGTGCGCCAACTTGCATGCGGCAACCGCCGAGGTAGCAAGCGCGCGCGCGCGTGAGGAGGTGCAAGCCGCGCTGATCAAAGACGTGTTTGCGCCGCACTTGGCCACCGTGGCCGCGCTTATGGACGCACCCGTGCTCGTTGGCATCACGCTTGCCAACACGACGCATTGGACGTACGACGCAAGCGCCGACGTGGCACACTCGCGCGACGGGCGCAATGCACGCGACAGCGCAGTGCGCGCAATTCAAGCGTACAATGCGCCGCACGCGACGCTTAGCACGAGCATTGACGGCGACGCCGACCTTGAAGTACTTGCGCTGCCTGCACCACCGCCGTCCGAGTTGTATGCGCACGCGGTAGCTCCGCTTGGCTACTATGCGCTGCTGAGTGCGTTGCCGCATGCACCGCTGCAGTCGGCGCACGGCGCGGTCGCATCTGTGCGCCCTTTCATTCCACCCGAGCGCCTAGAACTCGAGCCGGGCGCCTCGCCAGACCGCTACGCGGCCGCGCGCCGTACGTGGGTTGAACCTGCGCGCACGCCGTCATCCTTGCGCATGACGCTTGACGGCCCCGACGCCGCCTACGACGTGCTCGCAGCATCAAACGCGCCCGAGTGCAAGCGCCCGCTGCGCTTGCACGCAGTCCTTGCGTCCGAAGTACCCATGCTCGCCGTGTACGTGCCAGATGACTTGCGCACTGCCACGACGCCGACAACGCCGCCGCTATTTGTACGCTCCAAGCGCGCACGCGAAAGCATCTCACCACCTGCGCGCCAGCAACGTGCGCGTGCCAGCATGACGCCTCGTGCGATCGATTTTGACGCACTGTAACACCATGCACCCGCGCAAGCAAGCAAGCAAGCATGCGTGCGTGCGCTTCTAGATGCCCTAGCTACCTTACCCGAGTTGGTGTACTCTAGGCAGGCACGACTCGCGGGCTACGCATTGTGCACTAGCATAATAATACCTTTAAAACATAAACACGTTAATAATTTACGCGTAAATAACAGCATTTTAAGTTACATTGGTATTTTATTGTAATTGTTGTTATTACAGCAGCCACGCTCGCACGCGTAGGCACGCTTGCGCGTTTGCGTCTCGTTGTAGCTGTTAGCGCGGCACAACGCGGCACAGCACACACCTGCCTTGCCCAAATGGGCGGTTGGTGCACACGCGCGTGCCGTTCCGCAACGTGCTGCTGTAGAGCAGCCTGGCTAGCAACATGGCTGGTAACGTCCATTATTATCAGTCTAGCTGGTTTGTGGTTGTTTGGCTATGTGCTGCTAATGTTGCCGGTGCTGTTCGTACAAGCTTGGTCATTCTGGCAGCGCTTGGTCATTCTGGCCGTGGTGAACCCGCGGGAGCTTATTGACCCACTACGACGCTGGTTACAGCGCATTGTACGCTAAAGCCCGCGGCGCACGCAGTAAACGCGCAGAGCTTGTGCCGCGCGGCACGTTGCGCGCATGAACGATGCACGTCATGCACGTACGGTCGTGTGCATGCGCCTCGGCCATGCGCGCAACAGCGGGCAGCTGGGCGCCGTCTGCGTGCGCAACTGCCCAGTCGTGCATGGCCAAAGCAATCGTGACAGATGGCGTGGCAATTGCCACGCCTAGGCGCGGCGTGCCGTACGGCGTAATCTCGCAGCATGCGCGCATTGAGCGTGCGTCAAACGCGGCGCAGACCGGGCCGCCGCCGCGCCAGACAATGCGCACACGCGGTCGTTCATGCCTAGGCATGTTCATGTGTGCACTTAGCGCGTGCATCAGCACGCTGGCACGTGTGGCCTCCCATACGCCGAGCACGAGCAGCAGATCACCGTGCGCCAGTGCCAGTGGCGTGCCGTCCGCGCACACAAGTTTGTCCGTGTCAGACTCTACCGGGCCGACTGTCACAGCATGTGTCCAGCCAAGCGCGTGCAACGTGCCAGCGTCGCAGCCGGTAAGCACAGGTAGGACAAGCACGGCGCGCGTCAAGCCGGGCCACGCAGCCGCGCCCGCAAGCACGGCGCGCGCAATTGCGCTCGGGCTGTGACATGCGCACGCACTCACTGTCACGTGCGCGTAGCGCGTGCGCTTGCCCAACGCCGCAGCAATCGGCTCGACATGCGCAGCCATGCCTGCAGTGAGATGGGCTTGTGTGCGCGCGCAAGCCGCCGCGCCCGTGCGTGCGCGCGCACTCGCGCGCGGGTGCTAAACTCATATAAAACAAATGCGCTACGGCGCCGCCTAGATTTGTGCCCGCGCCTGTGTGCGGCTGCGACGCATCTTGCTGACGCGTGGCGGACGCACGGGCGGCTGCGGCGCGCCAAGCTGCGGCATGCTGGCCGGCACGGGCACGGCGTGCAGGTGCAAAAACGCAATCTCGTCAGTCGGCTCGTACGCTTGCATCAAGCCCGCGACATTGTTTGGCATTTTTGCAAGCGCGTCTGCAAACGCGCGTTCGTCCATGTAAGTCCAGGCGTCCCAGCCCTGACGCAGCGTGGGGCCAAGCAGCTCGCAGCGCCGCGCGCCGCAGAACAGGTCGTCAAGCACTGCGACAGGCAGTTCATGGCGCTCGCGCGCGGATGGCACGGCGCCACAAAGCAGCGCGGTTGCCGTAAAGTCTCGAACGGCGCCGGTTGCGCGACCCGATAGCGGCACGGCGGGCGGCACGCCATCGTCGCCAAAGATCAAATCACCGTATACACGGTCGGGCACCGCCTGTGCGCCCGAGCCACGCACAAAGCACATGAAAAACACAATCGAGGCGCGCGTGTATGCTAGCTGTGGCGTGATCGGATCGCACCGCTGGCGCGGTTGTGCGTCAACAAGTAGCACGCCAGCGTAACGGCCAAAAGATGCGCCAAGTTCAAGCGCGGTACTTAGCGCGGCGCCCGGTACCGCAATAAGCAACAGTGCATTATCGGCGGCAATACGATCCAAACCAAGCTGCGCAAAAGCTGGTAGGGGTGGCGCGTCAGGCCCGGTCGGCGCGTGCAGCAAGAGCAGGTCGTACGGGCCGCGCGGCAGTGGCAACGTAAACGCCCAACCTGACGGGGCGCTAGCGTTGCGAGTCCATGGCGGCACAAGCGGAGGCGGCGCGGCCATGTCAAGTGTGCGTGCTTGCGTGCACATAAGGACGTGTAGGGGGCGCAGCAGCAGCAGCAGCAGCCGGCACGTACGTGCGCACAGATGAACGAGAGAGCGCAGTACGCACGACTTGCCGCGCGGCGTGGCGCCAGATGAGCAGCCAAAGCAGACACGCCGCGCCAGAAAGCGCGGCGCCACGCCCGACTTGCGGTGCCACGTGCGGCAGCGCACCGCCCAACACGCCACCAAGGCACGTGAGCAGCGTTGCAAGCGGGCTTGCCACGTGCGCACCGAGCGGGCGTGCATGGCTTGCAAAGAACGTGCTGTAGTGCGCGCTGTAGCCGCGCACAGTCCACCAGAGCGCGGGCGCAGCGCCGAGCGCAAGCAGGCTTGCAAGCGCAGGCGGCGGCACGCTGGGCAAGTAACGCGGCAGAGCAGCCAGCGCGCACGCGCCGTTCGCAGCCAGCGTAAGCCCGAGTGCGGGAACGTGCGCGCGCAGGCCGTAACCCAGCACAATGTGCACGTGGTGCGTAACGAGCACGCCGCACGCGACAGGCGCGCCGTGCGCAAGCCCCCACACGCGCGCGCACACGCCGCCAAGGCTTAGCACGAGCGCAGCGTCAAGCACGCGCTCGCGCGCCTGCACGCTCGGCGTGATGCGCGGCAGATGCACGCGCCAGACTAGCGCCGCGCAGGCAGCCACGCACAGCGCCACGCCAAGCGCATCCAGCACGTCCATGCTAGCTAGTTAGCTAGCTAGCTTGTCAGTGCGCTGTGAATCAAGTAGCGAGCGTCTGTGACGCATGGTGTCAACTGCACACAGTGGCGCGCAATGACAGAGTCTTTACGCGACATACGGATGCGTGCGAGGCATGTAGATACGGCCCGTGCGCGGAGCAATTGTGGCCAAGCAAATGTTCATCGTGAAAATAGATGATGGATAATTGTTGTTAGTAAAAGATGTAAACAACTCAGGCAAAGGCAGATCGCGCGGCAGTGCGGGCTCCTGGTGGTAAACGCGCGGCGCTTCGTGTGCCGTGCCGTCAGCTATATCGTCCGTTATCTTCGATCCGCTAGTTAAGTGTGCACGAGTTACACAGGTTAGGCCGGCGACGCGCTCGACCGAGCGTGCATGCGGTATTTTAACAATACTTAAGGCAAGCGGTGCTTAGCGTGCGTGTGTGCGTGTGTGGCAAGATAGTCTCGCAAGCACCCGCGCGTGCGTGCGCGTGCGTGCGCGGTCGTTCACTCTGTGCGTTGGCGCTTGCGACTCGGCCTGTCAGCTAGCTCGTCCGCTGACTCGTCCGCTGACTTGTCAGCTGCACTGGCCGCAAGTGCGTGCTTCTTGAACGTCTTCTTGACTCGTTTAGCCATGTCATACAGATGGCACATTGACACGTGTGTAACAGATGACAACCTGCACAGATCTTTCATCAAATCGCAAATCAAGGCGCATATGGGCTCGTCAAAGAAAAAGTACTGCATTGACCCGCGCTTTTCGTCCTCTTCATAAGAAACAAGAACGACTGCGCATTCGTTGTTCAGTGAAGTCAGCGTGATTGCACCTTTTTCCAGCCCGGCACGCTTCTTGGCCAGAGTGGCACACTGCCCGGCTCGCAGAGGACACAGCAAAGGCCAGTCCAGCCTGCTTGCAGCGTGCTCCGTCACCATCACCGGTCCATTTAAGGCACGTATGGTCACGCGCTCTGTAAAGTTGAGAAGTGGCGACTCGGCTTTAGGCGGCACATAGATGTAATACCCGTGCGGCACTTCATGCACAATGCCACAGCAGCTGTCCACGCCAACCACACCGTCTCGCCGCATGCACCACAGACCGGGCTTGATGACGGGATCGCCAGCTGCGGCAAACGCCTCGCGCGCGTCAAAGTAAATCTTGGCCCAGTCGTCGTTGTCGTTGTTATCAGCAGACTTGGCCATTTTCCCGTTCACAGGTGCGCGCGCGCGTCTGCGTGTGCGGCGAGGCGTGTGCGTCAAGTCGAGTGTGCGCAGGTGCGTGAATCACTGACCAAGCGCGGCCTGGGCGAGGCGCGCGCGCCGGCGCGCGGCAGACGCGCAATGCGTAAACAACAGTGTAAGTCTAGCCCTGACTTGAACCGTGTTTCAAACTGGTTACACACCACTTGATTTTCTCGCGAACGCACGCGCGCGCGCCCATCATGAAACTTGCTATTGTTTGCCCCGCGCTAGGCAGCCACTGGGGCCCGTTGCGCGCCTACGCCACGCGCATGGGCGCGATTGGACACGAGATTCGCGTGTACACGATCGGCTGGCGCAAAAAGCGCGGTGACACGGGCCTGTGCATCAACGCAAGCGCTGACTTGCGCACGACCGTGCCCGACCAGTTCAACATTGAGCGCGCAACCAGTGTGGCGGGCCTGCTGCTTGACGAGCTGCGCGCCTTTGCGCCGGACGTTGTGGTGTACGACTTTTTCTGCCTCGAGGCCGCGTTGGCCGCGCGTGCCCTGCGCGTGCCGTCCGTGTGCTCGCTGCCGTGCGTCGCCGAGCCGGGTCTTGCGTGCGACGACGCGACTGCCGCGCGCATCCGCGCGCTGCCTGGCGGCGCGGCCGGCATGCCGGTCGCGCGCGCCTCGGACGCGCACTACATACCCGGCAGCGCCGCGTCGCTGCTGTGGAATCCGCTGTCGCACGTGCTCGGTGTGCCCGCGGACGCGCAGCGTATTGGCTTGCCGCGCGCGGCGCTGGTCTCGTTTGGCACTGTCGTGCCAACGTTGCTGCTGAAGCACAACGCCTCGGCGCTGACAGCGCTGACCAGCGCGCTGCACATGGCACTGAGCGAGCTGGACGCGCACGGCATTGAGCGCGTGATGCTGCTGCTGCCGGGCCTAAGCTGGGCTGGCACACTGGCCGTGCTGAGCGCGCTGCGGCCATGGCTTGGTGACACGCGCCGTGACGTCGAGCACGGTAACGGGATCAAGTACGTTGCGTTTGAAGCAGGCCCTGCTGCCGCTACTAGCATACGCTATTTGTTTATGCATACGCAGTTGCCATCTGCGCCGCAGGCAGAGATGCTGCGCGACTGCGAGGTGCTTGTCACGCACGGCGGCGGCAGCTCGACCGCCGAGGCCCTGCGCGAGCACGTGACCATGTGGGTATTTCCGTTCTTTGGCGACCAGCACTATGCCGCGCGGCGCGTGCTTGAGACGCAGCGCGGCTCGCGCGCGTACGTCATTGACGGCGAGCCTGCGGACAGCGCGCGCGACATGTCGCTCGACGCTGCGCGCCGCCGCATCGAAGGTCTGCCGCTCAAGGAGCCTGGCTTTACCGGGCCTGGGCCGCGCGACCTGCTGTACGGGTGCAACGCGGACCGGCTGGCGCTGCAGGCGCAGCTCGGCCTCAACCTTGGCGTCGGCGACCTGTCCTGGATGCCGCGCGCGCCGCGCATAGCAGACCATCTCAACGACGTGCTGATTGGCTATGCTGATCTTATGTCTGCAGGCATCGACTTACCTCCGCAGCGCCTGCCCGTCTTGCACCTTCCGCTGAAACCATACCCTACGCCCGCCCCGCTGCGCACGCTGCTCGTGCGTGCTGGCTTGCTTGCACACGACGCGGCGGCAGAAGCGGCGACATCAGTAGAGGTTTTTTCAAGCTCGATCTATGGCAAGTGGTACAGCGAGGTTGCGCACACCGGCCTGGTTGTGCCGTCACGTGCGAATCTGACGGCTACGGACGGCGGCATGCGCGAGGCGGCGCACGCCGCGCTGCACGCGCTGTGCATACACGCACTCGGCTGGTGGGCGCGGTACGGGCTCGTGCACTTTATTATCGGCAAGCTGGGCGAGGAAAACGGCGCCACGCGCGCCGAGCTTGCCGCGTGTCTTGCGCACCCCGAGTGGACGCACGTGCGCTACTGGGACGCACGCGACATGCTGCCGCTCAACGCCGCTCTGGTTGACATACTCACCGCGTGTGGGCCGCGCGCCGCAAGCGCTGCAAGCGCGTAACGCGCCACGCGCCACTTGCGCATGACAGTGTAAATGCTTAAACTGCGATTAATTGCACTAAATACCGGTATTTACACAATCGAGTGCGACTGACCGGCCGACTGCGCAAATGCGGCGTGGCGTCACAGTATAAATAAATAAAACATTATTATTTCTGCATTTACATCCCATTGAAACAAATTGTACTAAGAAAGCCGCTACGCGCTTAATAACTTTTAATTTTTTTTCCGGGAATTTTTTGGCTTTTAAAGTGTGCAAGGTTTATAAAAAGGTGCATTTGTTCAAATATTTTTAATGGCGGTAAATAGCGCGATATATTTGCTTGAATGTCGTAGGAGGCGTGCGCAACGCAAGCATTGCCGTGTCTTACTTGGCGTTGCGCCCAAAGAGCGCGTCACAAGCGCCAAGGGCGCTAGTCGCGCTAAGCGGCGCGGCGGACATTTGCAAGTAAATCAGAGCAAGGCGATGCGTACACGCACGCGTACACACGACTTGCAAATGTGTGCCGAACTGTGCGCTGAGGACGCGCTGGCGTTAAGCGAGTTGCTAACGGGTATTACGCGCGTTGCGCCAACGACCGAGTGCCAGGTGCGCATCGGTGCGCAGCTTGAAGTGCTGGCAATTGATACGCGCGATATTATGCTGCACCACGTTGCGATCTCGCCGCTTTCAACACCCGATATTGTGCAATCAGTTGGCGTGCATGTTGAAGTTTCGCTGCTCAAGCTAGCCCGGGCGCTGCGACTTGCTGCGTGTGTTGGCAGCGTGACGCTTGCGCTTGTGCCGGGTGCATGCGTTGTGCAGGCGCGCACGCGGCATCACACAGTGTCGTACACGCTTGGGTCCGTGCCCGTGCGTGACCTATACGGCATGCTTGGCAACTGCGACGCGCACACTAGCAGTGCGCTTGCAGTTGGCGTGCGCGGAGCTCGCCTTGTCAGCGCGCTGGATGCGTGCGCGCCGCTTGATACCGACGCCACAAGCTGCCGCGACACGCTGCAAATTATGCTTGACTCGCACAAAGTGCTTGTGCGCAGCGTCGAGTCGTGCGCCACAATCCCGTGCATGGAGACGCACGCGGGCGCCAATGCATGCATACGTGTGAGCGCACACCTTGTGCATGCGCTAGCGTGTCTGGCCAAGACGCAAGACGCGCCGCACGTCAACCTTGCTTGTGTGCTTGGCGGGTTGCTGCGCGTTGCGACGGACAACGGCGTCTGCGCATACACGGCTTACCTTCCCCAAGTTGACGACACGGCGCGCTAAAGCGTGCCAAGTGACTTGGCAATGCGCGCGCGCGCGCGCGCGCGATTAATGCAATAAAATGCATCCACTAAAATGACAAATAACCACGGTTAAGGGTAATCTCATATAGTCATTTACTTTGTACAGGCCACCGCGGCATGTTGCGCTGCTAAGTAATTTAATTCACATATGTTCGATTTTTTATAAATTTTTATATTAACTTAGCCGTTAAAATAATAATAAAATATCCGTGCAAAATG
>JANMGB010000165.1:0-2028 GCA_031374415.1 Burkholderiales bacterium
GTCGGGTGCCGCGCGCGGCAAAGCCGCACGGCTGGGCGTACGCCGACGCGCCTCGCTCTCGTCCGCCGGCCGTGCCGCGTCCGAAGAGCCCGCCTCCGAGGAGGCTGCTGCTGCCGCGGCCGTGGCCGTTGACAAAGCCAGGCCGGCGACGAGCAGCGAAGCGCTGGTCGATGACGGCACGTGGACGGCGAACCACGGCGAGTCGCTGATGCGCAGCGACACGGCGTTGGTGTCCGGCTCGACGGCCACCGCGAAGCCGCCCGCACGCAGGAGGTCGGGGAGGCCGACCAGCGCGTGCCACTGCAACTCCGGCACGACGAAGACATCGTTGAGCTGCAGCACGTGTTGTTCGACAACGACGTAGATGCGCGAAAGCGAGCCGGTGGTGGCGAGCGGTGCGCCTGTCGCGCCGGCGAGCGACTCGGTCGGACGCGGCGGGCGGAGTTGCGAGCGCAGCGCCGACGGCAGACGCGCGAATAGCGCGCTGCTGATCGCCGACACCTGTGCCAGTGTGTCGAACGTGGCGACGGTGTGCGTGCGCTGCGAACCGGGCTTCGGCGCCGTCGAGCAGAGAGCCGCCGCCAGCGAGAGTCGCGTCGGCAACGGCGCTGGCGTCGGCTCGCGTGCGGGAGCGAGCAAGACATACTTCTCTACCTTTCGGTCTTTCAGTGTGTCTTTCGACGTCGGCGGCGGCTTGGCCTTGGCCTGCAGGCCTGCGCGCGATGCGCAATTGCGCGCGATGTGCCCGATGCCCCCGCAGTTGTTGCACTTGATCGTGTCGTTGGCTGGCGGGCTGCGAGCACGGCTGCTGGAGCTGCCGCTGCTGGTGCGCTCGCGTGTCGGCGAGCGCGTCGACGTGCGAGCGCTCGTGCGCTCGATCGAGTCGGCGCGCGGGCGCCCGGCTGGTGTGGCCCCCTCGCCCTTCCAGGAGACAGAGTGCGTGATTGGCGGTGGCAAGGCCGCCGCGACCGCGCCGACGAAAGAGACCGTCGGCGATGGCGCCGCCAGCAGCGCCGCCTCGAGCAACTCGTTGTAGAACGCGGCCGCAGCGTCGACAAACAGCTTCAGCGGGTCGAGCGTCGGAGTCGTCAGCTGCGCCACGGGCACGGCCTGCGACGCGCGCACGTCACTCTGCTGCGCCAGTCCAAACTGCGAGAGCGTTGCGGCCGCGACCTCGTCTGCCGATGGCGCGGGCCACGTACGCGCCGGTGTCGGCGCAGCCATGGCACGAGGCGACGAGATCGCCGTTACGGGCGTGCTCGGCGCTGGCGTGGCGAACGTTGCCTGCGAGGCGGCTGCCGCCTGCTGCGCGGCTGCGGCGCGTAGCGGCACACGGAAAGTGGTCTCGACGAGCAGCTGCGTGCACTTGTGGCTGTCGGCGAGCAGCGCGCGGTACTCGTCGCTCAGCACCGCCTGCGTGAAGACGACGACGAGGTCGTCGATAGTGAGCGTCGAGTGCCATAGCGCCCGGAGCGCGTCCGCGAGCAGATACAGCTGCGGCGGCAGTACGCGCACCGCGACCAGAAGTGCGGTCAGGACGAACTTGGCGTCGAGCAGCGCCGGGAACAGACGGTCGATGTCGCCGCGCGGCACGGACGCGGCGCGTAACGAACGCGCCAGGTGGCCTTGTGAACCACATGCAGCGAGCCATCGGATGAAAGCCGAGACGTCGAATTGTGCGTCGCGGCCGAAAACCGTGAACGGTAGCTCGACGTCGTACGCCGCCGCCGAAAGACTGGGCGTGAGGCGGCCGGCCTCGAGTTGGAAGCCACGTAGCGTCACGCCCGCCGCCACGAAGCGCAGTTGGAGCCAGAAACACACGTGGACGATGACGGTCAAGTGTGTTGGTGACGTGGCGTTCGGTACCGACAGCTTCAGCAGCGACGCACCGACGACAGCGCGCGTCGCCTCGAAGTCGATCGCCTTCTCGAGAAGACGCTCCGCGTCGCGGCTCGACGTGGGAAGTAGAGCAGACATAAAAATCGCCCTTTTTTTTCTTGATGAAGAAAAAAAGTTTTTTTGGGAAAA
>JANMGB010000117.1:0-4692 GCA_031374415.1 Burkholderiales bacterium
GAGACATCGCAGCAGCACGAGTTGTGTTGCGATGGGCCTTGGAGGCTGAAGACACAGGCCGGGAACCGCGCCTATACGGGGCTGCTCACGCTCCCCGTGAAACTCCATCCTTTGCGCAGCATAGGGTGGAGTAGTTCATCGAAAAATCAAACACCCGCTCCAGCAGCCACAGGCTGGCCATCAAGGCCACGGCGACCGAGCCCCAGCGCAAGACAAAGCGGTACACCGGATGGCGGCGCAGGGGCCAGATTTGCAGCATAAACACCAGCACGATGGCCAGCTGACCCAGCTCAACCCCCAGGTTGAAGCCCAGCAAGGGCGCCGCCAGGCCGCCGTCCTGCAGGCCCACCTCTTTCAAAGCATTGGCAAACCCAAAGCCGTGAATCAGACCAAACACGAAGGTCAGCTTCCAACGGCCTGGGCCGACGACGGGATACAGGTTGTTCAACGCGGCCAGGATCACGCTGGCGGCAATGATCGATTCAATCCAACGTGAGGGCGGGTTGACCACGTCATAGACCGCCAGGCCCAGGGTGATGGAGTGGGCCACCGTGAAGGCCGTGACCACGCGCAGCACGTCCAGCAACACGGGCTTCAAATGGGGCGCCGGTTGCCAATGGCCTCGGCCGGTCGGCCCGGCTCTCGCGCGCACCAACACCGCGGGCAGCAGCAGTGCCAACAAAAACAGCACGTGGTCGGTGCCGATCAGAATGTGGTGCACGCCCTCCAGCACGAAACCCATGAAGCCGTGGCGGCTCGCCTCGCTGTCGGGGGCTGTGAGCGTCACCGCCTCCTCGCTCGGGGGCACCACCTGAACCCGTTGGGTACTCTGCGCTTGCCCCTGTTGTTGAGTGACCAGCAGGCCGCGATGGGTGGGGTCGGTGTCAGCGAACAGCTTGTAGCGAAGTTGCAGCGTCTGTAAGGCTGCGGGGCAGCGCCAGGTGTGCAGCAACACGGCGTAGCGGCCGTCACTGCGGGTTTCAAGCTGGGGCACGCCATGGGCTTGCGCTTGGCACGCCTGGCCTTCGGTTTCCAGGGCCAGTGAGGCCAGTGCCCGCGCTTGGATGTCAGCCCAGCGCGCGGTGACCTCGCCCCATTCGAGCTGGTTGTTGTCGTTGCTGTCGAGTAGCAGGTCGCGGTCCAGGTCGCGCAGGGCGATGTCCCAGCGCGACTCGAGCGTGGCGCCTTGGAGCGCAGGCGGCAGGGTCAAGCTCAGGTAGGCGTCGCTGGCCTTGTGGGCCCACACGTTGGCGCTGCCGAGCAGGGCCAGGGCCAAGCCCAGCATCACGCGCAGCAGTCGTGTCCGAAACAATGTGATCATGGTCGGCCCCCCGGTGCTGGTTTCAGTTTTTCCAGGCGGGCATCTTGCAGGCCGGTGGTTTGCACAAAGGCCCACACGGGATTGGCTTGGGCGGCTTGCCGGGCGGCGTGTGCAGCGCGCACCAACAACACAGCATCTGCGGGTTCTTTTTGCACAGCCCAGTTGGTCTGGGCCTCGCGCAGGGCGGTGACTGGATCGGCTTGCAGGTCAAGGGCAAAGCGTGCGCGTTCGCGGGCGTGCGTGGTGTCGCCACGCTGGGCGGTTTCGGCAAAGCGGGTCTGCAGGGTGGTGATGGCCAGCGCGGCGCGCGGGTCTTGCGTTTGCTGCAGAGCAATGGCCCAGCGCAACAGCAAGGCATCGGCTTGCTCGCGCCCTTGCAGCAATCGCACCACCTCGGCCGGGCGTTGTTGGCCGAGCAGCCAGTCCGCATGGGCCGCCAGGGCATACACCTGCGGCTCATCGCGCGTGGCTTGTTGATAGAAGGCTTCGGCCTGCGGCGAGCCTTGGCGCTCGGCCAGCTCGGCTTGCACCAAGGCCAGCCACGCTCGTTCGCTCGCAGGGGCCGTTTGCGCCAAGGCTTGCAACCGCTGTGCGCCGGCATCCCGCTGGCCTTGCAGGCTTTGCAGCTCAGCCAAACACACCTGCGCAGCGCGGCGCGTGCTGTCGCCCAGCGCGGCATAACGCTCACTGGCCAAGCGCTCGCAGCCGGCTTGGGCGTCCGCCCATCGGCCCATGACTTGAAGCACCGAAGCCCGGGTCAATTCGGCCTGGGCCTGCACGGCCAAGGGCACCTGACTGGCGCGACCGCTGGGCGCTGCGACCAACAGGTCCAGGTCGCGCAGGGCATCGTCAAAGTGGTGTTGGCTTTGGTGCACGATGGCGCGCATCAAACGCACGGGGGCGGGCGGGTCGGGCAGCTTCCACCAAGGCGCCAAAACGGCTTGGGCTTGGCCCAGCTCGCGCGGATCGCCTTGTTGTCTGGACCGGGTGATCGCTTGTTGCGCCAAGCTCAGGGCCAGCGGCAACTGGGTTGGCTCGCGCTGCAGTTGCAGGCGGGCTTCGCGCTGGGCGCGGCGCTCTGCCGCGCTGCCAAAGCGCTTGGGCAGTTGCTCGACCACCTCGTCATCGCTTTGAGGCACAAAGGGGGTGGCTGGGCTGACGGTGCAGCTCAACGCCAGCGCCAAGGCGCAACATGCTTGCCAGTGTGGGGACGTTTTCATGAGTTCATCAAAAAAGGAGCGGGCTGACAGGCCGCAGTGCGTGAGCCCTTTGTGGGCCCACGCACTGGGCGGGTCTTTAGTTCAGCCCGGTAGGTTCATCGGCCTCGCTGGACGGGGCCGAGTTGACGTTGATCAAGCTCAGCGGCTCAGTCGATTCACTGGGTGCATCGACCAAGGCCAGCAGATACTGAAAGAATGCCGAGACCGAAGCCGTGGCGTCGATGGGAACCTCGGTGCTGCTTTCAGCGGCCGGGCTGGTGGTGGCCGTGGTGCCGTCCACACTGCCACCGCAGGCAGTGAGTGCAGCACACAAGACCCAGGCACCCCAAGACAAAATGGTTCGTGACATGGTGAGCTCCTTAGTTGCCGGTGCCGCCCACGGGCGTGTTCAGGTAGGGGAAGCCGGGCAAGAAGGTCGAGACCGCTTGATCCACCGCATCATGCAGGCTGAATGCGGTGCTGCCCAAGGGCACAGCCGAAGGCCTGCAATCCGTGCCCAAGTTCAATGCGTTGTTGTTGCCATTGGCCACGCACAAGCCCCCCATCACTGCCACCAGCGAAATGTCAACGACATCGTCCTTGGGCCGCCGGCCGTTCGGGTAGCCGGCGTTGTCGCTGCCACTGGCCAAGATGTTGCCAACGATACCGAGACGGTTTTGGTTGGCGTAGGGCACCGGGGCAATCGAGGTGTTCAAGCGCAGCATTTCCGCTGGCACCACACCGGCCGGTTTGTTGACGCCCGTGATGCCGGTCAGGAAGGTGGTGACCAGGTCGGTGCGGGGGTAGTTGGTGGGCGCGCTGTTGGGCAACGACAGGACAGTCTCCAACAGCTTGGGCAGCGTCGGGTTCGTCACGTAGGTGGCGAACTGCGCATCATCCTTGGGCTTGGCACTGTTGAAGCGGTCTTTGTCTTTGAGCCCAATCACCACCTCGTTCACCAACGGCATGCCCAAGCGGGACACTTGGGTCCACGCGCCACCCGCTTTTTCAGTGCTTTGGTGGCCTGCTTTCGGGGTGGGATCCAGCAAGCGTGCTTGGCGCAAGCTGGCGGTGGTCCAGCCGCCGACCACGGGCTCGCTGCCTGCGGTCAGGCAGTCTTTGTGGACTTCAAGTGACAGGGTGGTGACGTTTTTGTCGCCAATGGTGTTGGCCACCGCACCAATCAAAGCGGGGTTGGTGATGGTGGCCACATCGGCATTCACCAAGTCAAAAATGGTACCGAGGTTGACCGCAAACGGGTCTTGGCGTTGTCCCACAAACACCTTGCCTGGCATGTTGCAGCCCGGAATGTTGACCGTGTGAATGTGCTGAGCGGCGTACGCTGCGTAGAGCGGGATGCTCTTGACGCCAATGTTGTCAACCGGCTTGTCAAAGGTGGCCGAGCCGCCGCTGGCGTTGGTGATGCTGCCGCTGGTGCCGCTGCGGCGGTCGCCGCGGATGACGTTGACCGTGTAAGTTTCAGCCAGGTTGAGACTGGCGTCTTTCACGCTGCTGATGGCGCCCGCTTGGATCAAGGGGATGGCCACATTTTGACCGCCCACGTTCAACTCAATCCCCTTGCCGCCGTTGGCCAAGGTGTTCTTGAATCGGAACTGAAAGCTCAGGTCTTCTTTGGCGTCACCGTTGTTGTCGATGTGGATTTCGTACAGCGCGTTGGGGTCGAGTGAAAAATAGTTTGGGCCACCGTAGGCGTCTTGCAGCGGCGCGTAGTTGGCGATCAGGGTCACATAGTCATTGCGGCCGGCTTCATAACTGCGGAACATGTAAAAGTCGGTCGCATCGACCTTGGGCGCGGTGGTGATGAAGGGCGCTTCGCGGTGGCTTGAAGCTTGAGCTGAAGCGGCTGACAGCAAGGACGCAGCCACCAGCATGGACAAGCGGAACAGGGGACGAGACATGGCAATTCTCCGGGGTTGAGTGAACGAAAGCAGGTCAGAACCTCACCCCGCAAGCAGGTCATTCGAGGTTCTGGGGCTACTTACGCACTCGTCCGGCGTTTGGATGCAAACAATATGAACTACTCCACCCTATGCTGCGCAAAGGATGGAGTTTCACGGGGAGCGTGAGCAGCCCCGTATAGGCGCGGTTCCCGGCCTGTGTCTTCAGCCTCCAAGGCCCATCGCAACACAACTCGTGCTGCTGCGATGTCTC
>JANMGB010000123.1:0-1721 GCA_031374415.1 Burkholderiales bacterium
TGGCGTTGCCGCGCGGCGCGCCGGTGACCGACGCGTTTCTGGAGATGTCGCGCGAGTTACGTACGATCTGCTCGTGCACGCGTCAGCGAACGAGTCGGTGCTCACGGAGAGCGTCTTCGAAAAGTCGGCGAGCGCGATGCGCCTCCTCGCCGAACGGCTGCCGAACACGTCGATCGACAGCTTCAGCGGCATCTCGCTGGCCGGCGGCACCGACATTCCGCTCGTGTTCACACAGGCGTGCCTCAACAGCGCGTCGCCGCTCTACGGCACGCCCGACTGCCTCGCGGTGCGCGCGCAGTACCGCAGTTCGAGTCGACGATCAACGAGGCGCGAACGGCGGCGCTGTTCACCGTGATGCTCAATGACTTTGACCCGAACAGCGCGTCGGGCCTCGAGTGGTACAAGCGCTTTCTCGATGGAGCTCAACACGTCGCTCTCGCTCGGCCTCACGTCGGGCCCCGCGCCCGGCTTTGACGGCGTCATCCTCGCTGTCTCGTTCTTCCCGACCATGATCGGCATCACCGGTGCCGCGATCTTTGTCGTGATGGGCATTGCGCTCAAGAGCGTGCTCATGCCGATTCGCGCGCTCTTTGCCGTCGGCCTCACTCTCGTCTTCTCGTACGGCTCGGCGGCGCTCGTCTACGAGTGGGGCGTGCTCAACTGGCTCGGCGTCGGCTCACTGCACACCGTGGCCGGCGACCGCTCGCTGCTCTGGATGCCGCCGCTCGTCTCGTTCTGCATGCTCTGCGGCCTGTGCCTCGACTACGAGCTGTTTCTCGTGCTGCGCATCGCGCACTATCGGAGGGTGATCGGTCTGTCGCACCGCAGCGCAATCGTGCAGGGCCTCAGCAGCACGGGTCCGGTGGTGACGGCGGCCGGCTGCATACATGGCTGTCGCTTTCTGCTCCAACTTGTTCTCTGCGACGATGGCGCTCAACCAGCTGTCGTTCTACTTGGTGACGGCCGTGCTCTACGACACGTTCATCGTGCGCACGCTGCTTGTGCCGTGCATGATGTCGTTGCTCGGCGACGTCGTGTGGTGGCCTGCCAAGTTGCCGCCGACGTCGTCGACGACACTGAAAGATTGAACAGGTTGCTTTCAATTTCTCGACGTGCTGGTGGCAGATCTCCGCTCCACGCACGCCTCAGCAGTGCTTCGCCTTGATGTGATAGGCGAGAAAGTTCAGGTTCGGAAAGCGCCAGTCGCACAGCTCGCACTGGTGCGGCAGCGTGTCGTTCTCCGGCAGCGCGGGCTTGGCGTCGTCCTTGTGCAGCGCCAGCATGATGTAGCGCTTGCGTTTGTGGCGGTGCTTCTTGATGAGGTGCTGGCGGAGGCCGCCTTGCACAGCCGAGTATCCGTGCGGACAGCCATACGCGCACTGGAAACGATTCGTCGTGTGGCGAGCGATGAAGTGGTCGCGCAGATGAGCCGGGCAGTCGGCCACATGGTCGCACTTGGGGCACGGACGCGGATGGGCGATCACGCCGTCGTGCACTCGGCGGACGTGGTTCATGAGCGTGCTGTCGTTGGCGTACGTCTTGCCGCACTGAAAGCACGGAGCACTGCGCACCTTGTCATGCCGCATGCGAATGTGCTTCTGAAGGACGCTGTTCTCTCCAAACGCGCGACCGCACACTTCGCACACGTGATCGCGCAGCTTGAGATGCACGGTCTTGTTGTGCCTGTTCAAGTGGCTCTTGTTGCTGAACTTCTTGTGGCA
>JANMGB010000195.1:0-1569 GCA_031374415.1 Burkholderiales bacterium
AAAAATTGGAGCAAACACAGGCCGAACTCCAATTGGCTCAGGGTCGGTCAACTGAACTCAATCAAGAACTGAATCGGCATATCGATACCAGCAAGGAGGAAAGCAACGCCACTCGCAGATGGGCCAAGTTTATGAACGAAGCCTTGCAGGACAGTGAGATCCGCATCGTGCACTTGGAAGACGAACTCACCACACTGCGCGGCCAGCTTGCTGGGTCTCGCGCCAGGTCGAAACGGAAGGAGAAAGCCGCCGAAAGAGAAACTACCAAAAGTCATACTGATGAGCTTTGATGAAGCGAAACCTTCGGGTCTATGACGTCGCAAGTCGTTTGTCCTCGCAAACGAGCCTCCCAGCTCCAAGAGCTGCATGGGTACTCCAAGAGGTGTTACCGCACATTCAACGGCGTTTCAAGGTGAGCGATATCACCCGCATAGGCCGTCCCGAGCCGCAAATCGGGCCCTTGGGCATCCAACGCCTGACGCAAGTCAAATGTGGGTATTTAACTGAAGCAAACTATGGAGCAAACATGACCCAACCTGAGAAAGGAAAACTCTACAAATGGAACGGAAAGGATTACGAGGAAATATCGTTTGAAGAAAACCTTGGACAGAAGATTCCAATCACGGATGAAGCGTTTGAGAAAGTAAAAGCTGTCAGAAAAGCAGTTCAAACCAGCTTGGGTATGCGCCCTGAATTGAGCATTGTGGCCTCGGCCATGGTTCTCAAAGCAGCCGATTTGCCCGAGGTGGTTGAGGCAGTCAAAGAATACGGGCTTCGCCTGTATTCTGGTTCTTGACTGCAAATCGTTCTTTAAGTTGTAAATCGTTCTAAGACCTTCGTTTGCGGATGCATTGCGGTTACCGCCATCTCAATTTGGCCTATTCACAGTAGGTCTGTGAGATTCCAGCATCGGCCTGGTCGCTCCCCATGGTGGCAGTGGGGTGCGCTCGATCAGTGACGACGGGTTTGTTTTTTTAGGTCTAGGAAGACCGGCATGTCAGGCTTGCCTGACATCTGACATATGTCAGAACTTTGGTTTGGCGGAAACGTTGAGCCAGGTGGCAAGTAAACGCTCAAGTACGCCAGGCTTTAAGCCAAACCGCGCAGTGAATTGAATTCAAAACAGGTTTGAAAGGAATGGGTAAAAGCAAATCAGGCCAAACCAAGGGTGCAGGCTGGAAAGCCACGCTGGCCAACGTTCTCAAGGCGCACAACAGCGCCAAGCTCGACGGCTCCACGGCTTCGGCGGCGACCCAAGACAAGCGGGCGGATATTCTTTTCGCCAGCTTTGGACGCCTGCGCGAGCTGGGCTATCGCTTGCAAGACGTCAACGGGTTTGGTGGCAGGCATATGCTGGTGCTGGCCAAGGATTGGGAGCAGCGTGGGCTGTCCCCATCGACCATCCAAAACAACATCTCCACCATGCGAATCTTCGCCACGTGGATCGGCAAAGCGGGGATGGTGGAGGGCTCAGAGAAGTACGTCTCCAGCCCCGAGAAGGCCACCCGTTCAGGGATCAACAAGGAAGACAAGTCCTGGCAAGCTGCGGGCATCAAGGTGGATGAGAAG
>JANMGB010000209.1:0-2080 GCA_031374415.1 Burkholderiales bacterium
CATCATCTTCCAAACGCCCAGCGCCGCGCTGCAGAGCGCACCCGGGCCCATCAGCAATTACAGCGGCCTGGACACCAGCCTCACCTCCCAGGGCGACACCCAGCTGAGCAGTGCCCAGACCATCGCGGTGGTCAGCGGGCAGACCAGCAGCCTGTACACGAATGCGGGGCCGTTCAAGTTGATCACTGCACGCAACGAACTCAGTGTCGTTGCGCACACGGGGGAGTTGGAGGTCGTGGCGCAAGACCTGATCGTGACGCAAAGCGTCGATGGCGATATCAAGATCGAGGCCCAAACCCAGCTAGAGCTGCGGTGTGCGGACTCGAAGATCGTGCTGGGTGGGGCCAACATCGACTACCACTGCAACGAGTTTGTGGTGCAGGCCAGTCAGCATGATTTCAGTGGGAAAGGTGGGGCGGGGAGTGGTGCGGCGAGCATGCAGCGCGGGGCGCTGGCGGCGCTGCCTGACAATCAAGTTGCGGCGCTGGCAGCCAATCAACTTGCGGCAATGAACCCCGGTTTGCCATCCCAGCAGGTGCTGGAATCTGGGAAGTTCACTGTTGAAGAAGGCAAAGCGTACCAAGCCATTTTGCATGAGCAGATTGCCAAGGAGGCGGAGTTCATCAAAAACTACGGGATCAATCCCGATGCGACGCCCAGAGATTTGTCGGCTGCGATGCAAAATTTAAACCTCAAAACCAGCCAGCTCGACAAAGTCAATCGCGCGATGCGCAAGATGCAGCCGAGGTCAGAATGGACGAATTCTGAATGGGGTTCTGCGGCGGTATCGATACCCATCCGGGGGGCGGGTCAACCGGGGCAGGCTGGTGCAAGTAACATAGCAACAAAGTCGGGTGGTGATTCGGCAACCACAGGTGGTGGGATAAATCGCGGAGTTGGCCGTGTTGGTGGTGTGGGGAGCGCTGCGGATAATATTTACTCAGGCACGCGTCCCCTTGGAGGCGAGTTCCCTGAATTGGTCGGAGTCAATCCGCACTACGTTCCGGGTGCGGGTCCGGGAGTCAACACAAACTGCATTTCATGTGTGAATGCAGCACAGCAACGGTTATTGGGGCAGAATACTGATTCCATAGCCGATGCGACAAAGTACGGAAATCATAATGGACTGTTGCCATCTGCCCCTTTTGGTTTTGGGCCAACGACTACACCAGGAGCGGTGGTTAGTGAAATGCTCGCGGCCGGTAATGGCGCTGCTCGCCCGCTAATTATTCAACAACCAGGGAATATTCAACACGTGATTAACGTAGTAAATCGGAACGGACAAGTCCATTTTGTTGACTCGCAGATGGGACAAATCGTCACTTTGCGTCCGACCACGCCGGTAAATCTCGGAAGGCCATGATGGATAAACAATTGAAACAAATATCGCTCTTGCAGGCTAGGGCTATTGCCGAACAACATGCTTTTGCCGATCTCAAGGAGTTTGCAGGTTCATTTTCACAGGTGTTGAAAGATGATTACCTTGAATCGGAACATTGTTGGATGTTTTTTAGGAAGGAGGAGATCAACGTCCCTTCCGATGCAACCCTTGGAATAAAGTGGGCATATGTGGTTAGCAAAAAAGGAACTTACAGCATGGTTCAAGATTTTTCTGATGATCAACAAAAGCTCCAAGCATACATAAATTCTATGTCCGATCATTTCCAAGAGCGCGGAGAATAGGTTTTGCAACGTAGAGAGTGTGTGGGGTGATGTCCCTGCGCCCAGGGTGAGTGTGAACAGTCAGTGCATGAACGAGGTCGCGCCCGTACCTATTCACCCCACTGCCGCGCGGTGTGCAGCTTGGAAGCCACAAGCCTGAGGTGCTGAATGAGGTTTGTCTTGTCGGCGGCTGAGGGCATAGGAATACTGCGCGCACGCAAAGTGGTGAGCCCCTGGAGGCAGCTACCGCACCTTTCACGGCTATGTGGTGGTGGCCTCCAACCTGGGCTCTGACAACGGTCGAAGCCTGGTGCGTTTGGGTATTGCGTCGTTCACGCACTTCATGACCCTGCGCCGAGACAGCCGGGTTTTTGTCCAGAAAACGCCACTGCAAATCATTGAGTCGGTGCTGCAAGCG
>JANMGB010000211.1:0-4461 GCA_031374415.1 Burkholderiales bacterium
ACCGCACAGGGGTGGAGCGAGCTGAGCTTAGGCCATTTGATTCAACAAGGGCCTCAGGGTAGCCACAGCAATCGGGGCGCCTGGTTGGGCAGCGGTTTTTACGGACACACCGACGGATGGGCCGTGGTGCGCAGCCATGAAGGGTTGTTGCTCAGCACCAGCACCCGGTCAGGCACCTATGGCAGTGCAGCCAGCACCCAAATGGACGCCGCCGAGGCCGTCCAACAAACGCTGGCCGCGCAAAACCTGGGCAAGCGCTTGAACGCAGCCTTGACAGGGCAGGGTGCGGCGTCATTGATGAGCCACGAAGAAGATCCCTCGCGGCCGCTGCAAAAGCTGATGCAAGACGTCGACCCCGCCGAGAAAGGCCGCTTTAATGGGCCTGTGGGCGGCCAACAGGCCCAGATGGCCACGCCGGGTCAGCGTGAGCTGCAGGGGGATGTGGCGCGCTTCGATTCACCGCACATCATCTTCCAAACGCCCAGCGCCGCGCTGCAAAGCGCGCCTGGGCCCATCAGCAATTACAGCGGCCTGGACACCAGCCTCACCTCCCAAGGCGACACCCAGTTGAGCAGTGCCCAGACCATCGCGGTGGTCAGCGGGCAGACCAGCAGCCTCTACACGAATGCGGGGCCGTTCAAGTTGATCAGTGCACGCAACGAACTCAGTGTCGTTGCGCATACTGGCGAGTTGGAGGTCTTGGCGCAAGACCTGATCGTGACGCAAAGCGTCGATGGCGACATCAGGATCGAGGCCCAAACCCAGCTAGAGCTGCGGTGTGCGGACTCGAAGATCGTGCTGGCTGGGGCCAACATCGACTACCACTGCAACGAGTTTGTGGTGCAGGCTGGGCAGCATGATTTCAGTGGCAGCGCCCCCGGCCTAGGCGCGGTCATGCCTACTGCGCCTACTGCTACTGCTACTGCACCTGCACCTGCACCTGCACCTGCACCTGCACCTGCACCTGCACCTGCACCTGCACCTGCACCTGCACCTGCACCTGCACCTGCACCTGCACCTGCCTCTGCCTCTGCCTCTGCCTCTGCCTCTGCCTCTGCCTCTGCCTCTGCCTCTGCCTCTGCCTCTGCCTCTGCCTCTGCCTCTGCGCCTGCTTCTGCTCTTGCTTCTGCGCCAGCGGGGGCTGCTTTGGCAGATCCGTTAAAAGAAAAAAAACTGCTGACGGCCGAGTGGAGCCCCAAAGAGGCTTGGTGTAGTGATACGGTCAATTTGAATGGTACCGCGGTTGATTTCGATCCTAATACCAAGGCCACCGCTCAGGTCAGTTATCCTAAAGGGACACTCGCGACGTTGAATGGTAATGGTCAAAACAGTTTCTCATTACCCTGGGAGGTGGCCAATATTGGTTTCAAAGGGGCCAATGTTCCCGATCATTATGAGGTCAAGGCGATATTGTCAGCCATAGGACAGAGCGCGGAAACCAAAAAATTACTGAAAGTAATGCGGGTGCCGGATAAGCTGCCGGCACAGATCAGCTTTGCCCGTTCATCCGGTATTTATGGCTGGACTTCATCGTTTAAACTTGGCATCGAGAAAGATACGTTAAAGATCGATCAGGTTTTGCAAATCAAAAAGGCTTGGCTCGGAAAATCTATTACCTTTGATGTTGCCCAGGACGGTGGCCTGACCGGCACGGCTTTCATCAAAAAAGATGGGGCAACTTGGAAATACTGGAATACGGCCAGTACCCCGAATCAATGGGCCGCCTTACCGCGTGCCGTTTCGGCCTATACCGTGAAGAATTTGGTCTTTATCAAGAGCGGCTCTAACTTTGTCGGCCGCGACGATGCCTCGAAAATTTGGCCCGAAGCCTTTGCCGAGCCCAGCAATTACGACCGCAAAAAAAGCGATTGGTTGGCGAACATCCATGGCGTCTGGGACAACAAATTCATTCTTGTTCATAAAGGCTGCAAAAGTAGTTCTGCCAACCAATGCAGCTGGAAAATTCGGGTCAAGGTCGAGTGGAGCGATAATCCGGGCGATAAACTGGTCTATGCCATCTGGGCACAAGACTGGGAACGCTCTAACGCTAAAGACTGGTATTTGACCGAGACCCGTGTGAGTGTTGCCGCTCACGAGGGCGGCCATTTATTCGGTGCCTACGATGAGTACACCGGCGGCGCCGTCGATACCGCTACAAATATCATTGAGAATGACAGCATCATGGGACAAAACCTGACCAAAGGCTTTCCGCGGCATCTGGATGGCGTCAGGGATCACGCCAAAACGCTCATCAACGGTTTAACGGGTCGCAATTGGGAGTTCGAAATCAAAGATGCTTAATCGAGTCCGCATGCAACCAGTTTGGAAAATTTTATGACGTCAGCAATTGCCAGCAGTTTGAAACGCCTCGCCCAGTCGGGCGGCAGCTTCGATCACATCGTATTTGAGCGCGTCACTAACGTCGGCGAGCCAGCGTATTGGGAAGAACGAATCTATATTCGGAATAACGCGCAACAACAGTATATCCGTACTCGGAGCGTCGTCGACGAGGGTGGCGCAGCCATCGGTGTTTGGCAAGGGCCCGCCGAAGTCCAAACCCTACAGCATCTGGCCCTCAGCCTGAGTCAAGCATTAGCCGAGCCTCTGCAAGGATCGGACATAGAACCCGGCGAAGAAGTCACCACCTGGCGTTGCGCCATCGGCCAAGAACGCTGGCAGTTGTCTGCCGCTTCCGGCTCGCCTATCTTCGATGCACTAGGCAATACGGATCTACTATTTCGCCGCATAGCGAATACGCTGGTTGGATCGAAAGCCGGTGCCGCATTGATTTCCGAAGTGTTGATCGAGCGTGGCGACGGTGGTAGTTGCATGCTCGGCATGGCGCTGGTCAATACCGGAAATCAGGATTGTTATCTGCAAAATCCACTGCTAATTCCCGGCGAGGGTGCCTACTTGCAACTTGAAATCGGTGCCGCCCTAAACGACCCGCCGGGCGTTACCGGGCTCGGAATTCAATATCGCCCGCTTCCCATGCGTGTCGCGGCTGTGCTGCCGTCGCCCTGGAACGATGCGGTATTGGTGCTGAAAGCCGGGCAGCACTTGATTTGTCCGATGCATACCGAACTTCAAGCACAAGCATTGAACGGCAATTTCATACGGGCGGTTTATTCGCACTACGGACAGGCGACTACTAAATCGGATTTGCCGCTCGTGCGAGGCCGAGTATTTTCCACCGAGCGCCGCATCGCGCTGTAATCAAAAAGGACCGATCAATGCGATTCGACTGTTCCGCAAGCACAAAAACGGCCTGTTTGTGGCTGTCGCAATTAGCCAGTTTATTGGGAGGCACCGCCATGGCTGAACAGCAAGCTGCGACAACTTTGGGGTTCAATGCCGCTACGCCGCGGATCGAGTGCAAGCTGACGCTACAATCAAAATCCTCTACACAGCTATTGACCCTGGCCCTGATTGGTGCTGCGGACAAGCAACGCGTGGTCGCTGTTCCCCATCCTAATAAGGGTACAGCCGACTCATCCACCCAAGTGGAGCTGTTGGCCGGACAACGCTTGGAATTCCTAGGCGCTGTCGATCTTGCCGGCAATGCCACGGCGATTGCGCTGACAGCGGCGGCGTGTGCCGATCATGAGGCTGTGGTCAAGCTTGACGGCATGAAGCAGCCGGCCCTGTTGATCAAAGTGCTTAACCAATCGACATCGGCATCGGTGAGCCTGGTTTTACTCACCGCGGAATCAAAGCCTCGCGTCATTTGGACTCAAACCCTCTCGTCGCAGGCGGCCAACGGTGCGGGTTATCAAACAGTCGACATGCGCCTGGAAGCCAATCCCGGCAATGCTTTGGACATTGTGTTGCTCCAACACGAACTCCCCGCCAGAAATGATCGCGACTACATGCCCGGGCCGCCGTTGTTGCTGCGTTTCCGCGCAAACAACGGTAGCTATGAGCAACAGCGCGGCCACTCGAAGTAGCACGCCCAAATGAACACGAAGGGCTTGGCGGCAACATCCCGCAGGTCATCGGAAGATCTGCGCTGGTTCGCCAATGCAGTTTTGTTTTGTTCGATAGGGTGCTACGTCAACGCTTGGAGTGGAGAAATGAACAGTTTTCGGGATTTTGATATGGCGGGTACTGCTGTTCGAATCGACGAGGTGGAGCTTGACGCCATCCGCAAGGCATTGCTTGATAAGCTTAGCGAGCTGATACAAGCCGGGCACCCCGATGCTGAGGCCTACAAAGCGTTGAAGTTGGAGCTGTCGAACAACACCCCCTTGGTTCACAAGAGCATGAGCGACATCGGCATGTGGGCGCTACCGCACCTTTCACGGCTATGTGGTGGTGGCGTCCAACCTGGGCTCTGACAACGGTCGAAGCCTGGTGCGTTTGGGTATTGCGTCGTTCACGCACTTCATGACCCTGCGCCGAGACAGCCGGGTTTTTGTCCAGAAAACGCCACTGCAAATCATTGAGTCGGTGCTGCAAGCG
>JANMGB010000214.1:0-3511 GCA_031374415.1 Burkholderiales bacterium
CCCATCCTGTGGCCTTGCCTGCTGGCCATCGTCCTGTTTGGACTGACACGGGCTTGGGCAAGCTTTCACGTTTGACCAGTAACCAGCTCGCGCTGCAGGACCGCTGCGAGGCGCAAAAGGGCAAGTCATGAGTCTTGACAGGACGTGAGAAATTGCACATGTTCAACCGTGTGCGGATGATCTAGTCTCTAGACAAGCAGACCAGAGAGTGCCGATGTGCTGCAGGTCAAACGACATCAAAAAAATCAACACGGACAAAATTTAGAAACCAACCTATGTGCATCTGTTTGCAAAATTGACTGTGGTGGCGTATGAAAAACATATTGATTGTTGAGGATCATCCAGTTGTTGCTGAGGCAACAAAGTCACTTTTCGAAGCCATGGAAGTTGAAAATATCGACATATGTTCCACTGCAGCGCAAGCTGTCATCAAATTAGAGAACGGCACCGATTGGCATCGAATTTGGCTAGACATAGGAATACCAGGGGCAAATGGGCTCTCACTTGTTAGACATGTCGAGAAGCTGGGCTTGGCAAAAAAATCAGCAATTTTAACAGCTAGCGAAAAATCTCACTGGCGAGAAGAAATTGAGTCTATGGGTTTTTTGGGTTATGTCGTAAAAACCGCTAGTGTGGTGGAGTTCAATTTTGCGCTAAACGAAATTATGGCTGGAAGAAGATATTTCAGCAAGGTAAGTACATTGACGCACAATACAAACTTAACCCGCAGACAGACGGAAATATTGCAACTACTCCATGATGGATTGCGTACAAAGGAAATCGCAAAAAAATTAAGTTTATCACCGGGCACCATCGATAATCAAATATTGTCTTTAACCACAGCACTCCAAGCAAAAGACCGAGCACACGCAGTTGCGCTAGGAATCAAATATGGATATGTTTATGAAAGTTAATGATATTAGTGATTTTGATTGGTATTTTGCGTACGGGAGCAATTTATGCCTGCAGCAAATGCGCATGCGAACGGATTTTCAGGGTAAATATTTTACATGCAAGCTAAGTGATTATAAGTTGGTCTTTAACAAGCGATCATTTCGAACGCCCGGGAAGTCGTTTGCAAATATTATTCCGTGCCCAGGCTTGGAGGTCTGGGGGGTTGCATACTCCTGTAGCATCGAATTGATTGATAGGCTTGATGCTCATGAATACGTCGCGCAGAAAAATTATGTTCATCATGGTATTCGGGTATTAAGCAAATCAGGAGAATCATTTCGCGCCCTGACATATGTTGCGGGCAGCGATTTTATCTGCACCAAATCCAGCCCTGCAGTTGACTACGTAAAATTAATGATTAATAGCGCTCGTTTCCATAATCTTCCAGAAAATTATATATTCTTGTTGCAGAAAGACTTGGAAAAGTTGGAGTTAAATCATGATTAAGAAAACGCTTTTTGCACTTTTACTCGCCCTGATAACTTATCCTGCCATGTCTCAGCAGGGTGACCAAAAGCTATTGAAAATTTTCGTCCTAAAAGATTCACCATTCATGAGCTATCGCAACAAAGATGGTGTTATGGAAGGATTTCACGTTGATCTTTCAAATTTAATTTGTCAGGAACTAAAGGCTGAATGTGAAATTAATGAAACATTATTGATAAATATCATTGATCAAGTTTCAAATGGCACAGCTGACATCGGAATAGCAGCTCTAACAGTGACCCCAGAGAGATCACAAAAGGTGCTTTTTTCTGTACCCTATCTCCGTGGTCGCACCGTTTGGCTATCCAGGACGCCGATGGCTGATTCGAAAGGCCTGAAAGTCGCTGTGGTCGAAGGATCTACTCAACATGCGTGGGTCAACAAGAAAAGTGAAGAAATGAACTGGTTGGTTGTTCCGGTTAAAGTCAATGCGGATCTGGTGAACGCTATCGACTCGAGGCAGGCGGAAGCTTTGGTGTCTCCTATCCCAAGCGCAATGAATATTCTAAAAAACAAGGGTTTTGATCGACTTGGGTTTCGCCTGGATCAGATTGATGATTCCGCTGTAAGTAGTCCATTATCAATTGCTGTAAATCCACAAAAAACTGATCTATTAAAGCGGCTAAATACTATAATAGAGGATATAAAAACTAATGGAAAAATGGACGAAATAAACTCAAAGTATTTCCCATTCAGAGTTTTCTGACTGGTCAAATAAAATGAAATTAAAACTGCGAAATTCTCAGTCAGTTGTCTGGCTTTTTGGTGGGATTTTTGTGGCGGTTTTTTCTGTGCTTTCAATGAGTATATTGGGACTTCAGCAAAAAATTGTTGATATTAGCAATGAGACCCGCACAGCAGTTGTTCCAAAATTACTCGTTCAGATCCGATCCGTCAGAAACTTGGAAATGCTTCGGCAGTTCGGAGCAATTACTGTTCAGTCTGATGACCAGAGCGTAAGACAAGAAGCTTCTCTGTACGCATCATTTGCTGCCGCTTATCCAAGCACGCACACCGATGAAAGCACACAAGCCCTGGTCAATGAAGCATCTAAATACATTCAAGGTGTGGCCGACCAAAATCAAGACAAGGGCAACTGGCTTGAAATTGATAGGAAACTTGCTGCCAAGGCAGATCAATTGGCAGTCGATGCTGGAATTATTATTTTGGAGCGCGCCAAATATGTCGAAACAAGCGCGCTTGAGGTGCGGAATGTATCGATAGGTATGACGATGCTATTTGTCGTTTGCATATTATTCATGCTTGCATTGGAACGCTGGTCTGCCTTCCAAATAAAACTGAAGAATAAATTTTTCAGTGAAGCAAGCCACGATTTTCGCCAGCGCATTCATAGCATGCAGTTGATGATCAATGCCGCCCAGCGAACTCCGATCAGTTCGGCCCCCGCATTTTTCTCAAAAATTATATCAGTGACATCAGAGCTTCAGCGCTATCTTGATAATTTTCTTGAGCTTGCACGACTCCAATCTGTTGAAACAAAAGTATCGCACGAAAGCTTTGATGTGCAAAGTGTATTTCAGCAGCTGGAGATTCAGTTCGAGGATCTGGCGGACAGTAAGGGCGTAGTCATAAAATTTAGATTCACTCCTGCAAAAGTCATTTCTGATGAGCGACTTCTTATGCGGATTCTCGAAAATATAATTTCCAATGCTATTAAATTCTCAAGCGGCAAGGTTTTGGTTGCTGCCAAAAATTATAATAATCGCACTGAAATATGGATCTGTGATAATGGCCTTGGAATGCCAGATTCTGAGGATTCATCACTTCTTGGTGAGTTTGTACAGGGTCGTAATTCACGTCAAATTGGGCATTTTGAGCAGGGATTTGGACTGGGGCTTTCAATTGTCATGCGGTTGGCAGAATTATTGTCTGCAAAGATCGAAATTTACAGCAGGAATGGAGCTGGATCATTAGGGCCTGTTCGGAAACTCACTGAAGCCATTTGCTGATGGCCGCGAGGTGAACGAAGCCAAGGAACATGCAGTCCAGTTTTTCAAAGCGTGTGGCTACACGCCGGAAAACTTTCATTCTCTGAAAGAGGTTTTCAACC
>JANMGB010000219.1:0-21929 GCA_031374415.1 Burkholderiales bacterium
CAAGCCCGCATGAATGCTGACAATGTGGCGCACGACGACCTTCACCTTGTGGGTGATAGCGCTACACACCCGATGGCGCCGCGTTGGGGGCGGCTGGCGGCGTTGCTCCTCCTTGTGGGCAAAGGCCCACCGCGTCGTCGCCCTTGCAGGGCGCACCCGCGCTTGCAAGCGCGGGTCGTTCCGCAGGCGGACAGCAGGCTGTCCGAAAGCCCTGCTACACCCTTGCCAGCCACCCCCAACGCAGCCCCCTCGGGCGCGTCCAACTGCCGTTTCTAGGATCATCAGCCCGCTGCCGGGGGTCGAAAGCCCCGCCACCACAAGCTCAAAGCGCAAGCCAACACCATGGCCCCGTAGGTGACCGTCTTGCCGTCCACCCCAAACACCAGCAAGCCCGCCACGCTCACCATCGCACAAGACAGGGTCGCCCAGAGCATCAACGACAGCCACGACACAGGCTTCAAAGCGCGCCACCACAGCAGCTTGGCCCCGACAGAGGCCCAGGCCGCCACGCCGAGCGCGGGCCCAAAAAAGTTCAACACATGCCAAAAGGCGTCCATGAAACGGTGCTTATCTCACTAAAAGGAATGGAATAAGAAGAAGGTCAACGGGAGAAAGCCTGATCGACCCATCCGAAGGCAAGCGAAAATTTTACAATCCGGTTCATGGCAGTATTTACGTTGGGTCTGAATCACACCACCGCTCCACTCGATTTACGGAGTCGCTTTGCCCTGCCCAGCACGCAACTGGGGATCACCCTGCAAGCGTTCAAAAGTCAGGTTCAGCGGGTGCCTGAAGTCACCATCGTGTCCACCTGCAACCGCACCGAACTCTATCTTGGCGAGTCCGCACAGACCCAAGCCGCCGAGCTCATCACCCCTGCCGTCGACTGGCTGGCCGCCCTGGGTGGCGTCCCCGCCCACACCGTGCGCGAGCACAGCTATGTGTTCGAGGGGCCTGCTGCGGCCCGGCACGCCTTCCGCGTGGCCAGCGGTCTGGACTCCATGGTGCTGGGTGAGCCGCAAATCTTAGGTCAGATGAAGCATGCCGTTCGCGAGGCGGAGTCTGCGGGGCTGCTCGGCACCACGCTGAACCAGATGTTCCAACGCTCTTTTGCGGTGGCCAAACAAGTCCGCAGCTCAACCGAAATCGGCTTGCACTCCATCAGCATGGCCGCCGCTTCGGTGCGACTGGCGGGCCAGCTTTTTGAAGATCTCAGCAGCTTGAAGGTACTGTTCATCGGTGCTGGCGAGATGATCGAGCTCGTCGCCACCCATTTCGCTGCCAAAAACCCTCGACTGATGGTCGTGGCCAACCGCACCCTTGATCGCGGCGAAAAACTCGCCAGCCACATCAACGCTGAAGCCATGCGTTTGGTGGATGTACCGCAGCGACTGGGTGAGTTTGATGTGGTCATCTCCTGCACAGCGAGCTTGCTGCCCATCCTCGGCCTGGGTGCCACCGAGCGCGCCCTCAAAGCACGCAAACGCCGCCCCATGTTCATGGTCGACCTGGCCGTACCGCGCGACATCGAGCCCGAGGTCGGCCAACTGGCTGACGTCTACCTCTACACGGTAGACGATCTGTCCAACCTGGTTCAAACCGCAGGGGAAAAGCGCCAAGCGGCCGTGGCCCAGGCCGAGGCCATCATCGAGTCTGGTGTTCAAAATTTCGTGCACTGGCTGGACCAGCGTGGCACCGTTCCTTTGATCCAAGCGCTGCACAGCCAGGCCGAAACCTGGCGTGCCGCTGAACTGGCGCGGGCCCACAAGCTGCTGGCCAAAGGTGAACCCATTGAGGCCGTCATGCAAGCCCTGGCCCGTGGCCTGACCCAAAAGATGCTACACGGCTCACTCACTGAGCTGCACTCGCTCGAAGGGCCACAACGTGAAGCCCTGATGCACACTCTGTCTCGGTTGTTCTTGCGGCAGGCCGACCGCCCGCCAGAGCTCGGCGACAGCTAGCTGACTGACCGACCGACCTCACCTCATCGGGCCGCGTGCCCTCCCCTGCATTTTTTCTGATCGGCGTCATGAAAGCCACTCTCCGCCAACAACTCGAACGCCTGCGCATGCGCCTGAGCGAACTGGATGCCAACCTCTCGGATCCGCACATCATCAGCGACATGGATCGCTACCGCGCCCTCGGCCGCGAGCATGCAGAGGTGGCGCAGGTCGTCGGGCACTTCAATCACTATGAGCAGCGAGAGAGCGATCTCGAAGCCGCCCGCGACATGCTCACCGAGCCTGACCTGGCCGAGATGGCACGCGAGGAAATCCATGCTGCTGAAAACGACATGCAGGGCCTACAGCAAGCGCTGCAAACCGCCCTGCTGCCGCGCGACCCTGATGACGAGCGCGCAGCATTCCTCGAAATCCGGGCGGGCACTGGCGGCGATGAGTCGGCTCTGTTCGCCGCCGACCTGGCCCGCATGTACCTTCGCTTTGCCGAACGTCAAGGCTGGCGCACCGAGGTTCTGTCCGAAAGTAGCTCCGACTTGGGCGGATTCAAAGAGGTCGTGTTTCGCATCGAAGGTCACGGCGTGTACGGCCAGCTCAAGTTTGAATCTGGCGGCCATCGCGTTCAGCGCGTGCCGACGACCGAGGCCCAGGGCCGCATTCACACCAGCGCCTGCACCGTCGCCGTGCTGCCCGAGGCCGAGGCCACAGAAGAAGTCCAGCTCAACCCCGCCGATTTACGGATCGACACCTTTCGGGCCAGCGGCGCGGGTGGCCAGCACGTCAACAAAACCGATAGCGCGATCCGCATCACCCACCTGCCCACGGGCCTGGTCGCCGAATGCCAGGACGACCGCTCGCAACACCGCAACAAAGCCAAAGCCATGAGTGTGCTGGCTGCCCGACTGCGCGACAAAGAGCGCAACGCCCGCGCCGCAGCCGAGGCGGCCACGCGCAAGGGGCTGATCGGCACGGGCGACCGCAGCGACCGCATTCGCACCTACAACTTCCCTCAAGGCCGCCTGACCGACCACCGCATCAACCTCACGCTCTACAAGCTCCAGTTCATCCTGGATGGCGACCTGAGCGACGTGATTCAAGCACTGCAAGGTGCGCAAGCCGCCGAGCAGCTGGCGCAACTGGAGAGCGGAGAGACGTCCCAGTGACCCTCAATGACGCGTTGAGCCAGGCGAAGGCCCTGGGGGTAGACCGCCTGGACGCCCAGCAGTTGCTGGCGCACCTGTTCCAACAAACTCGCACCTGGGTCATTGCCCACGCCACCGAGCCCCTGCCCGAGGCCCTTGTCAATCCGTGGTGCGCCCAACTCGCGCGCCGCGCTGCAGGCGAGCCCTTGGCGTACTTGCTGGGCAACAAAGAGTTCTACGGCCTGAGCCTTAGCGTCACCGCCGATGTGCTCGTGCCGCGCCCAGACACAGAGACCTTGGTCGACTGGGGTCTGGACTGCCTGCGAAACCGGCCCCTGCCAGCCCGTGTGCTGGACCTGGGCACGGGCAGTGGCGCCATCGCCCTGGCCATCCAACAGGCCTCGCCATCGGCGCAGGTCTGGGCCACCGACGCCAGCGCTGCCGCCTTGGCCGTCGCCCAGGCCAACGCCCGCAGACTGAACCTGCCCGTTCAGTTTGTGTGTGGCGACTGGTGGCAAGCTGTCGACGAACTTCATTTTGATGTGATTGTCAGCAACCCTCCTTACATCGCCGAGGGCGATCCCCACCTGCATGCGTTGCGCCATGAGCCCCCCCAAGCGCTCACCAGTGGCCCGGACGGACTTGCCGCGCTGCGACACCTGATTGCCCACGCGCCGTCGCATTTGCTCACGGGCGGCTGGCTGCTCCTGGAGCATGGTTACGACCAAGCCCACGCCGTCAGCCACAGCCTCCAGACAAGGGGCTTTCAAGCCATCGAAACCCGGGCCGACGCTGCGGGCATTGCGCGCTGTACGGGCGGCCAGTGGTATGGCGACCACACCCGTGCGACCCCGAAACAACTCTGACGTTGTCGATCTCACACCAAGCCAGGACATGGCTTGCACAAGGTGAGCAGGCCATTGACGAACGCCACCGACTCGGCGCACCATCACCCCCCCCGGCACCACTTTGTTGGCTCAGCTGGTGCTCAACCCCTCGAGGAGACGGTCATGGATTCAACGCCACGCCTACCAACCATCTCCCTGTGGCGAGGGGCCTCCTGGAGCATGCTGTTGTGGATCGCGTGTGCCTCGTCCAGCTGGGCACAAGACGACGGCTTGAATCCCACCAGCCGATGGAACGTCCGTCTGAGCCCTCAATTCAGCGCCAACACGCAGCTTCAAAGCGTCGCCCTGCTCACCGATTACTCCGTAGCCCCCACCCAAGCCCCCGGGCTCAGAGCCACAGCAGGTTTGTTGTGGGGCCCAGGGGGCACCCGCATGGCATCACCGGATGGCGCCCAAAGGGGCACCGACACCCGGGCAGGCTCTGGCGCCAGCACCGGCCTGCCTGGCACGCGCAGCCAAGCCTACCTGGGCGTGGGCTACAGGGGCGTCTCACTGCGTAGCGGCTGGCGACTCCATGCCGATTTAGGCTTCGCTTGGCGTTTGAACTCCGGTTCAGTCAAACTCGGCAATGCTGACAACGCCACCGCACTGGAAGACGTGCTGCGCGACGCCCGTTTCGCCCCACTGCTCCACGTGAGTGCCAGCTATTCCTTCTGACCCGGCCTGCAAACAATGCCCGTTTGGCTTATAAAGGTGGATTCCCACAGTCTTCAACCGCCCTGCAGGGTGGGCAATCACCATGAGCGACGTTCAACAACGCATTAATGACCTGGTCAAATCCAGCCGAGTGGTTCTTTTCATGAAGGGCTCAGCCCAATTCCCGATGTGCGGCTTCTCGGGCCGTGCCATTCAACTCATCAAAGCCTGCGGTGTCACCGACCTCAAAACGGTCAACGTCCTGGAAGACGATGCCATCCGCCAAGGCATCAAAACCTACGCCAACTGGCCCACCATCCCCCAGCTCTATGTGGATGGTGAGTTCCTGGGCGGCTCAGACATCATGATGGAGATGTTTGAAGCGGGTGAGCTGGAACAAGCCCTCGCACCCCGTGCGTGAGCCCGAAGCGGCCCAGCAGCGCATCGTGGTGGGCCTCACGGGGGCCTCAGGCGCCGTCTATGGCGTGCGCCTGCTCGAACGCCTGCGGGCCGAGGGCCGCGAAACCCACCTGATTGCCAGCGCAGCGGGCATTTTGAACGCCCATCATGAGTTAGGCCTCGACCGCAAAAGCCTCGAAGCCTTGGCCTCGGTCGCCTACAACCCCTCTGAAGTGGGCGCCGCGATTGCGAGTGGCTCGTTCAACACCGACGCCATGGTGATTGCGCCGTGCTCTATGAAAACCTTGGCCTCGGTCGCCCATGGGCTGTCTGACAACCTACTGAGCCGGGCGGCCGACGTGACCCTCAAAGAGCGCCGCCGCCTGGTGCTGATGGTGCGCGAAACCCCACTCAATCTGGCCCATCTGCGCAACATGACCGCAGTGACCGAAATGGGGGGCGTGATCTTCCCGCCGCTGCCAGCGTTTTATCACCGGCCGCAAAGCGTCGACGATCTGGTCAATGACACGGTGGAGAGAGTGCTTGTGCTGCTGGGCGTGTCCGAGGCCCGGCCGCAACGGTGGGCTGGGCTCTAGTGTAGTGTTGCACTAGGCCGTGTCAGTGAATTTGAAAGGTTGGAAGTTGCGCGGCCCATGGCGAAGTACACAGGCTGCTGGATTCCCGCCTGCGCGGGAATGACGTGGGGAGATGCCAAACTCTGCGCCCGTCATCCCCGCCTTCTCCCGTCATCCCCGCCTTCTCCCGTCATCCCCGCGCAGGCGGGGATCCAGAAGGGCGCCTCAGGAGCAACATCCCCGCGCACTACATTCCTCCCAGCTCAGCTTGCCCATGCGCCCCCTGTTCGCTTTAGCGAAAGCAACCTTTCAAATCCACTGAGACGCGATACCAGGAGGCTGTCTCAGCGTCGCAAGTCAGGCCCAAGCAAGAAGGATCACCCCGGATCACGGTACTCCCAATTCTTCTGTGCCCCGAACACCAGGTTCGGGTACTCAGGCCGGCCGCGGCTGCCGTTGTAGCGTCCCAGGGCCATGAACAAATCACCCCGCTCGCGGTCGAGATAGTGGCGCAAAATTACGCAGCCAAAACGCAGATTGGTTTGCATGTGGAACAACTGGCTGACGTCACCATCGCCGATCAGTCGGGCCCAAAACGGCATGACCTGCATGTAGCCCCGGGCACCTACGCTGCTGATGGCGTACTTCTTGAAGCCACTCTCGACCTGAATCAAACCCAACACCAGCCCGGTCTCCAGGCCCGCCCGTTTGCTCTCGTACCAAACCGTCTCTAAAAAATCGACCCGGGTTTGGTGGTCATTTTTACGTTGCCGCAAACGCTCACTCATCTCACCCAACCACCGCAGGTACACGATGCGCGCCGTGATGTCGGGAAAGCTGGGTTTGGGTGGTGCGCTGTTGGCAATCGCAGACGACAAGACCGAGCGAACCGAATCAGCCAAAGGCTCTTCGGCTTGTGCCCCCGCATGGGCCACGGACCAAGGCCAGGCCCACAAGCCCACACCCGCGCTCAGAAAGCATCGCCGCTTCATGCGGGTGACAAAACCCCGAGCAAGTGCTCAAGCACATTGGCACAAGGCAAGGCGGTGGCCGCAGCATCTTGCCGCCCCTGATACTCCACGAGCCCATCTTTCAGCCCCCGATCCGAAAGCACCACCCGGTGGGGCACCCCCACCAACTCCCAATCGGCAAACATGGCCCCAGGGCGCTCGCCACGATCATCCAGGATGACATCTACCCCGGCAGCCTGAAGCGCCGCGTACACCGACTCTGCCGTCTCTTTGACCAACGCGGAGCGATCCAGGCCGATGGGACAAAGCACGACCGCAAACGGCGCCATCGTGGCGGGCCAAACAATGCCGCGAGCGTCGTGATTTTGTTCGATGGCCGCCGCCACAATCCGCGTCACCCCAATGCCGTAGCAACCCATCTCAAAGAACTGCGCGCGGCCGTTCTCGTCTAAGAAAGTGGCATTCATCGCTTGACTGTATTTGGTACCCAGGTAAAACACATGGCCGACCTCGATGCCACGCTGAATGGCCAAGCGGCCTTGGCCATCGGGCGAGGGATCGCCCTCGACCACGTTGCGAATGTCCGCCACCAGCTCAGGTTCGGGCAAATCACGCCCCCAATTCACGCCCGTGTAGTGAAAGCCGCCCTCATTGGCGCCACACACAAAGTCGTTCATCAAGGCCACCGTGCGATCCACGATCACCTTCACGGGTCGTGCCAAGCCAATCGGCCCCAGATAACCCGCGGGGCCACCGAAGTGCTCGGCAATTTCCGTGGCCGTGGCAAACCGGAAGCCCTGGGACAAACCAGGCAACTTGCCCGCCTTCACCTCATTCAAGCTGTGGTCACCACGCACCAGGAGCAAGTAGACGGTGGTGCGCGCTACGCCACCCTCGGCATTGAGCTCATCGGCGGCCAGCACCAAGGACTTCACGGTCTGGGTCAAGGGCAAGCCCAGCAAGGCTGCCACATCGTCACAGGTGCTTTGACCGGGCGTGGCCGTTTTGACCAGTGCGCACGCTGGCGCCGCACGCTGAACCAACAAAGGCAGAGCCTCGGCCAACTCGATGTTGGCGGCAAAAGTAGATTCGGGGCAATAAACAATCGCGTCCTCACCCGTTTCGGCGATCACCTGAAACTCATGTGAGCGATCACCGCCAATGGCCCCGGTATCCGCAGCCACCGCCCGGAACTTCAAGCCCAAGCGCCCGAAAATCTGTTGGTACGCCGCATACATTCGCTCATAACTCTCACCTGCTGCAGCGGCAGTGCGATCAAAAGAATAGGCATCCTTCATCGTGAACTCACGCCCACGCATCATCCCAAACCGCGGGCGCCGCTCATCGCGAAACTTGGTTTGGATGTGATAGAAATTTTTTGGCAGGGCGCGGTAACTCTTGAGCTCTTGCCGGGCGATGTCTGTCACCACCTCTTCGCTGGTGGGCTGGATGATGAAGTCACGGTCATGGCGATCTTTGACGCGCAGCAACTCCGGCCCCATCTTCTCAAAGCGCCCAGTCTCTTGCCACAACTCGGCGGGCTGAACCACGGGCATGAGCAGCTCAATCGCGCCGGCCCGGTTCATCTCTTCACGAACGATAGCCTCCACCTTGCGAATCACCCGCAGCCCCATGGGCATGTAGTTGTAAATGCCCGCGCCCAGGCGCTTGATCATGCCGGCGCGCATCATGAGCTGGTGACTAACGACCTCTGCATCAGCCGGGGCCTCTTTGAGAGTGGAGATGAAAAATTGGCTTGCTTTCATGGGTGCCAGACAAGGAAAAAGGATGCGGGAAGACCCGAGGCCGAGCAACAATCGCCTCAAAAAAAAGCAGGCACGGCCCCGAGGTGTTGTTCATTGCGCTGAGCCAGTGCAATAATCAGATCAATTCGATATTTGGGGCTGATTATGCTCGACCGTGAAGGGTTCAGACCCAACGTCGGGATCATCTTGCTTAACCACAAAAACCAGGTTTTTTGGGGCAAGCGCTTGCGTACCCACTCGTGGCAGTTTCCACAAGGTGGCATCAAGCATGGTGAAACTCCCGAGCAGGCGATGTTCCGTGAGTTGCATGAGGAAGTCGGCCTCCACGCTGATACCGTGCGTGTTGTAGCGCGCACCCGCGATTGGCTGCGTTACGAGGTTCCCGATCACTTCATTCGGCGAGATGCTCGCGGGCATTACCGTGGCCAAAAGCAAATCTGGTTCTTGCTGCAGCTTCTTGGGCGTGACAGCGACATGAACCTGCGCGCCACCAGCCACCCCGAGTTCGACGCCTGGCGTTGGAACGACTATTGGGTGCCGCTGGACGCCGTCATTGAGTTCAAGCGCAATGTGTACGAAATGGCACTCACGGAGCTCGCCCGCCACATTCCCAAACACGGTCACGTCAACCGCTATTTGCGAGGCGGCCCAGCACGTCAAGCCAGCCTACCTGGGTCGCATCAAGCACTGGACGAGGAAGACGCTGCCAGCGCACCAGAAAGTCAGTCATTACAAGAAGGGCCCTTAGACTGACCGGCTGAGCACCAGGTTGTCGCGGTGAATCATTTCGGGCTCAGCCACAAAACCCAGCAAGCGCTCGAACTCTGACGAGGGCTTTCGCGCAATCAATCGCGCTTCACCGCTGGCATAGTTGGCCAGACCCCGGGCAACTTCAACCCCAAGCACCGACTTGACGGCGATCACATCCCCGCGATGAAACTCGCCTTGGACCTCGACCACCCCGATAGGCAACAAGCTTTTGCCGTCAGCCTGCAGTTTGGCCACGGCGCCATCGTCAACCACCACCGCCCCACGCAACTGAAGTTGATCAGCCATCCACTGCTGACGGGCGCTGAATTTTGGCGTCGAGGCGTGCAAGGCGGTCCCGATGGACTCGCCCGCCAGCAAGCGGGGCAAGACATTCGGCTCACGCCCCCAGGCTATGACAGTGCTCGCCCCGCTGCCTGCGGCCCGCTTGGCAGCCAAAATCTTGGTGATCATGCCGCCGCGACCTACGCTGCTACCGGCCCCACCGGCCATGAGCTCCAGGGCTGGGTCGCCGGCGGTGGCTTCGTGGATGAAGGCGGCGTTGGGATCTCGGCGGGGGTCGGCCGAGTACAGTCCCTGCTGATCAGTCAAGATGATCAAGCAATCGGCATCGATCAGGTTAGCCACCAAAGCAGCCAAGGTGTCGTTGTCGCCAAACTTGATTTCGTCGTTGACGACCGTGTCATTCTCATTGATCACGGGAATCACACGGTGCCGCAACAAAGTCAGTAAGGTGGACCGCGCGTTGAGGTAGCGCTCACGGTCAGCCAAATCGGCGTGGGTCAACAAAACCTGCGCGCTGCCCAGCCCGTGCTCTTTGAGCTTGGACTCGTAAATTTGCGCCAAACCCATTTGCCCCACCGCAGCCGCCGCCTGCAACTCATGCAACTCTTTGGGGCGTGCAGCCCAACCCAGGCGCTTCATGCCCTCGGCGATGGCCCCGCTGGAGACCATCAGCACCTCACAGCCTTGGGCGGCCATCGCCGCCATCTGCTGACACCAGGCGCCGATAGCATCAGCATCGACACCCCGGCCTTCATTGGTCACCAGGCTCGACCCCACTTTCACCACGACACGGCGCGCCGTGTTCATGCTGAACCCTCCTTTTGCGCATCGGCAAAACGGGGGTCAGGCGGTGGAGGAACCACGTTCTTGAGGCTGGCCACGTGCTGGTACACCGCCAAGGTCAAAGACTCACAGCCCTCGCGGGTCAGGGCAGAAATCTGGAACACCGGCCCCTTCCATTTGAAGCGCTTGATGAAGTCTTTGACACATTTTTCGCGTTCTTCAGCGGGCACCATGTCGAGTTTATTCAAAACCAGCCAGCGGGGCTTGTCATAGAGCGCAGGGTCGTACTTGCGCAGTTCGGCCACGATGGCCTTGGCCTGCGCCACAGGGTCGACCGCCTCATCAAACGGTGCCACGTCCACCACATGCAGCAACAAGTGCGTGCGCTGCAGGTGGCGCAAAAACAAATGGCCCAGACCCGCCCCCTCGGAGGCCCCTTCGATCAAGCCGGGAATATCGGCCACCACAAAGCTTTGCTCAGGCGCCACACGCACCACCCCCAGGTTGGGGTGCAAGGTGGTGAAAGGGTAGTCGGCAATTTTGGGTCGCGCATTAGAGACCGCCGTGATCAAGGTCGACTTACCGGCATTGGGCATGCCCAGCAAACCCACGTCAGCCAAGACCCGCAGCTCCAGCTTGAGCTTTTTGCCCTCACCCGGCCACCCCGGGGTTTTTTGGCGTGGTGCCCGGTTGGTGCTGGTTTTGAAATGCAAGTTACCAAAACCGCCGTCACCGCCTTTGGCAATCAAAACCTTTTCATCCGGCACCAACAACTCGGCCAAAACCTCGTCGGTCTCTGCGTCTTTGATGATGGTGCCCAAGGGCATGCGCAACACGATATCGTCCGCCGCAGCGCCGTATTGATCTGAGCCGCGGCCATGCTCCCCGTTGCGTGCAGCATGGCGGCGCGCATAGCGGAAATCGATCAAGGTATTGAGGTTGCGATCGGCCATGGCAAACACACTGCCTCCGCGCCCACCATCCCCCCCATTCGGACCCCCGAACGGGATGAACTTCTCGCGGCGAAAACTCATGCAGCCGCTGCCACCATCACCCGCCACCACATCAATGGTGGCTTCATCAACAAATTTCATGGTTTTTGATCACGATCCGGGGCGTAGAAACAGAATGGGTGGGCCACACTGCGCCCAGTGAACCCTGATTCGGATGGTAATGCAGGCCACCCGCGAGGCCGGCACCTTTTGCTGAGCACAAACAAACAAGCCCCGCGAGCGGGGCTTGTGCGGGTCAATCTCAGCCTTAAGCCGACTTGACGCTCACCGAGCGGCGCTTGAGTGCACCGCCCTCGGCAAACTGGACGACACCGTCGACCAACGCAAACAGCGTGTGATCGCGGCCTAAACCAACATTGGCGCCAGGGTGGAACTGCGTGCCACGCTGACGAACAATGATGGAACCCGCGTTAATGACTTGACCGCCAAAGACTTTGACGCCGAGCATTTTGGGTTGTGAGTCGCGGCCGTTCCGGGTGGAGCCGCCGCCTTTTTTCTGTGCCATGGTTTAACTCCTGATGTTGCAGTCGAACGCTCAAGCGTTGACAGCGCTGATCTCAATCTCGGTGAAGGTCTGACGATGACCTTGCCGCTTCTGATAATGCTTGCGCCGACGCATCTTGAAGATGCGCACCTTGTCGTGCTTGCCTTGAGCAATCACTTTTGCCATCACGCTGGCGCCTGCCACCAAGGGAGTCCCGACTTTCAGTTCAGCGCCGTTTCCAACCGCTAACACCTGGTCAATCGTGATCTCTTGGCCAACATCCGCAGCAATCTGTTCTATTTTGATCTTTTCGCCAGCAGCAACACGGTATTGCTTGCCGCCGGTTTTTATGACCGCGTACATATCAGCCCTTTCAATTGAATAAATGTGATGCACGCTGCCCAACGCAGCGACTCTGAGGCAAGTGAATGCCTTCACCATCACACGCTCTTTGTGCCACCCTGCGCGCAAAAAAACCTCGCGGTGAGCGAACACAATCCGGCATTATATGCCCATCGGGCTCGCCCGTGGGGGATCTTGTTACCAACGACTGCTGGGCGATTCGCAGGCCCTTGTCGCCAGCGGGCCTGCCTATAATGGCAGGCTGCCTTGAGAGCCCAGAGTGCCCACCCCCCCCCCTCCCCCTCCTGCGCTTGAATTTGCCGCCTCCTTGATGGCCCCCGAGATGGCGGAGGTCGACCAAGTCATCCAGCGGCGCCTGCATTCAGACGTGGCCCTGATCCAGCAAATCGCTCACTACATCGTCAGCGCCGGCGGCAAACGCATTCGGCCGTTGTTGGTGCTGATGTTTTCACGCGCGCTCGGGTTTGATGGGCCTGAGCGCTTCGAGATGGCGGCCACCGTCGAGTTCATTCACACCGCCACCCTGTTGCACGATGATGTCGTCGATGAATCCAACTTGCGGCGCGGGCGGCAGACCGCCAACGCCGTGTTTGGCAATGCTGCCAGTGTCTTGGTTGGTGATTTTGTGTACTCACGCGCCTTTCAGATGATGGTGTCTGTGAATAACGTGCGGGTGTTGGCGGTGTTGGCCGACGCCACCAACGTGATCGCCGAAGGCGAGGTCTTGCAACTGATGAACATGCACGACCCCGACGTCAGCGTTGATGACTACCTGAAGGTGATTCGATACAAAACAGCCAAGCTGTTCGAGGCCAGTGCCCGACTGGGCGCCGTGCTGGCACACAGCAGCCCCGAAGTCGAAGACCTGTGCGCAGGCTATGGCCGCTGCCTGGGAACAGCATTTCAGCTGGTCGACGACCTGCTGGACTATGAAGGCAAGAGCACCGAGTTAGGCAAAAACGTCGGCGATGACTTGCGTGAAGGCAAGCCCACGCTACCGCTGCTGTTGGCTATGGGCCGCGGAACCGCGGCCCAAGCCGGGCTGATCCGGCAGGCCATTGAGCATGGCGATGTCACCAAACTGGATGACATCTTGCAGATCGTCCAGGAAACCGGGGCCTTGGAGGCCACCCGAGAGGCCGCTCGCAAAGAGGCTGACATAGCGGCAAAGTATCTCCAGACCTTGCCCGGTTCACCCTACAAAAAGGCCCTGATAGAGCTGAGCGCGACGTCGGTTGACCGGTCTTTCTGACTGCGCGCGGCCGCACAACACAGCCGCCGGCCTTCGAGGCCTGGAATTGCGCAGTGAATCAATGGTTTTTCGGGGTGTAGCTTAGCCTGGTAGCGCGCTACGTTCGGGACGTAGAGGCCGGAGGTTCGAATCGTCTCACCCCGACCAACTTGATCACCATCCATTTTCCCGTCCGATGCGTTTTCAAACTACGTCGTTCGCGCTGCAGGACATGGGGCCTGCGCGAGCGCCGCAGGCAGGCGCTGGGCGTGAAAAACTGGGCATCAATGTTGGTTTACAGGGTGCGGGGGTTCGACGATGATGGACCGATGCATGAGTGCGCTTTGTGCAGGTTTTCGGGTGGTTCATCACCTTCCGGATGACCTTTGGAAACTGATCTCACTGAACGGGACTTGAGGTGGATATTCTTGCGGACCCCACACAGTCGTCACTGACCGGCGTTGCCAGGGTGCTGGTCAATGCCGGCAAGCTCAATGCGAAAGTCGCTGAGGACTTGGTCAAAAGCTCACGTGAGAAAAAGGCCCCCTTTGTGGCCCACGCGATTGCGGCGGGCGCTATTTCGCCCTCCGACTTGGCGCACACACTGTCGACGTCTCTGGCCTTGCCCTTGATTGACCTGGCCGCGATCGACACCCAGAAGCTGCCCAAAGACATCATCGATAGCAAGCTGGCAACCCAGTACCAAGTGGTCGTCTTGGGCAAACGCGGCAACCGGCTGTCCATTGGCGGGGCCGACCCGACCGACCAAGAGGCCGTCGAACGCATCAAATTTGCCAGCCAACTGACACCCGAGTGGGTGATCGTGGAACATGACAAGCTGTCCAAGCTACTGGAGGCCGCCGGCACCTCGGCCACGCAGGCGCTGGACTCCATTGTCGGGGGCGACTTTGAGTTTGACGTGACGGATGACGTCACACAAGCCGCAGACACCCCGGAGGTCGCCACCGACGTCGAGGACGCACCGGTGGTACGTTTTTTACAGAAAATGCTGATTGATGCCATCAACCTGCGAGCCTCCGACTTGCATTTTGAGCCCTTCGAGTTCACCTACCGGGTGCGCTTTCGGATCGACGGTGAGCTGCGGGAAATCACCCAGCCGCCGGTCGCCATCAAAGACAAGTTAGCCTCGCGGATCAAGGTGATTTCGCGCATGGACATTGCAGAAAAACGGGTGCCGCAAGACGGCCGCATGAAGCTCAAATTCGGCAGCAAGGCCATCGACTTTCGCGTCAGCACCCTGCCCACGCTGTTCGGCGAAAAGATCGTGATCCGGATCCTGGATCCGTCCAGTGCCAAGCTGGGCATCGAGGCCCTAGGCTACGAGAAAGAGGAAAAAGACCGTTTGATGGCGGCGATTTACCGCCCCTACGGGATGATTCTGGTGACAGGGCCGACAGGCTCTGGCAAAACGGTGTCCTTGTACACCTGCCTGAACATCCTGAATCAACCGGGTGTCAACATTTCTACAGTGGAAGACCCGGCCGAAATCAACTTGCCTGGTATCAATCAAGTCAACGTCAATGACAAGGCGGGCTTGACCTTTTCCGCGGCACTGAAGTCATTCTTGCGCCAGGACCCAGACATCATCATGGTGGGCGAAATCCGTGATCTCGACACGGCCGACATTGCGATCAAGGCGGCCCAGACCGGCCACATGGTGATGTCGACCCTGCACACCAATGACGCGCCCACGACGCTCACCCGCCTGCTGAACATGGGCGTGGCACCGTTCAACGTGGCCGCCAGCGTGTTGCTGATCACGGCACAACGCCTGGCTCGCAAGCTGTGCGAAAGTTGCAAAACTGTGGCCGAGTACCCCGCTTCTGCCTTGTTGAGCGCCGGCTTCAAGCAAGCAGACCTGGACAACACCTGGAAGCCTTATCGCGCAGTCGGCTGCTCCGCTTGCACCAACGGCTACAAAGGCCGGGTGGGCATTTACCAGGTGATGCCCATCACCGAAGAGATTCAGCGCATCATCTTGACGCAGGGCACTGCGATGGACATCGCAGTGCAAGCTGAGCGTGAGGGTGTTCGCAGTTTGCGCCAATCGGGCCTGATCAAGGTGCGAAGCGGCGCCACAACGCTTGAAGAAGTGATTTCGGTCACAAATGAATAAGCCGCATCCACCCCACGCACGCCCCTCCCTGGAGACATCATGGTGACAGCCGCAGCAACCGCGACCAAAGGCATCAAGGAATTGGTGTTTGAGTGGGAAGGCAAAGACAAAAACGGCAAAGTGATCCGGGGTGAAATGCGGGCTGCGGGCGAAGCCGCCGTCGGTGCGAGCTTGCGTCGCCAGGGCGTGTTGGTCACCAAGGTCAAGAAGCGCCGCATGAGCGGTGGCAGCTCGATCAAGCAAAAGGACATCGCTGTATTCACTCGCCAATTGGCCACCATGATGCGTGCCGGTGTGCCCTTGATTCAGGCCTTTGACATCGTCGGCCGAGGCAGTGTGAACCCCCGCATGACCAAGCTGCTGAGCGACATTCGCTCTGACGTGGAAACCGGAACCAGCTTGTCATCGGCATTTCGCAAGTTCCCGCTGCACTTTGATGGCCTGTACTGCAACTTGGTGGAGGCAGGTGAATCGGGCGGGATTTTGGAAACCTTGCTGGAGCGGCTGGCGCTCTACCAAGAAAAGACCATGGCCATCAAGAACAAAATCAAATCGGCCTTGATCTACCCCGTGGCCGTGATGGTGGTGGCGTTTGTCGTTCTGTCCGTGATCATGATTTTCGTGATCCCGGCTTTCAAGAGCGTGTTTGAGTCCTTCGGCGCCAGCCTGCCGGCCCCCACCTTGTTCGTGATGGCCATGTCTGAGATTTTTGTGAGCTACTGGTGGGCCATTTTTGGCTTCATTGGCGGAGGTATTTACTTCTTCATCCAATCCTGGAAGCGCTCCAAGAACATGCAGCGAACCATGGACCGCCTGCTACTGAAAGTGCCCGTATTTGGCGCCTTGGTGTACAAATCGGCCGTAGCCCGCTGGACTCGCACCCTGGCGACCATGTTCGCCGCGGGTGTGCCTTTGGTGGAGGCCCTCGATTCCGTGGGCGGCGCTTCGGGGAATGCAGTGTTTTTGGATGCCACGGGGCAAATCCAAAAAGACGTCTCAACAGGCATTGCGCTGACCACGGCCATGCAAACCACAGGTATTTTTCCTTCAATGGTGATTCAGATGTGTGCGATTGGCGAAGAGTCCGGCTCGCTCGATCACATGCTGAACAAGTCCGCCGAGTTTTATGAAGATGAGGTGGATGAGGCGGTCAAGGGACTGTCCAGCCTGATGGAGCCTTTCATTATTGTGATTTTGGGGGTTCTGATTGGCGGTATCGTGGTGTCGATGTACCTGCCCATCTTTAAACTCGGCCAGGTGGTTTGAACCTTGCACCTTTCCTCTGAACTGATCGAGCTGCTGCTATCGCCCTGGGTACTGGCCCTGATGGGGTTGTGCATCGGCAGCTTTTTGAACGTGGTGATTCACCGTGTGCCACTCATGCTGGAGCATGACTGGCACACGGAGTCCGCCAACCTGCTGCAGTTGCCTGACAAAGCCCCGGCTACTGCGCCACTCAAGCTGTGGACGCCACGATCACGGTGCCCCTCATGTGGACACTTGATTGCTTGGCATGAAAACATTCCCGTCGTCAGTTACTTGCTGCTGCGTGGACGTTGCTCGGCCTGCCAAACTCGAATCTCCATGCGCTACCCTTTGGTAGAGTTGCTCACGGCGGCCTTGTTCTTTGGCGTCGCGTGGCACATCGGGCCGCGACCCGAGACGCTCTTGTGGTGTACCTTCATGGCGATGTTGGTGGCACTGGCGGGAATTGACTGGGACACCACCCTGCTGCCAGACCAAATGACCATGCCACTCCTGTGGCTGGGCTTGCTCGCCTCGCTGATGGGATGGACCGCGGTGCCATTGCCTCAAGCCCTGTGGGGAGCCATCGCTGGCTATATGTCACTCTGGACGGTTTACTGGAGCTTCAAGCTGCTGACTGGCAAAGAAGGCATGGGCTTTGGCGACTTCAAGTTGTTGGGCGCATTGGGCGCCTGGTTGGGCGTGTCGATGGTGCTGCCCGTGGTGCTTGCGGCCTCCGTAATTGGGGCCCTCGTGGGCATTGGCATGAAGCTCACAGGCTCCTTGCGTGAGGGGGTCTATGTACCTTTCGGCCCCTTCTTGGCAGGTGCAGGTGTGGCGGTCTTTTTTTTGGGGCCACAGCGTCTTTTGACTTGGCTGAACTGGGTCTAATGCAAGCCTTGCGCGTGGGTTTGACCGGCGGCATTGGCTGTGGCAAAAGCACCGTGGCTGAGGTGCTGCGGGAGCACGGCGCCACCTTGCTGGACACCGACGCCATCAGCCGCGACCTCACCGCCGCCGGGGGGCGGGCCATTCCCTTGCTGCGAGCCCATTTTGGCCCCGCCAGCGTCGATGCCCAGGGCGCCATGGACCGCGCGCGCATGCGCGCGCTGGTGTTTGCCGACCCGGCCGCCAAGCAGACCCTGGAAGGCTTGTTGCACCCCTTGATCACAGAAGAAGCCGAGGCCCAAGCCGCAGCCAGCGTGGCCGCATGGCAGGTCTTTGACGTGCCCCTGTTGATCGAGACCGGCCGTTGGCGCCACAAGCTCCATCGCATCATCGTGGTGGACTGCGACGAAGCCACGCAGATTCAACGGGTGGCCCAGCGGCCTGGCTGGAATGAAGCCCTGGCCGCACAGGTGGTGCGCCAGCAAGCGCCGCGCAGCGCACGGCGAGCTTGCGCGGATGTGTTGATCGACAACCAACACGTCGACCTTCCGGGTTTGACACAGCGGGTGAGCGTCGCGGTAGAACAACTGCGACGTTGGGCCTGTGGAACAATGCTCTCCACATCACCCTGACCCTGGCCTGCGTTGTTGCCAGCTCGCTTTCATCCCGAAGGACTCAGCTTGGTTCTCTACGAATATCCATTTAACGAGAGCATCCGCACCATGTTGCGGCTGGAGCATTTGTTTGATCGCCTGGGCCAGTTGATGGCCCGTGAGGCCGTGGTGGACCACCACTACACCTTGGCGACCATGTTCGAGATCATGGATGTGGCGTCGCGGGCTGACCTCAAATCTGACTTGCTGCAAGAATTGGAGCGCAAAAAGAATGAGCTCAACAGCTACCGCGGCAACCCCTCCATCTCTGAGGGCGCGCTGGATGAGGTGGTTGGCAAGATCGAGCACGCCTTCAAGGGCCTCAATGAGCTGCCCGGCAAAGCGGGGCAGACCCTGACCTCGAATGAGTGGCTGATGAGCATTCGCAGCCGCATCAGCATCCCCGGTGGCACCTGTGAGTTTGATTTGCCTTCGTACTATGCCTGGCAGCAATTTGACAGCAACCGGCGCAAGATAGACCTGCTGAAGTGGGCCCAGCCCTTGATGCCACTGGCTGAGGCCCTGAATCTGCTGCTGGGGCTGCTGCGTGACGCCGGGGTTCCCCACAAGGTCGCCGCGCTCGCGGGGCTTTATCAACAGAGCCTGCCCGCAGGACGCACCTACCACCTGATGCGCGTGCGCTTGATCGACAACGACACCCTCGTGCCCGAGATCAGCGGCCACCGTCTCATGGTGATGGTGCGCTTAATGCACCCCGACGAAGACGGCCGCCTCAAGGCGTGCACCAGCGATGAAAACTTTGAATTGACGCTTTGCGGTTGAGGTCGGGGCCATGTCCGTCGTACGTGAAGTCTCTTGCCCGCGTTGCGGTGCACTGTGCGTTTTTGCCCCCAGCAACCGGTATCGGCCGTTTTGTAGCGACCGCTGCAAAAATGTGGACTGGAGCGCCTGGGCCAGTGAAAGCTATCGGGTACAGGCCCCGCCACCCCCTGAGGCGGATGACGAATTGGACGGGGCCACCCCCTCAGGGCCCCGCTTGCTGAACTGAGCCGAGTAGCCGACTCAGTCAGCACAAGATTCACCTCTGCATTCTCAAACAGGCATTTCGCGCCGATCCGGGAATTTTGTGAAATCCCCCCCTTGAAACCTGGCTGGCTGACCCTATACTTGAGTTGCTAGCACTCGTGGTCAACGAGTGCTAATGGCACCCTCGCCCCTTGCGGCAGGGGTGCTGCAGGTGGGATGAGACCCATCGAGGATCTCATCCCACCTTCGAAAAACATGGTTTGGACTTCAACACTTCATCTAGGAGATGCTATGAAACTTCGTCCCTTACACGATCGCGTGATCGTCAAACGCCTGGAACAAGAAACCAAGACTGCCTCGGGCATTGTCATTCCTGACAACGCTGCAGAAAAGCCTGATCAAGGTGAAGTTCTGGCCGTGGGCCCAGGCAAGAAAAGCGACAAGGGTGACTTCATTGCTTTGAACATCAAGGTCGGTGACCGTGTTTTGTTCGGCAAGTACAGCGGCCAGACCGTCAAGGTCGACGGCGATGAATTGCTCGTGATGCGCGAAGAAGACCTCTTCGCCGTTGTCGAGAAGTAATTCGTCCATCCCCACAATCAAACTGCATCTGGAGAATACACATGGCAGCTAAAGACGTCATTTTCGGCGGTGAAGCCCGCGCACGCATGGTCGAAGGCGTGAACATTTTGGCCAATGCGGTCAAGGTCACCCTGGGCCCCAAGGGCCGTAACGTGGTTCTGGAGCGCTCGTTCGGCTCACCCACCGTGACCAAGGACGGTGTGTCCGTGGCCAAGGAAATCGAGCTCAAAGACAAACTGCAAAACATGGGCGCCCAGATGGTCAAGGAAGTCGCTTCCAAGACCTCTGACAACGCAGGCGACGGCACCACCACCGCCACCGTGCTGGCCCAAGCCATCGTGCGCGAAGGCATGAAGTACGTGGCCGCTGGCATGAACCCCATGGACTTAAAGCGCGGCATTGACAAGGCCGTGGTGATCTTGGTTGAGCAGCTGAAAAAGCAATCCAAGCCCACCACCACCAGCAAGGAAATCGCTCAGGTTGGCACCATTTCCGCCAACAGCGATGAAGAAGTCGGCAAGATCATCGCCGAAGCCATGGACAAGGTTGGCAAAGAAGGCGTCATCACCGTCGAAGACGGCAAGAGCCTGGCCAGCGAGCTGGACGTGGTCGAAGGCATGCAGTTTGACCGCGGCTACCTGTCGCCCTACTTCATCAACAACCCCGAAAAGCAAAGCGCTGTTCTGGACAACCCCTTCGTGCTGTTGTTCGACAAGAAAATCAGCAACATCCGTGACCTGCTGCCGACACTCGAGCAAGTTGCCAAGGCCGGCCGTCCCCTGCTGATCATTGCTGAAGAAGTCGAAGGCGAAGCCTTGGCCACTTTGGTGGTGAACACCATCCGCGGCATCTTGAAGGTTGTGGCCGTGAAGGCACCGGGCTTCGGCGACCGCCGCAAAGCCATGCTGGAAGACATCGCCATCCTGACGGGCGGCAAGGTCATTGCTGAAGAAGTCGGCCTGACTCTGGAAAAAGTCACCCTGGCTGACCTCGGCCAAGCCAAGCGCGTGGAAGTGGGCAAGGAAAACACCACCATCATCGACGGTGCCGGCGCCGCTGCTGACATCGAAGCCCGCGTCAAGCAAGTGCGCGTGCAAATCGAAGAAGCCACCTCGGACTATGACCGCGAAAAGCTGCAAGAGCGCGTGGCCAAGTTGGCTGGCGGTGTGGCCCTGATCAAGGTCGGCGCTGCCACCGAAGTCGAAATGAAGGAAAAGAAAGCCCGCGTGGAAGATGCTCTGCACGCCACCCGCGCTGCGGTGGAAGAAGGCATTGTGGCCGGTGGTGGCGTGGCGCTGTTGCGTGCCAAGCAAAGCGCTGGCGTCATCAAGGGCGACAACGCTGACCAAGATGCTGGCATCAAGCTGGTGTTGCGCGCCATCGAAGAGCCGATCCGCATCATCACCCAGAACGCCGGTGACGAGCCCAGCGTGGTGGTCAACAACGTGTTGGCTGGCAAGGGCAACTACGGCTACAACGCCGCCAACGGCACCTATGGCGACATGATCGAAATGGGCATCCTGGACCCCACCAAGGTGACCCGCACGGCACTGCAAAACGCAGCCTCCGTGGCTTCGCTGATGCTGACCACCGAGTGCATGGTGTCGGAGTCTCCGAAGGAAGATGCCCACCACGGCGGTGGTGGCATGTCAGGTGGTATGGGCGGCATGGGTGGCATGGGCATGGACATGTAATGTCTGCCTGAGCACTGCTCTGCACGGTAAAGGGGCCACTGCAAAGTGGCCCTTTTTTTGTGCCTGTTCTTGCGGGGACTAGGGCCTGTTCGGAAACTCCTCGTCGGGCAGCAAATGGTCTATTGGAGTGGGCTGCAAGGCGCAAAGCACAGCAATACCGGTCGGTATTGCGAGCATTTGCTACAAAGCAGACCGCTTCAAGCGGCCGTTTGATGCCTGGCGAGGAGTTTCCGAACAGGCCCGAGTACCCCGTCTCAGTGGATTTGAAAGGTTGATTCAAAGAGTCGAACAGGGAGCGCATTGGGAGGTGGGGCGTGTAGGAATGGAGTGCGTGCGGGCCTGCTGCGCCTCAGGCACCCTCCTGGATCCCCGCCTGCGCGGGGATGACGGGAGAAGGCAGGGATGACGGGCCCAGGGGTTGGCATCTCACCACGTCATTCCCGCGCAGGCGGGAATCCAGC
>JANMGB010000221.1:0-25552 GCA_031374415.1 Burkholderiales bacterium
CCGTGCCGCTCAACGACATGGCATTGGCCGTGCTGCACCGTCAGGTGGGCAAGCATCCGACCCAGGTTTTCACGTTCAGGGGGCAGCCGATTGCCAACGTGAACACGAAGGCCTGGACCGGTGCGCTCAAACGGGCAGGCATCACGGACTTTCGCTGGCATGACTTGCGCCACACTTTTGCCACCTGGCACCGCCAGGCCGGGACACCCACCCATGAGCTGCAAAGGCTCGGAGGCTGGAAAACCGGGGCCATGGTGGAGCGTTACGCGCACGTTGCGCCAGAGGCACTCCAAAGTGCGGCCGGTCGGCTTGACGCGTTGGGCGGCTACGTTTTGGCTACGCTCGAAGAAAAGGGGGTCAGCAAAAGTGCGCCAACCCCTTGATTCATTGGTAGGCCGTGCTGGGCTCGAACCAGCGACCAAAGGATTATAGAGACCCTCCCACTCGGACCTGGAACTTGATTGGCATGCGAGCCAAGGACTGCTATACTCGAAGGCTTCGTTCACCCCTGGATCATTCACCAGCATGGCAACCATCAAGAAAAAAACCGTCCGCATTGCGTCGGGTCTGAAACGTGTTCGTCAAGACACCAAGCTCAATTCGGCTAACACGGTTTTGCGCACGCGCTTTCGCACGGTCGTGAAAAACGTTCAAAAAGCAGTGGTCGCAGGCGATAAAGCCAAAGCCACTGAATTGTTCCAGATCGCCCAAAAGGTCATTGACTCTGTGGCTGATAAGGGCATTTTTCACAAGAATAAAGCGGCTCGTCACAAGAGCCGCCTGGCCGCCAAGGTCAAAGCGTTGGCCCTGGCTCAGGCTGCGGCCTGACAGTCCTCAAGGTGTGAACGATCAAAAAAGCTCGCTTCGGCGAGCTTTTTTGCGTCAGGCCGCATGTCTCGATGACCACACCCCAGGAGCTTCGCGCTGCCGCTCTGCGCATTTTGTGCATGAGCAATGCGGCTGACAAGGCGCAGGCGGCGCAGACGCTGGCGCAGTCCGCAGGGTCGGGCGTGCTCGACACAGAGCGTGTCTTCGCCACCCACGCCGAACTACCGGGGCGCCCTCACCGCCCTGCCCTGGTACCTCCTGCGCAAGTCCCTTTGCGTTCGCCCTTCACACCAGCGGGCCGGGCCGCCCTGCTGCACGCCATTGCGCACATCGAGTTCAATGCCATCAACCTGGCCCTGGATGCCGTGTGGCGCTTTCCTGGGTTACCGAGCGCGTATTACCAAGATTGGCTGCGTGTGGCAGGCGAAGAAGCGTTGCACTTCACCTTGCTCACGACCCATCTCGGCTCATTGGGGCACAGCTATGGCGACTTCGACGCCCACAGTGGCTTGTGGGACATGGCTGAACGCACGGCCGACCACCTGGCTGCCCGCATGGCGCTGGTGCCTCGCATCTTGGAAGCGCGCGGCCTGGACGTGACGCCAGCGCTGCAAGCCAAATTTGCCCAGGCCGGTGACGCGCGAGCTGTGGAGATTTTGTCCGTCATCCTGCGTGATGAGATCGGCCATGTGGCTGTAGGCAACCGCTGGTACCACTGGTGCTGTGAGCGCGATCACCTTGACCCGGCCAGGTTCAGCGAGGACATGGCCGCCCAACACCGCGCCCCTCGGGCGCGACCGCCCTTGAACGAAACGGCGCGTCTGGCAGCGGGCTTCAGCCCGGCCGAGTTGGCCCACTTGGTGCGACAAGCGAACCGAGCTTGATTACTGGGGAATCTGCCGCACCACCCTTTGGGGGTAGGGAATTTCCACCCCCTGCTCATTGAGCACCCGCAACAAGGCGAGGTTCACATCTGAGCGCACGCTGGCTTGGCCGTTCTCGAGGTCGGCAATCCAGAAGTAAACGGTGAGCAACATCCCATCGGAAGCGAACTCGGTCAGCAACAGCAATGGCGCAGGGTCGTTCAGGACACGCTCAATAGGGCTCAACGCAGCCGCAACCAGGGGTTGCAAGGCCCCGACGTCGGTGCCGTAGGCCACCTGCACGGTGGTGGTTAGCAAAACTTTCGGATCGGCCAAGGATAAGTTTTCAACCCGCTGGGTGATCAGCAATTCGTTGGGCACGATGGATTCGCGGCCGTTCAGAGCGCGTATCACGGTGTAGCGGGTGCGGATGTCTGTCACACGGCCTTCAAAGCCGTCCACCTTGACCATGTCGCCAATGCGCAAAGAGCGCTCGGCCAAAATCACAAAGCCACTGATGTAGTTGGAGGTGATCTTTTGCAAACCAAAACCCAAGCCCACACCCACTGCGCCGCCCAGGACACTCAGCGCAGTGAGATCAATGCCCACCGCGGACAGAGCCAGCAACAAGCCAACGAACAACAAGCCCACACGCACCAGATTGGCGGCCATTTTTCGAAATGACAAGAGGTCGCCTGAGCCGCGAAGCAGTTTTTTCTCGATGGTGGAGGCCAGCCACAAGCACAACATCAGCACCAGGATCGCCACCAAAGACCCTTCAACGAGCTTGCGCAGGGTCATGGTGCTGGCACCCATCTTCCAGCTCACGTCCTCCATGGCATTGAGCACAACAGGCAATATTCCCGTCACCCAGAGCACCATCGCCAGCCAAGCCAGCCAAGAGATGCTGCGCTCCAAGCGACCCACCCAACCGGAGTCAGGAAAACCCACCGTCAACACCATCACGACGAGTCGAATCACGAGCAGGGCAAACAAAATAGGGATGGCCAGCTTGAAAATTGCGGGGTGAACCACCTCGGTCAACGCCGCTTTGGCGGCATAGGCCAACCCCAAGGCCACCACCGGGAACAAGACCCCGTCCACAATGCGTTTGCCGAACCAAACTGAACCGGCCACAGAATTGCTGCCGCGCAATAAACGCACGATGCCCCAGGCACACAACAAACAACCGCCCAACACACTCAAGTCTTTGAGGATGGTGGGCTGAAGCAAGGCGCTCAGCAGTTCTTCGATCTCACGGGTTTGAAACATCTGCGACATGGAATGAAAGATTTCACAAAACTGGGAGTGTAGGGGCAGCCGCGCAGGCCCTTGGGGCGCCGCCGCAGCGCCTTGTCACCCCGGGCTGCCCCCCCAACCAGGGGGCGCCTGATAGCCCGAACTGGGCACACCAGCTTGATCTTCTGGTACACCGTCTTATTGTTTTTCACGGGCTTGAAGTCGATGGATTCGTTGCTCAGGCGACGCGAAAATCGCAGCGATACCCGCAATAAAGTGGTGTTCGGATTAGGAGGGCTGAGGCAAACTCTGCAACCTGGATGACGGTTCGGCTTGCACAGCGAGCTGGCGTGCCGTCAGTTTTCGTGTGTGGCCGGCAGCGACACACGCATTTAGTATTTTCCCCTGGACGGTTGATGAATCCCGAGACCCTGTTGAATCCCATTTCAGAGGCCTCGCCGTGCGGCGAGGATCTGTCTTTTTCTACCGAGTTCGATGCCATCATCGAATTTCAACGCGAGGACGATGCCACGCTCGACCAAGGCGAGTGGGTCACAGAGCTGAAAACCGCCGATTGGAGCGCGGTGCAAGTGCATTGCACAGAGTTGCTGACGAACCGCTCCAAAGACCTGCGGTTGATGATGTGGCTGACCGAAGCACGTGCCATGAACGCCGGCTATGCAGGCTTGCACGAAGGACTTGAGGCCTGCATTGTGCTCTGCGAGCGCTACTGGGCGCATTTGCACCCCCTGCCAGACGGCACGGACCAAGGTGAGCGTTCAGGCAACATCGCTTGGCTCATCAATCGCATCGTCACCCTCACGACCCTGTGCCCGGTCACCCAGGGCCGCAGCGGTGCCTACAACCTGCGGCAGTTGCAGCGCGCCAAGGCCCTTCAAAACACCCCCGACAGGCCCGCTCTGGATTCGGTGACCTTGGACAAGTTCACCAAGGCACTCAAGGACACGCCACGCGATTTCGTGAAAGGGACGCTGACGACGCTGGAAGGCTGCCTGCAAGCCCTGGCACGTTTGCAAGTTCTGATCGATGACTTCCTGGGTGATGGCGGCCCCAGTTTCGTGCCGGCTCGCGAAGCCCTGGATCAGGCCTACCATGAAGTACAACGTCTGGCCCGCGAGGTCGGCATCCTGCAGGCTGAAAAGCCTCCCTCAGCCGCAGACGTGCAAGGCAGCGATCAGGCTGTAGACGACCAGCAGAGTACCGCTGCTGCAGCCCGTTCCGGCCCCTTGCGTACGCCTGAGCAGGCGCTTGCACAGCTGCGCGAGGTGGCAGCATTTTTCCGCGAAACTCAGCCACACAGCCCCGTCGCATACCTCGCTGAAAAAGCGGCGCAATGGGGCGAAATGCCGCTGCACGAGTGGCTGCGGGCCGTCATCAAGGACGGTGGTACTTTGGCCGGCCTGGAAGAAGCCCTGGGCGTCAATCCACCCAACGTGCGCTGAAACTCAGCCGCCGGTCAGCGGGTCAGGCGGAATTCAATGCGTCGGTTGCGCGCCCGCCCATCCGTGGTGGCATTGCTCGCCACAGGCTGGTCGGGGCCCACCCCGCTCGTCACGAGCGAAGCCCCCGGCACGCCGACGCGGGTGAGGTAGGTGCGAACAGCTTCGGCACGGGACTGCGACAGCACAATGTTGGTGGCACGGTCCCCGCTGGCATCCGTGTGACCAATCAGGCTGACCCGCTTGCCGCCCAGTTGCCGCATCGCCCGAGCCATCTCGTTGAGAATGGCCTGACTTTCGGGACGCAGCTCGGTACTGCCCGGTTCGAATTCGATGATGCGGTTGGCCAAGGCAGCGTCGAGGACCGATTGGTCGGACGTGGCCGCGTTGAGACCGTTGCGCACCAGATAGGTTGGGTTCAGCAAGGCCGACACATCTGCGGCGACTTGCAGGCGGTGGGCTTCGCTGGGCACCTCGCCATTGATATCGACGTTGTTTCCTCGAATGCTCAGCTGACCTTTCGTGACATGGCGAACCGGTGGCGCGGCCATCACTTGTTGCACATACTGGCTCCAGTTGGCAGGCGCAATGACATCGCCCACGCCAAGCTGGTCTACCACCCGGCGCGCACCATAAACCTCGCGTGCGCGGTTCAGGATGGCCTGACGGGTGGCTTCGTCGGGCACCGTACCTGAGACGATGACCTGGGCCTCGGCTCGGTTGCCATCAATCGCCGTGGGCTGCAACGTCGCGGCCGTCTGGGCCCAGGCGGGCACGCCCGAGACGCTCAACACCCCCATCAGGAATCCGCCGCAAACCAGGCGCAAAGCCGAAAAGCCGCGGCTCGTTAACGTCATCGCCATGCTCACTCTCCTAGAAAAACTTCATGAAATACATCGAGTGCACTGTCCCAGGACAGCGCACCGTCCTGCAGTACCGTGGAGAGCTTGCGTAGTCCGTGGTCGCTGCCAATCCACTCTTCCACCCATTCGGCATCTGTGACTTGAAGGTGCTGCCCGAGAGCGAACTCGGGATCCCACGCCGAGCGGAGGGTCACAGCCGACGCACCATGGAAGCCGACCAGTAGCACGGGTCTGTCGAGGTGCTGACGGACCAGAAAAGCCATCTCGACGCTTGTCGTCTTGAAAAACGGTGCAATGAGGCTGATCCAAAAAGACATCACGGGTGCCAGCGACTCGTTGGACAGTGGCAGCATCAACCCCTTGCTGAGGCCCCCGGGACCTTGGGTGCGCACCGGCTGCAACAGCATCCCCAGGGCCAACAGCGTGCGGCGCAAGCAGACAGGCTCGGGCGCACTGGGCGGTGAAACCCACAAGGACAGCTGTGACAGGGTGTGTACGCCAGAGTACTCGGATTGCTGCTCTTGCAAAACGCTGGCCTCGAGCTGTACCGGCAACGGCTGTAGAGACAACAGGCTCTCCGAGAACTCGGGCGCTTGCGTCGCGCGCTGCACATCCTCTTCCTGGCGCTGCCACAAGGGCACCAAGGCATGGGCGGCATAGGGTAAAAAACGCGCAGGATCGGGGACGTCGATGGCGGCGGCACGCACGAAGGGAAACCGTCGCCCGGACGCGTCATGGCTGACCACAAGGTGGCCCAACAGGCCCACCTTGTGGCCCGAACCCAGGATGGCAAAGTGAATCGGTGCGGCGGCGTCGTAGACCAGTTTCCAGCGCGGCTCTTCGGACATCAGTTCGAGGGCCTGCGACATCCATTCGTCGAGCTTGTGAATGAGGGGGGACTGGGCACTGCGCACGAAGTCACCACGAGACGGCAGTTTGCCAAAATACACGGACTGGGCCACGAATCGGTTCGCGCTCATGGCTTGGCTCCGGAGGTGAATGCCGGTGCGGGACCGGGAACGGTTGAGGGCACGACGACTGCCGTACTGGAGCCATCGCCCACCACCAGGGACGGGAGTGACACCCCTTTGAGCACGCCAGAAATGCTAGGCGTGCTGTTGCTGGTCGTGGCGCCAGGGCTGGAGATCAGCCGCAGCTGCACGGTCAGGATGTGTGTGCCTCGGGTCCACGACAACTCGTAGTTGCCATTGCTGAGGAATTTTCTCTTGGCGCTAGAGAACATGCGGTCCAACCCGTAAGCGCCAGGCTCGTTGAGGAACTCGATGCTGCGTCCTTCCAAATCCACGCCAATGATGCGCACCCCCGGCGCGCCTTGGTTGCTGGGCCACACGAAGTTTGTCCAGACCGGAGCTGTGTTGCGATAGCGCATGGGTTGACCGTCGATCTCGAACACGAACTCGGACAAGGTGGGCGACGGGACCGGCAGCATCTGGAACTGCGTCGTGGCCGCGGAGCCAGCGCCTGCCCCTGCGCCGGCCCCAGCACCGCCCCCACTCGATGCCCCCACGGGCAAGGGTGCGATCCAGCTGGGAAAACCGACCATGAACTCTGGTTGCAGCCGGATCCCCATGTCTGCCCAGGTGCGTGCGGTGAGCGCATCACCGCGTCGCAGAACCAAGGCCACCAGTTGTTGCTCATGGAACTTGGCGACCGCACCTTCGGGGCCGAATACCTTGGCGATTTCGGCGTTGGTGGCATCCAGCCCCGAGGTCTTGTTGAAGGGGTACTTGCTGGACAACTGGCTCAGGAAGATTTGGTGCACCTGGGCCGACCAGGCGCGATTGATCTCTGCCTCTGCCGGCGGCACGATCACCGCAAAGGACTGCATCAAGGGACGCACCAGCAAGGGACGCAAGGTGGCTTTTGCGGCGTCGCTGAGGTTGAGGAGCATTTGCTCATCCACCATGCGCAGGGCCTCGGCCAGTTCGGATGTGCCGTCCAAGGTCTGGGCCATGAGTTGGCGGCTGGAAGGCCCGACGTCGCCGCCGTTCTTCATCACGTTGAAACGCGTGCGGATTTTGGACAGTGCTTGAAGGTAGTTGCGGATCAGGGTCGGGCTGTTGGCGTCGGCCGCCACCATCAGGCGTCCGAGATTGGCGAACTCCTTGCCGATCGGGCCCATGGGCAAGGCGGCACCGGGCATCGTCGTCGGAACCTTGATCTCAACGGCCGACGGCGCCCGCTGCATCACGGTCTGCTTGAACCACTCGACAAAGCCGCCCTTGACCTTGGCCACCTCGGCATCGACAAAGCCGGGGTTGTCCCAGGACGTTTGGTCGTAAAGGGCTTTGATGAGTCGGCCCACCGGCGAGGACACTGGATCGCCGAGGCGGTTCATGCGCACCACCGCCACGTCGAAGCTGTCGAAGGGGTTGATGCTCACGCCTTGCATGAACTTCTGCCACTCGGCCACGTACTCTGTCTTGTACATCTGCACCAAGGTCTTGCGGATTTGCTCCGGGCTGCCCTCGAGGGTCAGGTCGTCCTGCAAGGCCGTTTTGAGAACCCAATCGTCTGCCTTGGTTTCCTTGGTTGCGGCCTGCTGAATGGCGTCGTCGATGAAACCCTTCCACGCCTCTTTGGTAAAGGTGCCGGGGATGGCGTAGCTGCCGCCAACAACATCCTTGTCAACGTCGTCCAGCAAGCGTGCCACGGTCACCGGTGGGAACCGGGTGGCGGCACGAGCCTTGATCTCGGCATAGACGCGCTCGCGTGCGGGCATACCCTTGACCACACGCCGCAGATCCTCGCGAACGGAATCTAGCAAGGCCAGATTAGTCTGTGTTTCAGGGAAATCAGGCGCTGTCACTTCGCTCAGGGCAAAAGACAGGATGCTGCCCGCCGAGCGCAGCATCTGGTCGCGTGGCATGGCACCGCGGTTGGCTTCCAACCAAGTCCGCCAGAACCGCGTGACTTGGTCACCCAGGTGGCTGTTCTCCATGCGGGCACGCTCGCCCAGCATGATGTAGGCCTTGAGGGCGTTATAGGCGTCCGAAACGTTGGCGCTGGAGGCCGCCACGTACACACCCGGCGTGGACTCGGCGATCGAGGTGCTCTTGCCGCGCGGCTGGGTTTCCACCGCCTGGCCGAGGGGCTGTAGCAGGTGGGCTTTGGCATGAACCTCGGTGAGGTAGGTGGCGATGGCCGCAGCGGTGGGTTTGAGCAGCACTTCTTGCAGCCCCGACATGTACTCAGCGCGCAGCTTGGCCTCCAGGGTGTCGCCCTGGTACAGACCGAGGCGCAAATTCCAAGGCCGCTCGGTACGGTAGCGACGCAGTTGCTCCAGGCGGTCCTGTAAGACCTCCATGGCCTGCATGCGCGACTGCAAATCGATGCGCTTTTCTTGCAGCCGGGTGACCTGGTTCAGATCGGCCTGCACGTTGGCCATCAGTTGGCGGTTGTTCATGTAGGACCAGGTCCAAGCAGCCAGGCTGGCGCCCAGCAGCAAGGTGCCGACCAGGAAGGCGGCGTAGCGCCAGCGGGTTTTGACGGGGCTGGTGTATTGCTGCACCAGATTGCGGTCGGCAAAGATCACCTTGGAGAACAGGTCTTTCAGGAAAAAACCGTTGTGCGCCATGACCTTGGTCGGCGACACCGGCCGCGGCTGCAAGCCAAAGCGCTCTGCCACGCGCATCGCTGCCTTGCCGTTCGATTGCCCCTGCTGCACCGCGCTCGTGAAGTAAAAGCCCCGGAACACTGGACGAAACTGGTAGGGGTTCTCTTCAAACAGTGCCGCCAGGAACGTGCGCAAGGGCGTTTTGAGCGCAGAAAACTCCAAGGGAAAGGTCAGCACGCCCGCCGGCAGGTCGGCCTTCTGGTTCATTGCCATGCGGGCCACAGACGCCTCTTTGAGGCCTTCGCTGAGTTCGTCAAAATGTTGGTCGAAGGTCTGGGCCACATTGACCTGGGTGGAGATGTCGTAGCGCAGAGTGGCGCCCCAGACCTTTTCACGCTCGAGCTCTTCCTGGTCGCCGAAAAAATCGACGAAGCCAGAGATCAGATCGGCCTTGGTGAAGACCACGTACACCGGGGCGAACACCTCCAGCTTCTCCGTCAGCTCCTGGACCCGCTGGCGCAGCTGCTTGGCCAAAGCCAGAGCGAACTCGGGCCGGTTGGTGCTCAGCTCGGCCACACTGACCGCAATGATCACGCCATTGAGCGGCGCTTTGGGCCGATTGCGCTTGAGCAGCGACAAAAAGCCAAGCCATTCTCCGCGGTCTTCGCTTTGCACCGAATACCGCCCTGCGGTGTCCAGAAGGATGCCCTCGGTGGTGAAAAACCAGTCGCAGTTGCGGGTGCCACCAATGCCTTGCAGCACGCCATCTTTTTTGTCGGTGAAGGGGAAATTCAAGCCCGAACTCACCACCGCAGAACTTTTTCCCGCAGCCGGGTTACCGATCACCGCGTACCACGGCAACTCGTAGAGCGCCGAGGATGACAAGCCAAGCTTGGAACCTTTGATGGTCTTGATGGCCTCTTGCATGCGTTCGCGCACCGCTGCCATTTCTGCACGGCCTTCTCTGGGTGCGTTTTTCACCGCACGGTGAGCTTCGCCGTCCATCGCGGCTTCCAGGCGCAGCCCAGCACGGTGGGCCAACCAGCGCCGTATGCCCCAAATCGCCAACCACAGGCCGACCACGCCCAGGAAGACCACCACCACCCACAACAGGCCGATGTCAAGCACGTCAGCGCCCAGCAGCAGGAACGCCGCCAACGCCAGCAAGCCCAGGACAACCAAGGTCCGGGTGTCAAACAAGAAATTCCAGAATCGTTGCATGGTCAACCTAGGAACGGCAGTTGGATGCGCCCGAGGAGGCGGCGCTGGGGGTGCGTGGCAAGGGGGTGGGAGGGCGTTCGGACAGCCTGCTGTTCGCCAGCGGAACGACCCGCGCTTGCAAGCGCGGGCGCGCCCGGCAAGGCAGACGACGGGGTGGGATCAAACCCACGAAGCGGAGCAACGCCGCGAGGTGCCCCCAGCGCAACAGGCGGACATGGCGCGGGGCCACCTAGAGAAATAGAAAGGGTCGTCAATGGCACTGCTTTCTTGAGTAGAGTCGCGGGCGTGTCGCGGTGAGGTAAGCCACCGCCTCCAGCCCCCCGCTCATCGAACCAAACTTGCGGACAGGCCCTTCTGGGGGTCAACGAGCCAGTGAAAAAGAACCCGTCTGGGCAATTTCCAGGTTCGGCAGGTTCAGGTTGAAGGAGATTCGTGAGTTTAAAGCTTGCATCCTGGGCGGGACACCCCCATTCAGGGGCGTTCCTTTCGGGTTCCACGCAGTTCCACATGGCCCAGGTCGGCGTTTTGCCACCGCCCGCCCCACACCAAACCGGCCCGCAGCGCCACGCGACCGTAGAGCTCGTAGCCCTGCATGGCCCAGGGATCACGCTCGGAGATCACCAATTTGCCATTGCGCAAGAAGGCACTGTCTGCCGCCAAGCCGTATTGGTGATAGCTCTGCCACGCTCCCGCGTTGGTGACGCTGGGCCCGAGTTTGGACAACAGGGTCTGGCGCTCGGGGCTGCGATAACCTTCCAACAGCACCATGTCGTAGCCATGCTCTTCCTTCATGACCTTGTAGACCCACAACAAGCGTTGCCGGAATTGCGGGTCGAACTGCTCCCAGCGTCGATCGGCCAAGGCCAGTTGCGGCCGCACGGTCTCGACTTCGGGGGTGGTGAACAGGGCCGGCGGCAAGACCGGGGGCGGCACCAGCTGCTCGCCCTGTAGAAGCGCTGTCACCACTTCGGGCTCGGCGCGGCGCGCATGGTCATCGAAGCCACTGAGTCCCTGACCAGGCCCGGCCCACCAGACACCCAGCGGCGGCAGGATCAACAGCAACACAGCAACAGCCGCCACCGCCAGGTGCCAGCGCCGGGCGATCTGGTGACTGACGGCTGAGCGGGCAGGTGCTTTTGCAGCCAGCGTCGCTTTGACGGGTGGCCCCACGGTCGGGGCTTGCCTGGCGGCGGGCCGCGAACCCCCCAATCGGTTGACCAGGCCCATGGCACCCCGGAGCGCAGCGGACCGGACCCCCGGCAACAACACCCAGGCCCCCAAGCCACAGGCCAAGGCAAAATAGAGCACCATCCACAAAGGCATCATGACAACACGCCGCCGACCCAAGGGGGTCGCCTTGGTGCCGCCCGCCCATCAGCAAACTCAGCCCGTTGCGCAAGCCTTGTGCTTGGGGTTGCCACACGTCCCGCTAGAATCAGCGGGCGTGTTTGATTCCCCACTCGGACGATGAGCCCACTTCCTTCCCCCCGGCCTGAGCTGTTTGGCAGCCGGCATCCGGCACATCCGCCCGAAGATACCCCGGGCGTTCTGGCCTGGATGTGCGGCGGTCGAGCGGGCAAGCCCGCCAAGCGCAAGACAGACCGGCGCTCAAGCACCCGGTTCGCGTCGCTCAGGCCCGCGGCCATGACCACGCCCAGCGCGGGCAGCTTGTTTTCCGCCCCCAAACTACACGCCCACCGTTTCCGTTGGGCCGCCGCCGCGACGGGCTTGATCGTCTTGCTTGTGCTGTGGCGAGGCCCCTGGCCTGCTGTGTCGATGAGTTCTTCATCGTGGCCCAGCACGGCGCAAACCACTGAGAGATCTACCGACTTGCAGCGCATTGACACCCCCTTCGACGGGCAGCCCGTTGGCGCGGGTGCTCGGCAGGAGTCGATATCAAGCGGCCCCACCAAACCGAACACGCCCGCCAACCCCCTGCTGAAAAGCAGCCCCGGCGATAGCGGCTTGAGTGGCAAAAAAACCACCGAAAAGACATCGCCCGCTGTCGCCCATGCGCAGCCCGCTACGCCGCCCGGGTCCGGATCGGCCCCCTCGCAGCCCGAATTGACCAAGTACCCGCCTGACCTGGACGCAGACGCAATCCAGATCCTCCTGCCGTACCTCAACCGGATGCTAGGCACCCAGGAAAAACCCCTGTGTGATGGGCCCGCGTGTTGAAGTTTCCGCACCATGGTTCCTGCTTAGCGGTCCGGGCCACCGTCACTTGACGCTGTACTTGAACTTGCCATCCTTGCCAGCGCTGACCTTGATGCGGCTGATGGCCAGGCCCTCGGCCATTCGCGCCAAGACACTTTGGGCGATTTCTGGCAACAAGGTGCCATTCAGGATGTGATCGACGGCCCGCGCCCCGGTGTCGACTTCGGTGCAGCGTGCCAACACCTGGTCAACCAATGCTTCATCAAAGTCAAACTGTGCGCGGTGGTTGACCGCCACGCGCTTGGCGATGCGGCCCAGCTTCAGGCGGATGATCTGCAGCAAAACCTCGTCTGAAATCGGGTAGTACGGCACCACCTTCAAACGCCCCAGGAACGCCGGCTTGAACGCCTTGTAGAGTTGCGGGCGGAGTTGTTCGGTCAGGGTATCGGCATCGGGCAACTCTTCAGCAGGCTTGTTCAGGCAGGCCTGCATGATGGCCTGCGAGCCGATGTTGCTGGTGAGAATGATCAGGGTATGCCGGAAGTCGATCTCACGCCCTTCAGCGTCATCCATCACCCCCTTGTCAAAGACCTGGAAGAACATCTCGAGAACGTCCGGGTGCGCTTTTTCCACCTCATCGAGCAGCACCACGCTGTAGGGACGCCGGCGCACCGCCTCGGTCAGCACGCCACCTTCGCCGTAGCCGACGTAACCTGGGGGCGAGCCCTTCAGCCCACTGACGCTGTGGGCCTCCTGGTACTCGCTCATGTTGATGGTGATCATGTTGCGCTCGCCGCCATACAGCAGGTCGGCCAAGGCCAACGCGGTTTCGGTCTTGCCGACGCCGGACGGCCCGACGAACATGAACACACCACGTGGCTTGTTGGGATCTTCGAGGTTGGCACCGGCTGTGCGCACACGTTGCGCCACGGCCTGCAGTGCTTGATCCTGGCCAATGATGCGCTCCTGCAGCACGGGCTGCAGTTGCAGCACGGTCTGGATGTCGTCCTTGACCATCTTGCCCAAGGGAATCCCGGTCCAGGCGGAAACGATTTCTGCCACCACGGCCGCATCCACCTGCATGGGAACCAGGGGGCCGTCTTTTTGCAATGCTTTGAGCGCCTCCAGTTGACTTTGCAGCGCCATCTGTGTCGCCGACAGCAGGGGCGCTTTGGACTTGCCCTTGCCAGCAACGCGAGCTTCTGGCTCGGCCTCAGTGGGGCTTGACGACTCTAGCGCGGCGCGCTGGGCCCGGATCTGCTCCACCAAAGCGCGTTCTTTTTCCCAACGTTCGCTCAGCACGCTCAGCTTGTCCTTCAGCGTGATTTGCTCCGCGACCAGCTCGGCCAGGCGCTCGCGGTGATCAGCACCGGCGGTGGCTTCACGCGACAGTGCCTGGCGCTCGGCCTCCAGGCGCTCGAGCTGGCGCTGCAGCTCATCAACCGCCGCCGGTGTGGCGCTTTGACCCAAGGCGACCTTGGCACAGGCGGTATCCAAGACGCTGATGGCCTTGTCTGGCAATTGTCGGCCACTGATGTAGCGTGCAGAGAGTCGCACTGCAGCGGTCACGGCCTCGTCCATAAGGCGAACATTGAAATGGCTTTCCATCAAGGGGGCCATGCCACGCAGCATCGCGGCCGCCAGTGTTTCGCTGGGCTCCTCGACTTTGACCACCTGAAAACGACGCGCCAGGGCGGCATCTTTCTCGAAGTACTTTTTGTACTCGCTCCAGGTGGTGGCGGCCACGGTGCGCAGTTCGCCGCGGGCCAGGGCGGGCTTGAGCAGGTTGGCAGCATCGCTCTGGCCGGCTTGTCCACCCGCACCGATCATGGTGTGGGCCTCGTCGATGAAGAGGATGATCGGATGGGGGCTGCGCTTGACCTCGTCAATGACATTCTTCAGCCGGTTCTCGAACTCACCCTTGACCGAGGCGCCGGCCTGCAGCAGCCCCATGTCCAAAGTGTGCACCGCCACCCCTTGCAGGGCCTTGGGCACGTCGCCCTGGGCGATACGCAAGGCCAAGCCTTCGACCACCGCGGTCTTGCCCACGCCGGCCTCGCCGGTGAGGATGGGGTTGTTCTGGCGACGACGCATCAGAATGTCGATGCACTGACGGATTTCGGCGTCGCGCCCGATCACAGGATCGATCTTTCCGTTCAGGCCACGCTGGGTGAGGTTGGTCGTGAACTGATCCAGGGCCGGCGTGCGCCCAGGCGCTGCCGCCTCATCCGGAGCCTCCTCGCCAGAGCCCGTTTGGGCCGGGGCCTGCGCATCGCGCATGGCCTCGGCGGCCTCGGGCGATGAGCGGGTCAGCTCGCCCAGCTTGTGCTTGAGCTCATCGAGCTTGAACTTCACGAACAACTTTGATCCGCGATAGGCCAACTGGCTCAAGCCGGGCTCGGTCAACAGGGCCAACAGGAGGTGGCCGCTGCGAATGCGGCTGGTGTGCGAGTCCAGGGACGCGATCAGCCAACCGTGCTCCAGCAAGGCCGGCAGATGCGCTGAGAACACTGGCGTGCGGGCGTTACCCGACTTGAAGCGTCCGATCTCGCTGTCGAGGTCGCGCTGCAGTTCAGTGCGGGAAATGCCGAAGTGCTGGCACAGCTGGATGAAGTCGTTGTTGTCGGACTCCAGCAGCGCCAGGAAGACATGCTCAAGATCGACTTCGTAGTGCCCGCGGGCAATGCACAGGTTGGCCGCACGTTCAACCGCGCGACGACTGGTGTCGTTGAGTTTAGAGATCAGGGTTTTGAGATTGTTCGACATGATGGCGACTTGAAGAATCAGAGGAATGGGATAAAAAAGAGGATGAAGGAGGTGCCGGTCAATGCAGTTCGGCCACACCAATGTCGTAGCGCACGTCGCAGCGGTCGTGCTCGTTAGTACCTGCCAAAAGGTAGGTGTCCCAGCCAAGGCGGCCCATCGTCGAGAGCCGCTCGCAAGCGAGGGTCATGCCTTGCACCGCCTTGGCCTGCAACACCAGGTTGACTTCGAACTCCAAGCTGGTGCCGCTGAGCAAACCCACCAGCTTCTTGAGCGCATAGGCGCCCTCCCGGCCGGGAAGGAATCGGCGAAAGCGATGCGGATCGAGCGGGCCCAACATCAGTTTGACGCGCAGATCACGTTGCCAGACCCGCTCACCCGCCAGGGCGTTTTGCCCCAAGACGCCATTGAGCAGCCCCAGACTGGTCTGGGCCTCGACAGGCAATGTGTACCAACGGCCCGCGAACTGCTCAATGGCCACCGGCACCCGCAGGTAGGCACTGAGCAAGCGTGCCAGCTGCCGCGCGGACAAGACCCGTTGTTGCAGGGCACCGGCGAAGTACGCCAGACTTTCATCATCGACCCCACCCTGCTCAGCCCCCAGGCGATTGCGCAAAGGCTCCTGCCCCACGCCCGCCAATGACAACATCATCGGTACGAAACGCTTTTGCTGGTTCTCTTCGTACTGCAGGTGCAAGCGGCTTTTTTTCCAGGCCGCATAGAACAACGACACCGCACGGTGGCTGAACAGGTCGAGAAATCGGCGTGCCGCCAGGTCACGCTGGTAGAGCTCACGCTGAGCGATCATGTCGGTGTAGACCGTGGGCAAGGCCCCCGTCACGCCCAACAAACCCATTACCGCGGGCACGATCTCGATACGCTCCATGAGCGCAGCATCGTTGAGATCGTCCACGCTTGGCGTGGCACCATCCGCGATATCCAGCGCCTTGCGCACCACCCGCAGCGACTCGATCTCGCTGGCCGGAAAACTCAAGGCCGTGGAGTTGCGAAACCTGAGCACAGGCGGCAACAAATCGCCTCGTGCAGGCGTGTCGAGCCATTGCTGCAGCATCCGCACAGCCTGAAAAAATTCAAACTGCTGCGGCTGCTCCAGGAGCCGAGAGATCACGCCAGTGTGAGTTCGGCGTTGCGCGGTGGACATGGGTAGAGCGTCTGTTGAGTACGTGAGGAAATCACCGTTAACTGCGTGAAACTGTTGATGTGGGCATAAAGGGCAAAAAATCTGTCCAGCACGGCAGTGAACAAGCCCAGACCAATGCCCACGAAATTCTCTTCGGCCACCACCAAACGAATCTCCGTGCCACGCACGAAGGAGGCGAAAGGCTGGCCAGCCATCCAGGCCGTGGCCGGCTTGAACTCCACCGACACCAGACCACCCAGCTGGCTGCGGTTGATCGCATCGCGCGGCAAGTCGTACAGGTGGAGCATCTCTTTGAGCCCTTCAATGCCACGGCCGCTCAAGGACAAGTGGTTCAGCGACAGGTGGGAGATCAGGCGCCACGCATTGCCCCGGCCGTGATCAAACAAGTGACTGCGCGTGGGCTTGCGCAGCATGCGAACCTGCGCCGCGATGGTGCCGCCCTCGATGACCAAGTCGCCCCCGGGGGCGCCGAAGGGCAGCAAGTTGGGCAGGTTTCGATTGGTCGCGGTGACCTCCACCGACAAGGTTTGGGTCTGCAGCTCGAGAGGATCAAAATCGACATCGACCACCGAGAGCAGTTGTTCGTACCCGGGGCTGGAGGCGGCCAGCACCTCGTCGCGGCGCACAGACCAGTAGCCACCCATCTTGCTGGCAGTGCGGGTCTCACCGATCAGGTCTTCATGGTGTAGGGAGAAAAAGGCTCGGAGCTGGTCGATGCTTTCGCCATCTGCGGACTGTTTGACCCGGTAAACCTGGTCCACTGAGTAGACCTCATAGCCATAGGAATGACGCGCACTCACCACCAGCGGGTACTCGGCAGTCGTATGGGTTAAACGAATCGGCTCGGCATTTTGCTGAAACAGATTGACCACCGGCGCGCAACCCAGCGCGAAGTTACGCTCCGACACGGTCTCCAGCAAGCGCGCAGCGTCTGAGTCGGAGCGCATGCCTGACAAAGCAAAGTGCAAGGTCAGTGCGCGTGGCAGATGACGCGTGTCGGCAACCGGCGCGTTCTTTGACGGCCGGGCGGGCGCATTGAAGGGCAAAGGCAGGTCGAGGAAATTGAATTTCTCCGGGAACGCGAAATACTCGGTCAGCAGGCGATACGCCACATGCGAGCGTTCGTCGAAGTCAATGAGCGCCTCATCGTCATCGAAACCCACCAGGACGGGGCGCTCGGAATGCGGCCCGCTCCAGGCGCCGTGGGCCGAGCTCTGCACCATCACCGCGACCACCTGGTGGCACAGGACTTCACGCAGCCAGCTCACCTGAGAAGGCTCGCCGTCGAGGAAGACACGCAAGGTGGGGCCGAGATGGGACCATTCGAACGTCGGTGATGTCAGCTCAAGCTGGATGGAAATCATCGCCGACGCGTTGGCCGGCAAACGCGTTCCTTGGGACGCAATGGCCGAATGCCGGTACTGGGCGGACTTCACGCGCACCGGTGCCAAACTGACGTCGTAAGCTGTGCGAAATGTGCAGGACACCCCTTTTGCTGGCTTGCTGTTGAGCAGCGTGCCACGCGGCAACTGGGTCGGCGAGCCCCTCTGGGCCTCACCCTCCTCGACGCTGAACTGCGCAATCGTGCAGGACGGAAAGGGCCTCAGGTAGTGCGGGTAGAGCACGTTCAACAAAGACTCAGTGAACAGCGGAAAATCGTCATCCAGGCGTTTGTGGACACGTGCCGTCAACAACGCGAAAGATTGGATCAGGCGTTCGACATGCGGATCCTCTGCCGCATCCGCACCGAGCTGCAAGCGGCCGGCGATCTTGGGGTAGGAGCTGGCGAACTCGCCGGCAGAAGCACGCAGGCGCTGCAGCTCAGATTCGTAAAAGGGAAGAATATCCTTCATTGGGCCGCTCAGCGCCTCAGGCGCTGGTTGCTCACGCTGTAACGTTGCACGGTGGGCTCAAAGCGAGCGTCAAAACTCACCTGCTCACCCACGTCAGAGGCCAGCAAGGTCGCGAGGATGGTGAAGCTCAAACGGTTGAAGCCACGCTGGCCATCGTCGATCGATACCAAGACCTCGCGCAAGCGGCGGTCTTGCGCCTCAATGGTCTGCTGAATGGCTGCGCAGATAAAGTCCCTGTCCAGCCCGCTGGACAGGCTGCGGGAAGAAAAATCCGCCACGCCAAAGTTCATGACCGATGCGGCCGTGAGCGGGAAAGCCACTTGGGTGGACTCGTCAAGCGGGCTGCGCGTATTCAGCAAGGCCTCCAGATCGGCCGCCACCGAGTCTTTCAACTCTTCCAGCGAGAGTCCAGGAAGCTCGTGTCGCTTGTCCGAGGCTGGCGGGTGGAAGAGTTTGTCGAACAAACTTGGGGCGTAACGCATGACATCCAAAACTACCGCGGCGGTTGAACAAAAAGGGCCGCGACGCTCGCGGCCCTGACCTCAGCAGCGCCTGAATTAGGCAGCAGCCTTATTGAGCGACAGATCCCAACCCGCGGCATCGCGGCCAACGTTGGCACTGCCGTCGGTCTTCGAGCCCTTGTGCTCCCAAGTGATCTTGGCGTACTTGAGCTGGAAAGCTTCACCGGGCAGGCCGGAGTCAGGTACATCCATGTCCACCTGCGCAACGATCGCGTTGCTCAGCTTGATCGTGAGGTAGTTGGTGCGAACCGTTCCTGTGGCGCGGAAAAACTGGATTTCCACATCATAGGCATAGGCGGCAGAGCAAGCTTCCCACAGGTACACGCTGGCCTTGTCGATGTCTTTCTTGAACACCATCGAACCATGCTCGCAACGCTCAGCGGTGTGACCGCCAGCGGTAGACGCCGTGGCCGACTTGGGCTGAGTGATGTTGTGCGCCCAGGAGGTCACTTCCAGCCAGTCTTTGTGATCCGCATCGGTCGACTCGCCAGGAATGTCTTTCGAATTGGTCTTCTTGGTGAACTTGACGTAAATATCCTTCATAAACCGCTTCTCCATCCGTTAATAAAAATGAGTTCCTCGAGAGGAACAACGCCATGACTTAGCCGCTCGCACCTGGCAAGTCAGCCACCAACCGCAACGAGACAGAAAGCTCGTCGAGTTGAAAATGCGGTCTCAAAAATGCGACCGCCCGATAGCTACCGGGCTTGCCGGGAACTTCAGAGACCTGAACCGACCCCTCGCGCAAGGGGAACTTGGCTTTTTGTTCGTGAGACGCGTCGTCCGAGCTGAGGATGTACTGCCCCAACCATTGGTTGAGGTAGGTCTGAACGTTCTCCACGCTGGCGAAGCTGCCGATCTTGTCGCGCATCATGGCCTTCATGTAGTGCGAGATGCGCGAGACGGCAAACATGTACTGCAACTGGGCTGACAACGAAGCGTTGGCGTTGGCCGCATCCGAGTCGTACTTCTTGGGGCGCTGCGCGGACTGCGCGCCGAAGAACGCGGCGTAGTCGGTGTTCTTGCAATGAACCAAGGGGATGAAGCCCAGGTCACTCAACTCTTTTTCACGACGGTCAGTGATCGCGATCTCAGTGGGGCACTTCAGCGCGACTTCGCCATCGTCCGTCTTGAAGGTGTGGGTCGGCAGGTCTTCCACCAAGCCCCCTCCCTCCACGCCGCGAATCGCTGCACACCAGCCATACAGCTCAAAGGCCGAGGTCAGGCGGGCGGCAAACGCGTAGGAGGCGTTCACCCACAGGTACTTCGAGTGATCGGTGCCGTTGACGTCCTCCACGAAATTGAAGCCTTCCGTGGTCACACCATCCTTCGGGTTGAAAGGAAGGCGGCCGAGGAATCGCGGCAAAGTCAGCCCCACATAGCGCGAGTCCTCGGACTCGCGGAATGACTTCCATTTCGCATACTCAACCGTGTCGAACACCTTGGCCAGGTCGCGCGGCTTGCCCAGGTCGGTGTAGGCATCCAGACCGAACAACTCGGGCGCAGCCGAAGCCACAAACGGCGCATGAGCAGCCGCAGCCACGTGCGACATTTGCTCAACAAAGTACATGTCCTCAGCCTGACGGCCGATGTCGTAGTTGCCGATCAACGCACCAAAAGGTGCACCGCCGAAGGTGCCGAACTCTTCTTCGTAAACCTTCTTGAACAAAGCGCTTTGGTCAAAATCAATGGCCGTCTTGAAGTCACGCACCAATTCCTTCTTGGTGGTGTTCAGCAGCTTGATCTTGATTTGCTCTCCGGTACTGGTGTGTTTGCACAAATAGTGCAAACCACGCCAGGTCGACTCGAGGCTTTGGAAGGCTTCGGAATGCATGACCAGGCTGAGCTGATCGGAGATGAGCTGGTCAAGCTCTGCCACGCGCGCGTCGAGGGTCGCCGACAGGTTGTCGGACATGACCACCGTGCCCTTCATGACTTCTTTCACCAGTTCCCCGATGAGATCCTTGGCACGGTCGTGCTCACTGACGCTTTTGGCGACCTTGCTCTGCGCCACGATGGCGTCGAGCAAGCCGAGCTCTTCGGTTTTTGCCGGCGCGGCAGACGGCTGCGATCCTTGTACGCTGCTCATGATCAGTCCTCTTTGCTGGTTTCTTGGCCGAGTTGCTTGAGCTTCTCGGTGTTGGTGAGCACGTCGTTGAGCACATCTTCCAATTTCTCGTTGCCCGCCAGCTTGTTGCGCAGGTCAGACAGCTTGCTGCGCGCTTCGAGCAGTTGACGCAGTGGCTCAACCTGCTGAACCACAGCCTCAGGCGTGAAGTCGTCGATGGCGTTGAACGCGAGGTTGACACCGAACTCCCCGCCCCCTTCGGTCAACACGTTCTTCACGCGATAACTGGCTTTGGGTGCGGCCGCCTTCAGGACATCGTCAAAGTTATCAAGATCGACATTCACGAACTTGCGATCTCTCAACTTGGGCATCGGATTGTCCGGGTCGGTCTGGCCGGTAAAGTCACCGATCACACCCACCACAAAGGGCAATTCTTTGTTTTCGATGGCATCGCCGATTTCCACGTCGTAGGAGAGTTGAACTCTCGGTGGACGCACGCGTTGCAAACGTTTTTGAACACTTTCTTTCTTGGCCATGTCTATTCCTCTTGAGAAATCAGGTCACTCTTTTAACAAATCAAACGGATTGCGTCGCTCCGCCGGTGCTGGCCGCGGGGCGGGCGCCGGCCGTGCAACAGGCGGCGGTGGCGCAGCTGCCGGCCGCGCCCACGGACGCTGGGAGCCGTTGACCGACCGACCCGCCAAGTCAACTTCTTCTGGCGACGTCGGCAGCAGAGGCTCGCCGAGCACGTCGCGCATGGTACGCGACAGCGTACGGGCTTCTTCCAGCGTGCTAACGACTGCCACATTGGCAGCACGCAACTGCTCAAGCGCCCGTGCGGCAACGCGCAGGCCGCTGGCGGCGATGATGGTGCGGGCCGTCACGTCGGTGTTGTCGCGCAGCTGAACTTCCTGCGCCGCGATAATTGCCGGCCCATAGTTGCGCGCATCGAAATGGGTCTGCGCCATACGCAGCCAGGGCTGCTTCTTGGAAGGATCAAGCTTGGCAGCCTTGTCATAAAAGGCAAAAGCCTCCGCAGGCTCACCGCTCTTTTGAGCATCCTCCGCTGACTGCATGAGCTCTTTGTAGGTTGGTGCAGCGACTTGGGCAGGCGCACTGACTTGTTTAGGTGCTGTGGAGCAAGCGCCCAACAGAACCATGCCAGCCACCAATGCCATCAATGCTTGTGGCTTTTTGCTACACATGACCTTCAATCTCCCTTTCACACGTACAAAACATTAAAGCGACTCAGCTTCGGCCAGCCATCAGTGGGGCCTATCTAAGCGCAGTGGCACGCCAAACACAGTGCGCATTAGCGCCTGTTACACATGCTCCTGGCAACCCCCCTTTTGGGGGGCCCCTATCGAGGGGGCCGACAAATCCCCAAAACTGCCGATAGACTCGCGTTTTACGGCCGCTGGCCTCTTTCTTTTGCCCCTCCGCATTTTTCACGCGCAATGACCACCCCACGCTACGCAACAAAGCTTCTTCCGCTGGCTGGGTGGGTGATTTTGACGGCCGCTCTTTCTGGGTGCGGCTCCACCAAATTCAGCGAGGGTCTGGGCAACATGGGCGACAAGGCGCTGGAGACTATCGGCTTCAAAAAGCCGGATCTACCACCCATGCCGGCCATGCCGCCGATACCTGAAGCCGCCAAGCCCCCACGGCCGATGCGCCTGCAAGTTGCGGCCAGCGATGCCCTCAACACCGATCCGCAGGGCCGCTCGTTGTCTTTGGTGGTGCGGGTTTACAAGCTGCGCAACACCAACGCCTTCATGAACGCACCTCATGACGCCTTCGGTGACGCAGCCAAGGAAAAGCAAGCGCTCGGCGAAGACCTCGTCGATGTGAAAGAAGTGATTCTTTCGCCCGGCCAACGACGCGCCATCGCGGAAAAGTGGGCGCGTGAAGCCGCTTACGTGGGCGTGGTCGGCCTGTTCCGCGACCCGGCACCGAAGCGCTGGCGCTATGCCTTCGAGCTTGATGAGCTCACATCCGATGACCAACAGTTCGTGATAGGCGCGCACGCGTGTGCCTTCAGCATCGCCTTTGGCACGCCTGTGGGCTTTGGCGAGGCACTCCGGCGCATGCAGTCTGCCGATTGCGCGCCACCCGGCCCGCTAACGCCAGCTGCCGCCGCCGCCCCCTCTTATTCTGGAAAGTAAATCTTGATCCCGACTGCCAAAGTACTTTGGGGCGAAGGCCTGTTCATTCGCCCACAACATTTCCAGCAACAAGACCGCTACCACGAGTGGCGCCTGGCCCAGGCGATGACGACGATGCACCCCTACGCCTGGGGCGTGCGTCAAATCAGGATCGACATGGACGCCCTGAAGGCCGGCCGCCTGCGCCTGCTTGAGCTTCAGCTGGTGCTGCCTGACGGCGAGTTCTACAACGCCCCCGCTGAAGACGATCTGCCCGAACCCCTGACACTGGAGCCCATCTTCGGGAAGGACAGCGAACTGGTGTTCCATGCCGCGCTGGGCCCGGTGCGAAGCAACGGCAGCAATATCGCTGGCGAAGATGCCGAAAACAATGACAAGGAATCGGCACGCTACTTTCAGCGTGAAGTGGAGACAGCCGATCAATTCACTCAAGCCGCCAGTGCCCCCATCAGCGTGCTGGGAAAATCTCTCAGGCTGATACACACAACTGACGGTAAGTTGGACATGATCAACCTGCCACTGATGCGCCTGCGGCGCAATGCCTCAGGTGGGTTTGAGACCGACCCCCGCTTCATTGCGCCGTCCACCTCGATCGCGGCTTCGCAAGTGATGTTCCTGCACATGCGCCGCCTGCTGGACGTGTTGCAGGCCAAGGTGGAGGCACTCTACGGCCACCACAGAGAGCCATCAAAGAACGTCATCGAATTTCGCTCTGGCGACGTGGCCTCGTTTTGGCTGCTACACACCGCCAGCAGCGCCTACGCCTCGCTATCGCACTTGCTGCGTCACCCGCAACTGCATCCGGAGCGCCTGTTCCAAGCCCTGCTGGAGCTGGGGGGTGCGCTGATGACGTTCTCCAAGACCTTCAACCTGACCGACTTGCCCGCCTACGAGCATGCCAATCCAGGGCCTGGTTTTTTCCGCCTCAACCAAATCCTGCGTGAGCTGCTCGATACAGTGATCTCCACCCGCTATTTCGGTATCGCCCTGGAAGAAGTGCGGCCCTCGTTCTACCAGGGGCGCCTCAACGCGCAACAGATCAGCGAAGCCACCAACCTGTACCTGGGCGTCAGCGCCACAATGCAGCCCAGCGAGCTGGTCGAAGCAATTCCGCAACGCATCAAGATCGGCTCACCCGAGGACGTCGAGAAGCTGGTGCTGTCCGCGTTGGGCGGCGTCGCCGTCACGCATGCACCCCAGGTACCGGCCGCCATTCCGGTGCGACCGGGCCAGTACTACTTCGCCATCGAGCCGCGCGGCGCGCTTTATGAGCGCATGTTGCGCGCGCAAGCAATCTCGCTTTACATGCCCAAGGGCATTCCCGACCTCAAGCTCGAACTGATCGCCATCAACCCATGAGTGTCACAGACGCCGCCCTCCCCTCTTCCCCACGTTCGCAACCGCCATCCCTGTTCGCGGGCCCGCCGGTCGAGGCCAAGACTTTGCTCGATCTGATGTACGACGGGTTCTACCTGGTGTTCTTGCTGCGCTCGGGGCAAGCGCCCGAAAGCGGCAATGCCCTGCGCGAGCGCATCAAAGACTTCCTGCTGGATGTGGAACGCGGAGCCAACAAGCTCAACAGCCGTGCGACCGATGTGCGCCTCGTGAAATACGCCTTCTGCACCACAGTGGACGAGATCATTTTGCGCTCGCCGCTGCAGATCCGCACCGAATGGCAGCGACAGCCTTTGCAGTTGCAATATTTTGGCGACCAAATGGGCGGCGAGCGGTTCTTTTCCATGCTGGAATCAGCTCGCCACGAAGGCACGGATCGCCTGCAGGTGCTCGAGGTGTTCCACCTGTGCCTATTGATGGGTTTTCAGGGGAAGTACGTCATTGAGGGCATGGAGCGCTTGCAATTCCTCACGGCACGCCTGGGCGACGAAATTGCGCAGCTCAAAGGCAAGCGTGCGGGATTCGCCCCCCACTGGGCAGCGCCTGATCAGGTCATTCACCGCCTGCGTAACGAAGTCCCCCTGTGGGTCGTGGGCTCAGTCTTCTTGTTGTTCTTTGTCCTCGCCTATACCGGCTTGCGTTTCGATCTTGACCGCACCATCGAGCAACAACTGGCCGGCTACCACCAGTTGATCAAGGTGGCCCCAGAGCCCGCGCACGTCACCATCACTCTGCCATAAAGGTCTTCAAGAGGCCGCTTGAGAAGGGCGATCTCCTCGCGGAGATCCAATCAGCGCTGGGCAGTATCTGTTCGGTGCCGCATGACGATGCAGCAGTCACTACCGCGGCGACCGCAGTGCCCCAGACGGACTGCACACGCCGGAAATCGCACCCGCATCGTCGACTCTGGGTGCACCAGCGCACAGACGATCCCAGCGCAGTTGTCTATGGTTCACTTTGTCGATCAGGCCAACGTGGCTTGGTACAAGCAAAAGCCAAGGAGCGCAGGCATGGCAGAACCGAACGCCGACAACCGGGCGCAGACGCGCTCGCGCTGGCTCGCGCTGTCGCGATGGGACAACGAGGGCGGCGCGAGCCCGTCAAGGCCAACTTCTGGCTGGGCGACTTCAGCAGGCACATCGATCCACAGGTCATTGACGAAGGAGCTCAGTCGCATGGCACCGCAAATCGGCATCGCCGCCGATCACGGCGGCTTTGCGCTCAAAAACGAACTCGCATGGTTCCTGCGGGCGTGCGCTTCCAACGTTGCGGACTTCGGCCGGAGCGTGTCAATGACTTTGCGCCACCTGGTGTCATGAATTTACAGTGCAGTCTTGAGGGTGGAAGGGCTCCTGAAGTGGCGGGTTGATCCATGCGGCGGTGGGCATGGAAGGCGGCTGTGGCAGCTTGCTTTTGA
>JANMGB010000119.1:0-198535 GCA_031374415.1 Burkholderiales bacterium
ACCGACAGTTGTACCCCGTACAAGCCCGGCGCGCTGTAGCTGTGTTGGACCTCGGGGCTGCTGGTCGTGATGACCGTGCCGTCACCAAAATCCCAGCGGTAGCTCGACCCAGGTTGGGGCGTGGTTCCGATGCTGAAGGTCGCCGCGCCGCTCGTCACCACCGGCGGGTTGCTCGTGGGCACAAACTCCGTGGGCGCCGACACGATGCTCCAGATCAGCGCCAGGTTGCTCGCCGCCCCTTGGCTGTCCACCGCCCGCACCACCGGGTTGAACACCCCCGTGCTCGATGGGCGCCCGCTGACCACCCCGGACACCGGGCTGATGCTCAGGCCCGGCGGCAGCCCTGTTGCGCTGAACGTCACCGCATCGCCGTCGGTGTCGGTCGCACTCACCGGAAAACTCAGCAGCCGCCCCACCACGTGCGTCGGCGGATTCACCGGCGCAAACAAGGGCGCATGGTTGCTCGCCGCACCAAAAACCTCCACTTCGGCCAAGGACAGCGCATTCCAGTTCAGCAGCTGCACACGCACGAAGCGGCCTGTGGCACGCATGGGCAAGGTGACTTGCGGCGAGGGCTCGAGCGATACGATGGTGTTGGCCACCAGCGGATCAGCCAGCAAGTTGGCCATCGACCGCCCAGTCATATCGGTGCGAGACACAAAGACGCGAAAACTCGTCAAACGGTTGGAACAACAATCGGTGCGGTTCCACAGCCGGATGGCCGTCAGGGGTTGGACTGCGCCCAAATCCACCTGCCATGCGCTGTCGCCCGTCTCAGCCGTGTGGCTGACCGAGCCCCCCACAACAAAATCACCGTTGATGTTGCCGTCCACCGCCCGCGAGGCCAAACCCTCAAAGGCCGTGCTCGATTGGCTGGCCGGTTTGCCTTGCGCCAGATTGTTGAAGTAAACCACCTTCTCGCCCGTCAAAGAGGCAAAGTCGCGCAGATCCCCCTGCGCCACCTGCGTCCAGGTCACGCCGTCGCGGCTCGTTTCGAACTGCCAGACGGCGATGGCACCGACGGTGCTGTCCGCACGCGGCAGGTACTTGAAGCCGTTGATCACACGTGGCCCACCCAAGTTGACGGTGAAACTGTTCGCCGATGCCCCCCCCGCACTCACCCACGCTGTCGCGGGGTCGCTGTCGATGGCGCTGGCTGCCGCATTGGCCCCCGATTGCCCGCTGGCGCTGGCCACCCAACCCGTGCGTGACATGACTTGCCCATTGCCATCGAGCAGGTTGAACTCGGCCACCGCAGCCCAAGGGTTGCCCGACACGTCGCCGGCGGCCTTCAGCCGCACATAGCTCACTTCGCTGGACGCCCCCGGCTGCACCGTCCACACGATGCGCGTGCTGCTGGCCGCTACAGTGTTCCTCGCCTCAATCAACACGGCATACTGCCCAGGCGTGCTCGGCGTGCCAGACACGACCCCCGTGGTGGACTGCATACTCAAACCCGGCGGCAAACCGCTGGCGCTGTAGCTCACCGAGCCCGTGCTGCTGGCCGTCACGTTGAGCACGGCTGGCGTACCCACCGAGCTCGTTTGGCTGTCCAGGGCCCCCAGGACCGGCGCACCCTCACCCGTGATTTGAATCATCTTCGACACCGAGGGCACCCCTCGGTCGTCCAGCGCAAACAGCATGTAGTACCCCGGCAGCACCACCCCCGGGTTGCTGGGGATCGTCACGTCGTAGCCCGTGCCACTGGCCAAGGTGAACTGCAGTGGCACTCGCCGCTGATCGTTGTTCACCGAGTGGGTGGTGGACGACAGCCGAATCAAAGCAAATGAGCCCACCGTCGTGTCCGTCGTCACGCGCATCGTGGTGCCGTGCGTCGCACGGGTCGGCGCACTTTGAATCACCGGCCGCAGCGCCGCTGTGCCGTCGTCGTTGAGCAAATAGTGCGGGGTGTAAATCTGAATGTCGGTGTGGTTCGCAGCACAGCCCTCGCCACACAAGCCGCTGCCGCCTGACATCACACGCCCATCGGGCAACAGCAGCGCCACGCTGTGATAGTTGCGCGCCACCGCCATCGGGGGCAAGGGGGTGAACTGCTCGGTCAAGGGATCCCACAGCTCCGGCACCAGCACAGAAAAATCGTCTGAATAAGCCTTCCCCTCGGTTTGCCCGCCAATGACCATTACCTGGCCATTGGGCAGCACCACCGAGCTGCTGTAAACCCGCGCATAACCCATCGGGGCGACCTTGCGTACCGACACGCCCGCATTGATGTCAATCACATAACTGGTGGCACTGCCTGCCGCACGGTCATAAGCACCCGCACCGCCGACCTTGAGAACCTTGCCGATGTCGTACATGGCCACGTTGCCGTTTTGCGCGTAGTCATCATCGCCGCGCAAACCGGCCGAGTTGATGCTGCCGTTGCCGCGGGTATCGATCCAATTCATCGACGCGCTGGGCCCCGCATGCAACACTTTGCCATTGGGCGCAGACAGCAACCACATGTGATTGTCAGCCCGATAATCGCCTGCGGCATCGGGCGCCAGGGCCGGGTCCACCGGCACGCCGGGCAGGCGACGCCAGCCGCTGCTGGGGCTCCAGACTTCTCCGTGCTTGCCGCCCACACCCCCACTCCATGACCCCCCCAAGGTCAACACCGAGCCATCTGCCAACACGGTGTTGGCCTGATATCCACGCGGGATGTTCATCGCCGCGCCCGCGGTCCACAGACCGGTGAACGCATTGAAAAAACTGGTCTTGTCGCTGGTGCTGCCCCCATTGATCAGCAGGGAACCATCAGGCAAATTGGATGTACCGGTGCAGAACATGTCGTGCCCGGTTTCATCAACCCGGCGATCAGAGACGGTATTCGTGACCGGGTTCCAAGTGCTGGTGTGGGTTAGCCCCGTGGTGCCAATGTCAAACCGGCTGCTTGAAGCCCACAACAAGATCTGTCCATCAGGCAAATGCGCAGCCGCGGTCGGCACCATGGGAACGGGCACAAGCGCCGACCACTGACCGGCCGATAGAGGCGCCTGGGCCGCACGCTGAGCCTGCGCCTGCAAGGACGGTTGGCCACTCGCATCGGTCGCGGGGCTTGAGCCCCCGCCGCAAGCGCTCAACACCAACAACCCACAAACAGTCACCCAAGGGGCCAAAAATATTGCGCGCTTGTGCATACTTCACCTTCAAATTCTTGTCAATTCCGACGCGTCGAATGGCGAAGCCGGATCCCTGGTACCCCGTCTCAGCACAGAAGGCAGCCGGTACCTCACCCAGAGACAAAGCGGGGCAGCAAAACAGCAACGCATATGCACGGCGATGGAAAAGGGCGAGCGCGGGGGGGCTGTCTGTCGCGAACTCGAGCCGAGTCGTGGAACATCCTAAGCGACCCCTCTAGGGTCAACCCCTATGCGCACAACACTTGGTAACAAAACGGGCGTTTAGTTACCCCAAGTTACAGACGGCTCATCGATTTCCGGCCTGCAAAGGACAAAGGGGGCGCCGAAGCGCCCCCTTTGTGAAAATCTTCACCCCTGTGCAGAGGTGATCACTCACGTGTCTACTGCAAATCAGTGCTCATGCGCTTGGCGGGCTGATGATGGTGATCTTGCAGCTTACTTTTGTGCCGGCACACCTGGCGATCCAGCTTGTCCATGACCTGGTCAATGGCGGCATATAAATCTTCGTGACTGTTTTCAACAAAGATGTCTTTACCTTTCACATGCAGGGTGATCTCGGCCTTCTGACGGCGTTGTTTCTCCTTCATTTTCTCCACGGACAGCAGGACATTCACATCCACCACCTGGTCAAAATGGCGGGTGACGCGGTCTAGTTTAGTAAGGACGTACTCTCGCAAAGATGGGGTTAAATCCAAGTGGTGGCCGCTGATGGTTAAGTTCATGGAAACTCCTTTCGCAGGGGGGTGAAAGTGTCACTGACACGGAACCTGAACTCATGGTTCCAGCGTAGCAACCTTGCGCAGGGGTGGCAAGCGGGGGCCAAAGACCAGCAAACCGGTCCAGCTTGGCGCCGGTTTTGCCTTCTCAGCCCGGCTCAGGTCTAATCACGAGTTAGCTTGGCCCCAGCGGTTTGCTCCCCCTCCCAAAACGCCAAGGCCAGGAACCCTGGCCTGCGCTCCCCCCTTCAGGGCGGAGTTTCAACCCGGAGTCAGATTTTTGATGAATCAACTCGATCAACTCAAGCGTTACACGACGGTGGTTGCCGACACTGGCAACTTCAAGCAGTTGGCGGCCTTCTCGCCCCAAGATGCCACCACCAATCCCTCGTTGATTTTGAAAGCCGTGCTCCAACCCGAGTACGCCCCCATGCTCGCGCTGGCCGTCAAGCAAAGCCGCAAGCAACCGCTGGACAGCATCGTGGATCAGGTGCTGGTGCGTTTTGGGTGTGAGATTTTGAAGATCGTGCCTGGGCGCGTGTCCACCGAAGTCGACGCCCGCTTGAGCTTCGATGTCGCCGCCATGGTGGCACGGGCCCGGCACATCATGTCGCTGTACTTTGAAGTGGGCATTCCTGCGGAGCGCGTGCTGATCAAATTGGCCGCCACGTGGGAAGGCATTCAAGCCGCGCGCATTCTGGCGCACGAAGGCATCCGCTGCAACCTGACCTTGCTGTTTTCGCTGTGCCAAGCCGTGGCCTGCGGCGACTCCGGGGTGCAGCTGATTTCACCCTTCGTAGGCCGCATCTACGACTGGCACAAGAAAGCCGCCGGCGCGGCGTGGGTCGAGGCCGATCACCAGGGCGCGCAAGACCCCGGCGTCCAATCGGTGCGACAGATCTACACCTACTACAAGAAGTTTGAAATCGCCACCGAAGTCATGGGCGCGAGCTTTCGCAACCTCGGGCAAATCACGGCCCTGGCAGGCTGCGACCTGCTCACCATCAGCCCCGAGCTGCTGGCCCAGCTGCAGCAAACCGAGACCCCGCTGCAACGCGCCTTGTCGCCTGACGAGGCTTGTCAAAGCCCCATGCACGCCATCACCTACAACGAGGCCAGCTTCCGCTTCGCTCTGAACGAAGACGCGATGGCCAGCGACAAATTGGCCGAGGGCATTCGCGCGTTCGTGGCCGATGCCATCAAACTCGATCACCTCATCCAGGCCGAACTCACCCAGGTGACTTGAGCACGCACGCCCCATGACTTCTGCTCCCCGCTGCGACCGCACCCCTGCATGGGCCACACTGGCCGGACACTACCAAGCGCATGGCCGCGACTTTGATCTGCGCGAGGCCTTTGCCCGCGACCCTGAGCGCGTCCAACACCTGAGCCTGCAAGCCCCCGGCGTGTGGGCCGACCTGTCCAAAAACTGGCTTGACACCGCCGCTCTGCACTTCTTGCTCGACCTGGCGGCGCAATGCCATCTCCCCGCCCGCCGAGACGCCATGCTGCGCGGCGAGCCCATCAACACCACCGAAGACCGCGCGGTGCTGCACACCGCCCTGCGGGCCCCACGAGGTCAAGGCCTTTTCAGCGATGAGGTGCATGGCGTGCTCGACGCCATGCTGGCCTTTGCCGAGTCGGTGCGACAAGGCGGGCGCATCAAGCACGTCGTCAACATCGGCATTGGCGGCAGCGACCTCGGGCCCCAAATGGTGGTGCCTGCACTGGACGCCTACACCCACCCCGGCCTGCAGATGCACTTCGTGTCCAACGTCGACGGGCACGACCTTGCTCGCGTGCTGCGGCGCCTGTCACCCCACGACACCCTCTTCGTGGTGGCCAGCAAAACCTTCACCACCCAAGAGACCCTCACCAACGCCCACGCAGCCAAAGCCTGGTTCCTGGCCCACGGCGGCACGGACATCAACGCGCACTTTGTCGCCGCCACCACCAACGTGGCCGCCGCAGCCGACTTCGGCATCCACACCACCTTTGGCTTTTGGGACTGGGTGGGTGGGCGCTACTCCCTTTGGAGCGCCATTGGGCTGTCCATCGCCTTGGCCATTGGCGCCACGCACTTCAAGGCCCTGCTGGCCGGCGCCCACGCGATGGACCAACACTTCGCCACCGCCCCCTTGGCCAGCAACCTGCCCATGGTGTTGGGCTTGCTCGACCTCTGGTACCGCAACTTCCACCGCCTCAGCAGCCGCAGCATCGCCCCCTACCACCAGGGCCTGAGCCGCCTGCCAGCCTACTTGCAACAGCTGGAGATGGAAAGCAACGGCAAGTGCGTTGACCTGCACGGTGACCCCGTCCCCTTTAGCACCAGTCCCGTGGTCTGGGGCGAACCCGGCACCAACGGACAACACGCCTACTTCCAAATGCTGCACCAGGGGACGGATGTGATCCCGGTCGAGTTTATTTTGGTCAAACAAGCCACCCATGACTTGGCTGATTCGCACACCAAACTGCTGGCCAACGGCCTGGCCCAGGCCCAGGCCCTGATGCAGGGCAAGACCACCGAACAAGCCTTGAGCGAGACCGCCCCCACGGCCTCACGCACGATGGATCCCGCTGTGCTGGCGCGCCACCGCAGCTTCCCCGGCAATCGCCCCAGCACCACCTTGCTGCTCAACGAGCTCAACCCCCACACGCTGGGCGCGCTGATCGCCCTGTACGAACACCGCGTCTTTGTCAGTGGCGCCTTGTGGGGCATCAACAGCTTTGATCAATGGGGTGTGGAGCTCGGCAAAGCCCTGTGCAACCAACTGCTGCCCCGCTTGGCCTCAGGGGACACAACCGGTCTCGACAGCTCCACCGCAGCGCTGCTGCAGCGCTTGCAGCGGCCCTGACACGGCACGCCCCGGCCGCTGCCCCCGCCCAAGCTGCGAGGCAGGAGTGCGGCCCATCCGAAATGCGTTCCAATGGGGGGGCGGCCTGATGCAGTCCAGTGCGGCCAACACCCTGGAGAGACCATGACCTACTCAGTTGAACAAACTTGCTTCCTTTTTCCCTGGGGCTTGACACCCACTGAATGCGCCGCGTGGGTGCAAGTCTGGGTTACCGTGCTGGCCATCGTGGGCAGCGTGGCCTTGGCCGGATGGCAAACCCGCCGGCTGCTGCGGGCCAACCAAAAACAAGCTGCGCAGGACAAAATCGAAGCGGGCCAAGCCCTCCTCGACATCGCGCGAAGCAGCCGCAACCTGCAGATTGACTTGAGCGAAAAACTGCTCACCCAAGAAGCCGTCGCGCACGCTGAGCTCTCGGGCCTGCCCACCCCGATGGCCGAGCTGCTCGCCCTGGAGAACGCCTTGATGCAGTTCCCTTTGGCCACGCTGGCCCCGGCGCTGCTGGCCCCAGCCAGCATGCTGGCCAGCAACCTGCACCAATACCGCTTGCGTGCTGACGCCCTGTTAAAGCGCCACCGCGACCTGGATCTGAGCGCCTTCGAAGCCCACACGGAAAGCCTCAACAGCCTCAGTTTTGTCCTGCAAGAAGCGCTGGCCGACGTGGAACGCAACATGGCCAAGCTGCGCGCGGCAAGCTGAGCACCGCCCCCGGCGGCGGTTGCCAGCGCAATCAAGCAATCACGGTCTGCTTCAACTGCGTCAGCAACTTGTTGATGGACTTGCGCGCAATCGCCCGGGGCAACACGGCAATGAAGCCACCCGACCCCACGTGCATCTCTGCGGGCAAAAGCATCAACGCCATCAAACGCATGAACAGGTTGCAACGCACCCAGGCCTCCACCACCATCTGCTCACCCTCCCGAGAGGCACTCAACATCATCGGAGCTACCATCAAGCCCAGGCCCTTTTGATAGAGCCGATGCGTGCTGGTGGAATGCTGGATCTTGTAACCCTCTTCCCGCGCCCAAAGTTCAATCTCGGGCCAAGGGTTGAAGGCGAAGTGGAACTCAAGACGGGTACGGGGCTTCATGCGCACACCTGCTCATTGAAAAGCAGCATTGTGCCCGGCCCTGGGCTCAGGCCCGAGCAAGCCCCAACCAGGCGTGCACCAGCTTGACCCACAAGGTCGCCCCCAGGGGGATCAACTCATCATTGAAGTCATAGCTCGGGTTGTGCAGCATGCAAGGCCCCATGCCATGCCCACCCTGCCGGTGGCTGCCGTCACCATTGCCGATCAGAAAATACGCGCCGGGTTTGTTGAGCAAAAAATAACTGAAATCTTCCGCCCCCATGGTGGGCTCAAACTCGTGCACCTTCTCGGCCCCCACCCAGTCCGTCATCACGCGCCGCACAAAGGCGGTTTCACTGGGGTGATTGATGGTGGGCGGGTAGTTCCGAGTGAACTTGAAATCAGCCTCCAAATTGAAGGCGGCACACACATGCTGGACAATTTCGCGCATGCGCTGCTCGATCAAATCGAGCACCTCCAAGGTGAAGGTGCGCACGGTACCCCGCATGTCCACACTGTCCGGGATCACATTGGTGGCCTCGCCCGCGTGAATCATGGTGACCGAGATCACGCCGGCATCAATCGGCCGCATGTTGCGCGTCAAGATGGTCTGAAAGGCCTGCACCAGCTGGCAGGCCACAGGCACCGGGTCGACCCCGTTGTGCGGCATGGCGGCATGCGAGCCCTTGCCCTTGAGAACAATGTGGAACTCATTGCTGCTGGCAAAACAAGGCCCGCTCTTGATGGCAAACTCACCCGCCGCCATGCCCGGCCAGTTGTGCGCACCAAAAATCGCCTCCACTGGAAAGCGCTCAAACAGACCATCCTTGATCATCTCGCGGGCGCCACCCCCGCCCTCTTCGGCGGGTTGAAACACCAACACAACGCGCCCCTCAAAGGCTCGCGTCGCAGCCAGGTGCTGGGCTGCCGCCAGCAACATCGCCGTGTGACCATCGTGACCACACGCGTGCATCTTGCCGGGGTGACGGCTGGCGTGCGCAAAGGTGTTGTGCTCGGTCATGGGCAGGGCATCGATGTCGGCCCGCAGAGCAACAGCCCGCGTACCGGTACCGCCCTGAATCACACCCACCACGCCCGTGGTGCCCAAACCGCGGTGGACCTCAATGCCCCACTCGGTGAGCTGCTTAGCAATCACATCGGCCGTGCGGACTTCCTTGAAGCACAGCTCAGGGTGGGCATGCAAGTCACGGCGCAAGGCGGTGATGTGGGGGGCCTGGGCCTGAATCGATTCCAACACGGACACAGTCATGCTCATCTCCAAAAATGGTCTCAGACGCGACCGGTCATGCCGGCACGAAACGCCTCAAAAATCAACATCAACGGCCCCTCTGGGGTGTGGATCAGGTAGCTGCGGCTGCTCGCCTCATCCGGCAAACCAACATGCTGCCACAGCCCCTGCTGCAGGGCCGCCGAAGTGGGCTGTGGCGCACGCCGAACAAACAGCGCATCGAGCAGATGCCCGATGGGCGCCTGCCCCTCCTCCAGCTTTTGCAAGAACCAATCGGGTACGGCATCCAGCCGAGTAAACGACAAGTTGTCCATCATCACCAAGCCCTCGGCCGTGCACAGGCTGGTCACCCGACACAGCCACTGAGTACCCCCCAGGTACGCTTGAACCTCGGGCAGCACCTCGCTTGTGCGCAGCTGGTGATGCAGCACGACCCGCATCGGCTGCTGGGCCACGGCCTGGCACAAGCGGGTGGTGGAACCATCGTGAGCCAGCAATAAACGCAAGCCAGCAGCATGCGCGGGATCCGCAGGAAAAATTTGTCGGTCTACACTCATACGATCTTTGTTGGCATGTTGGCATTCATCGCAATGAGCACCATCGTACCCGTCCCCCTTCAAGCCACGCCCCAGCAGGTCTTCTCCAGACTGCAACCGCGCGTGCTCGTGAGCCTGCTGGAGAGCAGCAAACTCATGCCTGGCCTGTCAGGCTGGTCGTATGTGACGGGGCCCGCCCTGGCCACACTGGAAGCCCGCAACGACCGCACCGTGCTCCAAGGGCACGACAGTGATGGCGACCTGGGGCCGCTGGCCACCTGGCGCAAACCCTTCGATGCCTTGTCCGACATCCTGACCTGTTGTGCGGCCCTGCCGCGCAGCTGCAACCGCCCTGCGGGCCTGGGCTTCACTGCGGGCTTGGTGGGCTACCTCGGCTACGACCTGGTTCGCCACATCGAAAAACTCCCCAGCACAGCCACAGCGGACCTGAGCCTGCCTGACTTGCGGCTTCAGTTGAGCGACCACCTGCTGGCCTACCACCATGCCCAAGCGCAGTGGTACTTTTGTACCCAAGCCCTGCCCTGGGGCGAGCCCGAGGAGCGCAGCGCCATTTGGGCACGCACCCTGGCTCAGGCCACACACGGCCCGCAGTCAGCCCCCACCACGTTTCAAGCCGGGCCGATGCGCTCACGCACCACCGAGGCGGTCTACCTGGCTCAAATTCAGCAGTTGTTGGACTTCATTGCCGCCGGCGACATCTTCCAGGCCAACCTGTCACACCGCCTGGAGGGCAGTTTTTCGGGCGACCCCTTTGCGCTGTACCAAGCCCTGACACAAGCCAACCCAGCGCCGTTTTCAGCCTATTTGCCAGGCGAAGGCTATGCCTTGGCCAGTGTGTCACCGGAGCGTTTTTTGAAGCGCACCGACGACCAACTCTGGACGCACCCCATCAAGGGCACCCGCGCCCGCGGTCACGACGAGACCACTGACCAAGCCCAGCGCGACGCCTTGGCAGACAGCGCCAAAGACCGCGCCGAAAATCTCATGATCGTGGACCTGATGCGCAACGATCTCGGGCGGGTGGCTGAGGTCGGCAGCGTGCAGGCCGACCCCTTGTTTCAGATTGAGGCCCACCCGAGCGTCTGGCAAATGGTCTCCACCGTCACAGCCCGGCTGCGTCCTGATGTCCATGTGCCCGAGCTGCTTCGTGCGTGCTGGCCTGCGGGCTCTATGACAGGCGCGCCCAAGGTGCGCGCCATGGAGATCATCGACACCCTGGAGCCCGTGCGACGCGGCCCCTACGCGGGCGCCATCGGCTACCTGGATATCAGTGGCGACTTGGATTTATCGGTCGTGATTCGCACGGCCCTGGTACACCAAGACCGGGTCATGGTGCAAGTGGGTGGCGCCGTGGTGGCTGACTCGGTGGCCGCGGCCGAATGGGCCGAGACCTATGCCAAAGGGCAGCAGCTGCTGGCCGTGCTGAACCCCCTCGGTTTGGCCTGAGCCGAACAGGCTCCGGTAGCCCGTCTCATTGGATTTGAAAGCTTGATTTCGCCAAAGCGAACAGGTGGCTCATGGGCAAGCCGAGCTTGCAAGAATGCAGTGCGCGGACATAACGCTCCTGAGGCACCCCCCTGGATCCCCGCCTGCGCGGGGATGACGGGAGAATGCGGGGATGACGGGAGAATGCGGGGACGACGGGCGCAGGCGGGGATGACGGGCGCAGGGTTTGGCATCTCACCACGTCATTCCCGCGCAGGCGGGAATCCAGCAGCCTGTGCACTTCACTATCGGCCCCGCAACAATTCAACCTTTCAAATCCACTGAGACGGGGCACTAGTGCTCGTTGAGCACCACGCCCACCATTTGCGTGGATCCTTTGGAGATTTTGTTGACCAAGTTTTGCATGGCCTGCATGCGACTGCGGCCTTTGCGCCCCACCACCAAGGCGGCGCCACACTTGGCCGCCACCACGCGGGCATCAGCCCCATGGACGGCCGCCGGGGTGTCCACCACGACATGGTCAAACTTACCCAACAACTCATGCAGCAGCAAGGTAAACGCAGGGCGCTGAACGAGCTCCAGTGGATTGGGCGGCACGCTGCCCACGGGCATCACAAACAAACTCGGCAGGTCTTCAATCTGGTGAATGACACTGCCGTCAAAGCGGCCTGACAACACGCCGCTCAAGCCCACGCTGTTGTCGATATCAAAGACTTCATGCAAGCGGGGCGTGCGCATGTCGACATCAATGAGCAACGTACGACCACCCAACTGGCTGAAAGCCACCGCCATGTTGGCCGCCAAAAAAGTTTTGCCATCACCCACATCTGGACTGACGACAGCCAAAGCGCAGCGCAAACCTTCGGGGCTCAAGGGGCCCATCAGCAACTGGCTGCGCAGCTCGCGGAACGCCTCGGCTTGATCGCTGAAGGGATCAGACGCCACGACCAACTCGTCGTTGGAATGCCGCGTGGCGTCAGGCGAATAAGGGTAGTGAAACTGCTGCGACAGCGCCCACAAAACGTCATCATTCGACACCAGTTTGAGCGCCAAGGCGGCCTCACCAAAGCGCAACCCGCGCGAGCGCTGATAAAGCAAAATCTGCTCGATCTGCGCGTCTGACAGTGATCGCACGCGGCGAATCAAATCGCCGATGGGCTCACCTTGCACCCAATTCTGCTCGGAGTGGGGGGCGAGAGTGGAGGCGCGAGGGGACTGTGCAGTCATGGTCAAAGAGTCCGGGGTTGGTCAAGAAACAGCGGGACGGGACAAGCCAATGACCCGGGTCTTGGCAGACAGTAAACGTGAACGCCCGCCGGCTGTGCGCTTGGTCGACAGGGGCAACACCACCAACAGATTTTGCTTGAGTCCGTTCAGGATGTCCTGCTCAGAGCGCAAACGGGGGTCCAGCATCTCACGCGCCACGGCCAGCACCATGCCCAGCAAGGCACCCAAGAGAACCGCCACCACCACGTTGAGCATGGTTTTGGGGGCAGAAGGCAAGGCCGGGGGTGTCGCGGTTTTCAAGATGGACACATTGGTTTCGGTGTTGCGACTTTGCAGCTCGGCCTGGGTGGCATGGTTCAAGACCGCATCGTAAGCCCGCTGGGCGCTCTCGACATCGCGCCTGAGCACCGACGCCTCGTCGCGCTGCCCCTTGAGAGTCAACACGCGGGCGCGTTGGGCGTCCACGTCGGCCATGAGCATCCGCAAACGTTGCTGGTTGACGCTGTTGTCCACCGTGACACTGGTCGAGGCCCGCCGTTTTTCAGATGCCAATTGATCGCGCATCTTGCCTACCGTGGCCACTTGCTCGAGCACTTGCGGGTGGTTGGGGCCGAGTCGTTCGCTGATCTCCTTGAGCCTGGCTTCTTGCCTGGAGAGGTCAATGCTCAGACTCGACACCACGGGGTTGGTGAGCACTTCGCTCAGGCCTTCACCGTTTTTTCCCGCTTGGCGACTGCGCCCACTTGACTCAGAAGCTACCGCCTGCAGGGCAATCAATTGGGTCGACAGTTCAGTCAACCGGGTGTTCTCGACATCGAGCTTTTCATCGGTGGCGATCAGGCCTTTGGCTTGCTGGTAAGCCGACAGCTTGGTTTGGGCATTTTCAAGCTCGCCACGCAGCTCTTTGGCTCGAGCATCAAAAAAGGCGCTGTATTGGCGTGCCGGGTTGACCTTGAGGTCCAGTGTGGTGTCAATGAAAGCCTGCACAACGGCATTCAACACATTGGCCGAGAACACAGGCTCGGTTGAGGTGTAGGACAGCGCGATCACACTCGACTCGCGTGAGGGACGAACCTCCAGCTTGCGTTGAAAAGTTTCAACGAGCCAAGACTCAAAACTGCCTTGCCCCTCAGTCACCGACATCCACTTCTCGCGCAGTGCCGCGTTGTCCGTCAGCTTGAGCGTGCGCAGGGCGCGCAGGATGACGCGCTCGCTTTGCAGCACGTCCATCTGTGTGGCCATGTAGCTCGTTGAGGTCAGGGTGGTGGTCGCCCCCGTCTCATTGGCCACAGGGTCAGGCGACTTGACATCGACCATGACCATGGCGCTGGCCGTGTACTGCTTGGGCAAAACCAGGCTGAGCACCAACGCCGCCACCACCACCACCAACCACGCACCCAGCACATCACGCCAACGGGCAGACAAGACGGAAATGAACTGGGAAAAGGTCATGGGTGGTTCCTGTGGGAGCAATGCCAGGGGCCCCGAAAGAAGGGGTCTCTGATTTTACGGGTAAACCCCTGGGCACAGGTGTAACACCCTCAAAAATCACTTTCGTGCCACGCCAGAACGGATAAGCGCGACGAATTTCACGACTCCGCTACACTAGTCAGTGGAAGTACCGATTGATTTTCAAGTTGCTGTTTCCGCCCATCCGCGCCGATCGTCATCGGCCCCCCCCTTCTGTACATGAGGATCCCACCATGACCGCTGCGTCTTACGTCGCCCGCTTGTTGGACAGTGATCGTTCTCCCGCCAAATCGGAGGCTGTCAGCAAGCACTTGCTGCGTCGCTTGAACCAGCTGGGCGGGCTCGTGTTGTTGCTGTTATTTTCGCCCCTGTTGCTGCTGATTGCTTACATGATCTGGCGCCTGGACGGCGCACCGATTTTCTTCGGGCACTACCGGGTCGGCGCCAACGGAAAATTATTTCGCTGCATGAAATTCCGTTCCATGTATGTGAATGCAGACGCCATGCTGCGTGACTTGCTGCGCGGCGACCCCCAAGCCCGAGCTCAATGGGAGCGCGATCAAAAGCTGGCTGATGACCCCCGCATCACCCCCATTGGGCGTTTTTTGCGCCGTACCAGCCTGGACGAGCTGCCGCAGTTGATCAACGTAGTGCGCGGTGAGATGGCCCTGGTGGGCCCGCGCCCGGTCACGGTGCCGGAGCTCACACGCTATGGTCAGGTGCGCTGGCATTACCTCAGCGTGATGCCCGGCATGACCGGCCTGTGGCAGGTGAGCGGGCGCAACAACACCAGCTACGAAGAACGCGTTGAACTGGATCGCCGCTACGTTGAGAACCGCAGCGTTTGGCTGGACCTGTCCATCTTGGCCCGCACCGCCAAGGTCGTGATGCTGCGTGAAGGAGCCTGTTGAACCTGAACCTTTGCTCCGAGGGCTCACAAGCCCCCTGAGCTCAGACAGAGTCACGGTGTGGCTTTGGTTCGTTTTTCAAACCGATCTTAAATTCAGAAGGGGCACGTCATGACCCAACAACTCTTGATTCGTCCGCCCCTTTTGCACCCCGCGACCGAGCCGTCCATCCTGCATGTCGTGGGGCGTGTCAACGACACCGTGGCCAGCTTCCTGGGCCCTGCCACACACGCCCTGGCCGAGTCGGGCGCCCGGCAAACGGTGATCTTTGTCGATGACGCTGTCCACGGATCCGCCTTGAAAAGCTTGCACGATTCAGTGCAGCTGGTGGCCGTGCCCGGCCAGCGCAACTTGTTTCGTGAGGTTCAGCAGCTGCGCTTGGCTTTGCAAAACGCCTTGGTTCCCAGCGTGGGCACCGTCCACCTCCACGGCCTGATCCCCTCTCTGATCGGCGCCATGGGGCCCTCTGAGACGATGCCACCCAAGGTGTATTGCTCGCCGCATGGGTCCAAATTACTGGCCCCCCTCAGGGCATTAGGGGGCCTGTTGCTATGGACTGCCAAGCCTTTGTCAGGCCGCAGCCCTCAGCGGGCTATCGCCAACATCGGTGCGGACATGCGCGCCTTGGAATCGCTCACACAACAAAACGTCGCCCTGATCGAGAGCCCGGTGGCGCAGGTTTTCTTTGCCACGGCCCACGAAGAGGGCACCACGCCTCGGGTGGTCACCGGCCACCACGCACATGACGACGCGTCCAGCGTTGCGTGCGTCGCCCAGATGGCGGTGTTGCTGTCTGACGAGGCCCATGGTGCGCGCTTTTCTTGGCTGGGGCCACTGGCCCCTGGCTTGCTCGCGCAGCTCAAGGCGGCCAATGTGGCCTGGGTTGACACGGCTCATGACGAGGCACGGGCCCAGGAACTGGCGCGGGCCTGGCTGTTTTACGCCCCGCCTGGGGCGCGGGGCTTCCCGGTGCGGCTGGCAGAAGCCATGACCCTCGGGGTGCCATGCGTGGCATTTGACACCCCCTACCATCGTGACCTGATCCGCCACGGCGAAACCGGCATGCTGTGCAGCAACGCCGACGAAGCCCTCACGGCCCTGAGCCAGCTCATGGCGTCCAAGGCCTTGAGACATCGCATCGGTCAAGCGGCACGTGACGAGGCGCGTCAGCGCTTTCACCCCACCAAGTTCCGCGTCTCACTGCTGGCCGCCTACGACAACGCCTGAGTTTTCCTTGTGAAGCAAACGCTCCAAAAGCTGGCAGAGCTGGCACTGACCCATCTGGCCACCTTCGCTTTTCCTTTGGTATTTGCGGTGGTGTGCGGCCGCACACTCGGTTTGCACGACTACGGTGTGGTGTCGATCTACACGGCACTGTGCGCCTTCCTGGGCGTCGTGGTCGAGTTCGGCTTTGACTGGCATGGCATTCGCGAGGTCAGCCCGGCACGCCATCAGCGGCAACACTGCCATCGGGTGGTCTGGAACATCACGGCCGCTAGGTTGTTGGTGTGTGCGGCCGTGTGGGTGGTGGGCGGGGCCGTCCTTCTGATGCGCCGCCCCTGGAGTGAAATCCCCTTGATGTGGGCTGCCGGCGCCTTCATGGTGGGCTTCGCGCTCGACACGTCGTGGTACTTGCGCGCTCATGAACGCATTCGAACCATGCTGGCCATCACGGTCAGCATTCGCGTGGCGGGCGTCGGCCTGTTGTTCTGGCTGGTGCGTGAGCCAGGGGATTTGTTGGGCGCTGTGTGGTGCTATGCCGTGATCTCTTTGACCACCAGCGCCGTGAGCTGGTGGGTGCTGTGGCGCCAAGGCTTGGCCTCCAGACAGCGCACAGACCTGCGCTACATCGTTCACTTGATGCGACAAGCCTGGGTGATTTTGCTGGGCAACCTCAATGGCGCCTTGCTGACCAACGGCGGCGTGGCCTTGCTGGGCATGATCGCCAGCCCTGAGACCGTCGGCGCAGCCAACTTGGCCCTGCGCGTGAAGATGGCCGGGCAAGCCCTGTTGCTGCCGCTGAACCAACTGGCCTATGTGCGCATCACCGCCCTGGCGCCCCAAGGCACTCAGGCCGCAGTGGCCCTGGCGCGCAAGGCCCTGGTGGCCCTGATGGTGGTGGCTGTGGGGGCGGTGGTTGTGTTGTTGTTCAGCGCGGGCATGATCAGCACGGCGGTGTTCAAGGTGCCCACGCCTTTGGCCGAGAGTCTGATTTTGCTGGCGGCACTGAGCATTCCCATGAACGCGGCGAGCAACTTGTTTGGCATGCAATGCCTGATCGCCTTTGGGGCTGAGCGGGCTTACGCGCTGGCCTTGGTGTGTGCCAGTGCGGTGTTTGCTGCGTTGTTGCTGCGCCAAGGTGGGCTGTCGTATGGCTGGGCCTTGGTGGCGGCCGAAACCTGCACCTTGGTGCTCACGGCCTTGTGCCTGCGTCACATCGTGGCCCAACGATCACTGAGGCTGGCCTGAACATGCGCGCGGCAGTTCTGTCCACCGCCCCAGCGCCAGCCCTTGCCGCGGGGGAGCCCTCGCTGTGCGTCAAGGCCTTGCTGGTCACCTTGCCGGTGACCTCGTTCCTGGCGCTGCCCTTCATTCAAGGCAGCACACCGGCCAATTTGCTGGTGTATCTGATTCTTTTCCCGCTGTCCGGGCTGTTGCTCTTGCCGGAGCAAGGCTATGCGCAACTGGTGCGGCGCATGGCCTGGTGGATGAGCGTGGTGGCAGCGCTGTTTTTGCTCTCGCGCCTGAGTCACATCAATGGCCTGGTGGATGGCATGGGCCGCCTCAACGTCATCAATGAGCGCACGGCCCTGCCGTTTGTGCCGCTGTCCACCATCACCCAAACGCTCTACCTGATTGCCGGGGTGATGGTGTTCAAGCTCACCGCCAGCCTGTACCGCCCAGACTGGGATCGCTGGATCTTTGCGGGCGCCTGGTTCATGCTGATCTACGGCTTCATTGATTGGGGTGCCGAGAGTTTTGGGGACTTGAACCTTGATTTTTTGGCCAACCGTACCTTCAAAGAAGGGGCGTTTGATCTGCCCGGCTCACTGCGCCAGCATCTGCCCCTGATGGGGTGGCAAATGATGCGCTTCAAAAGCTTCACCGGCGAGGCGTCGATGTACGCCATCAGCGCTCTGCCTTACCTGTACCTGGCGATTGTGCGCGGCCGTCGGTTGCTCGCCGGCTTGCTGCTGCTGAGCTTGGTGCTGACGATGTCGACCGTGGCTTACAGCGGCCTGGTCGCCCTGGCACTGTGCTTGACCTTTCGCATCAAGCGCCCCTTGCAACCTTGGCAGTACCTGGTTTTTTTGGTGGGGCTCAGCAGCTTGGTGGCGCTGGTGTTTTTGAACTTTGACGGTATCAAAGACATCATTGACCGAACCTTCGTGGCCAAGCTGTCGGGCGCCGACGAATCAGGCTTTGCGCGCGGCTCGTCTTTCAGAGCCAACATCAACTATTGGGCCGCACCTGACACCCCCTGGATGGTGCGCTTGTTTGGCTTAGGCTTTGGCACCATCCGCTCGACGGACTTGTTGTCGACCTTGCTGGTCAACGTCGGGCTGGTCGGCTGTGCGGCCGCGCTGGCCTGGGTGTTGAGTCTGCTCGGCACGGCCTGGTCAGCCCACAAACGCTTGGGTGTGGCGGTGTTTTCCTGCATTTTTTTGCTGATGTTGGGCGCGGTTCCTGAGTTTGCCTACCTGCCTCCGTGGTTGCTGGCGGGCCTGCTGCAATCCAACGCGTTCAAGGAGTCCGCATGAGGCGCCTGTGGACCCTCGCGCTGCTCGTGTGGGGGTGTGCCTGGGCCCATCCCAGCCAGGCCTTGGAGACGGGCGTGGGCGTGCATGTGGGGCTGGGTTGGTACAGCGCGCAGCAGGTGCGCGACTGGAGCGCGGACTTGCCCGTGACCAGCCTGCGCGATGAGCTGTCCTGGAGCGAGGTGGAGTCGCCTGAGGGCGAGTTGCGGGTCACTGAGGCCGTGCGACGCATCGACGCGCTGGTCGAGTTGCTGGCCGCGCGTCAGCAAAGCCTGGTGTTGATCCTGGGTTATGGACACCCCAAGCACACGCCCAACGGCCTTCCCGACAACGCCGCGGCGCGCCAGGCCTTTGGGCGCTACGCCCAATGGGTGGTGCAACGCTACGGCACGCGGGTGCGTTACTTTGAAGTGTGGAATGAGTGGAACGCAGGGATGGGGTCCACCCTGCAGCCCCGACCGGAGGGCAAGGTGGCCGACTATGTGGCCTTGCTGCGCCACACGTATCCATTGATCAAGGCCCAGGCCCCCAAATCTCTGGTGCTCGGCGCAGGGGTCGCGGGCACGGGACGCACCTGGTTCAAGGCCTTTGTCGATCAAGGGGGGCTGTCGGTGCTGGATGGGCTGTCGGTTCATCCCTATGTGCATTTCAAGCGTCATGAGGGTCTGCCAGAGGTGTCCATCGAGTGGCTGGACTGGGCGCACGCTTTGGTCCAACAAAACACCAAGCGCTCGCTGCCGTTTTATGTGACCGAGATCGGCTGGCCGGCCAGCCAAGGGCCCGAAGGCTACCCTTCGCAGCGGGTGGCGGCGTACCTGACACGGTTTTATGCGCTGGCAGCCACACGCCCCTGGATCGCAGGCGTGTGGTGGTACACCTTGCTGGACGATGGCGATGACCCGAACGACAAAGAGCACCGCTTTGGCTTGCGGCCCCGAGGGCCGCAAGCCCCCCCTCGCCCTGCCTATGAGAGCCTGCGCGCCATGGCGGAGTGGGCCCAACAAGCCCGCGGCTGGCGCGAAGATAAACTCGAGGGTCAGCGGCGCGTCGTCCGGTTTGAAGTTGGCACCACACACCACGCACTGATATGGAGTGAGCGGCTGACGACCCGGGTGAACGTGCGCGCGCAGGGGCCCCTGGAGGTTCGACCCTATGGGCTGAACTCTGCAGCGACCCCCGGCCCTGCCACCTTGACGCTGTCTGAGTTCCCCACGCTGCTCAGTTCGCCCGAACCGTTTCAATTCACCGACTGACGACCGATTGACCGCCATGACCCTCGACACTGCCGTTGAATCCCGAGCCGCCCTGACGCAGCGCCTGACCCCATCACCTGCCCTTGCACAAATGCCGAGCACGCCTGCCATCATCAATGGCCGCTTCATGACGCGTCCGGCCACAGGGGTGGATCGCTTCGCCATGGAGTTGCTCAGTGCGCTCAGCGCCCAGGGGCCCGTGCTCACGGCCTGGGTGCCAGCGCAAGCCTCGGTGCGGGCTGACCTGCCCGAGCGGCTTCAGGCCCGTGCCGTCGGTCGACTGCAAGGCCAGGCCTGGGAACAATGGGATTTACCGCGTTTGGCAGCGGATGCGCCCCTGATCAATCTGTGCAACACGGCCCCCTTGCTGCGCCAGCAACAACTTGTCGTCATTCATGACGCTGCCACACTCGCCAACCCCGGCAATTTCAGCTGGAAGTTCCGCACCTGGTACCGCATCATGCTGAGCAACCTGATGCGGCGCTCGAAGGTGGTGGCCAGCGTGTCGAAATTCAGCGCGGGAGAGCTGATGCGGTTTTTCCCAGAGCGCCGCGCCGGGGTCGAGGTGATTTGTGAAGGCGGTGAGCACATTTTGCGGGTGCCCGCCGACACGAACATCATCGAGCGCTTCAAGTTGCAGGGGCGGCGCTTTGTGCTCGCGGTCGGCAGTTGGTCACCGAACAAGAATTTTTCCGCCGTACTGCAGGCCATGGCCAGCCTGAACGACCCTGACTTGCTCTTGGTCGCGGCCGGCGGGGGCAACCAACGGGTGTTTGCGGCCGCGCAGGTACAAGACCCGCGCTTGGTGTCGACCGGCTTTGTGACTGACGCGGAGTTGCGTGCGCTGTATGAACACGCCGCTTGTTTTGTGTTTCCCTCGTACTACGAGGGCTTTGGCTTGCCGCCCTTGGAGGCCATGTGCTGCGGCTGCCCTGTGGTGGTATCCAACACCACCTCCATGCCCGAGGTGTGCGGCGAGGCTGCGCTGTACTGCGACCCGGCCGACCCGTCGAGCATCGCCACCCAAATTCGCCGCCTGCTCGACTCTCCCGCTTTGTGTGCCGAGCTGCGCGAAGCCGGGCGCAAGCGGGCCGCCCAGTTTGGCTGGGCTCGCGCTGCGGCGCAGTTTGAGGCCCTGATGAAGGCACAGTTCACATGAGCTTGAGAATCCTGCACGCCACGGAAACCGCCCAAGGCGGCGTGGGCAGCTACATCGATGAGGTCGTGGCGGTGCAGTTGCAGCGCTATGGCGCTGACCAGGTGCGCGTGGTGGTGCCGGCCGCGCACGCCCTGCAACTGCGCAGCCTGCCCGAGCAGGTGCAGCAACGCTTTGCCAGCGGCCGCGGCCGCCTGAGCCGGGTGTGGCAGGTGGCCTGGGCCACGCTGGCCGAGGTCAAGCGCTGGCAGCCCGATGTCGTCCACCTGCACTCCACATTTGCGGGCTTGGTGCTGCGCCCCTTGCTGGCTTGGCGCGCGCCGCAGACGCGGGTGGTCTATTGCGCGCATGGCTGGGCTTTTGACCGCGACAACACGGGCACAGTGAGCCGCCTGATCGGGCACATCGAGCGGCTGTGGTCGCGGTGGTGCGACGCTGTCGTGTGCATCTCGCAACACGACTGGCAGGCCGGGCAAGCCATTGGCATTGCCACGCAGCGTTTGGTCTTGGTGCACAACGGCATTCAAGACACCCAAGTCACCCCCGCGGCCGTTGAGCAGGCCCGCCAGCATTGGCCGCAAGGCACGCAGCGCTTGCTGTTTGTTGGTCGGCTCGACCGCCAAAAAGGCGTTGACCGTTTGTTTGACATCGTGCGCCGCTTAGGGCCGCAGGTGCATGCGGTGGTGGTGGGCTCGGCGGTGGTGAGCGAGCAAGGCGAGACCCCTCCCGAGAACCTCCAGATCACGGGTTGGCTGGGCCGCGACGAGATCGCCGCCTACTGCGCAGCGGCCGACGTTTTGTTGGTGCCTTCACGCTGGGAGGGCTTTGGCTTGGTGGCCCTGGAGGCCATGCGCGCAGGGTGCCCGGTGGTGGCCAGCCGCGTGGGTGGGCTGCCTGAGGTGGTGGACGATGGCGTGACCGGGTGCCTGGTTGACGGCCAAGACACCGCGGGTTGGGTTCAATGCTTGCAAACACTCAGCCCTGAGCGCTTGCAGCAGATGGGCCAAGCCGGACGCCAGCGCTTTGAAGCCTTGTTCACCATCCACCGTGTGGTGGATCAGTTGCACGCCTTGTACGAGCGGCTGGTGTCACCGCGCCAAGCCACCGTCCCCCACCCACCCACCCTGAGCCGCACCGAGCCTTGAACCTCGGTTGACACCCCGCCATGGACAAACCGCTACCGCCCCTCGTCTCGATCGTCATTTGCAGCTACAACTACGAGCAGTATGTGACCTTGGCCTTGCGCTCCGCGCTGGCGCAGACCCATCCGCGCATGGAAGTGATCGTGGTGGACGATGGCTCGACCGACCGTTCGTGGGAGCTGCTCGCGCCCTGGGCCGAACAAGTCAAGCTCATCCAGAAGCCCAACGGGGGTCAACTCAGCTCATACAACACCGGCTTTGCGGCGGCGCAGGGCGAGTTCATTGGCTTTCTTGACGCGGACGACTTGCTGGATGCCAATGTCGTTGAGCGCGCGCTGGCCCTATTTGAAGCCGATGTCGCGAGAGTGCATTTCCGCTTGCGGCTGATTGACTCGGCAGGGCAAGCCACGGGCAACCACATTCCCCGACACTTGGCCCAAGGCGACATGCGAGATGAGTTAGTGCGGCGCGGGCATTTGTTTGCCTCCGCCCCCGGATCGGGCAATCTGTACCGGCGCGCAGCCCTGGCCCCGTTGATGCCCTTGCCCGCCTCCATCGACGACCGCCATGGCGCTGACTATTACACAATCTATGGTTCGGCACTGCAAGGCCGCCTCGCGGCCCTGACCGAACCAGGGGGCAGCTACCGCACCCACGCCTTGGCGTCCCCCGCTGGCAACCTGGTGTTTGGCAACTCCTCACAAGGTGTGAACGAAGTCGAGAAAGTGCGTGTGCGGGGCGAACGCTTCAAGCGCTGGGTGAAGGAACGTGTGGGGGTTCACATTGAAGCCCAGTTGCTCGATTTTGGGCATGAGAAGCAAGCCTATGCGCTGTCAATTTTTGGCGCCCAGGGTTATCTCAAGGGACTGAAGCTGGGGGCCAGTCGGTTTCCCAGTGTGGTGCGCTCGATTCGTCTCAAGCGGGGCGAACCCTGGTGGCTGCGAATGGGCCTGATCGGCTGGGCTTGGACCATCCTTTGGCTACCGCGCCCTTGGGGCTGGCCGCTGGCACGGCGGGTGTGCAATCCGAGCAGTCGGTAGGACGCCGGCCCAGTGGATTTGTCAGGTTGATTCGCCAAGGTGAACAGGGGGCGCATTGGCAGGCGGAGCGTGCAGGAATGGAGTGCGCGCGGGCCTGTTGCGCTTCAGGCACCCTCCTGGATCCCCGCCTTCGCGGGGATGACGGGCCCAGGGGTTGGCATCTAGCCACGTCATTCCCGCGCAGGCGGGAATCCAGCAGCCTGTGCACTTCGCCATCGGCCCCGCCGCAACAATTCAACTTTTCAAATCCACTGAGACGGGGTACTGGCCCCGCGCAGCAATGCCGAACGCGGAGCTGCGGAGTATTCTTTGGTCGGATACTTTGGACTGTCACCAAGTCGGCACGCTTTCTTTCGTTAGCGCTTGGGTTTCCCCCGCATTCATGGCCTCAGACTAGGCTGCCAGTTTTCTTCGACGCAATGATTTTATTTGAACCGGATGCGCCCTTACCCTCTTACTGGCAACGTTTTCAAACCACGCATGGTAGTGGTTTCGTGATAGGCCAAAGGTTCCTTGCTGGCCAAAGTTAGCTGGGGTATTCGTTCGCATAACACTTCAAAAGCGACCTGGGCTTCCATCCGAGCCATGAATGAACCCAAACAAAAATGAATACCCGAGCTGAATGCCAGATGTGGATTGGGGCTACGCTTTAAATCAAAGTGATCGGGAGCATCGAAAACAGCAGGGTCTCGGTTGGCCGCGCCGATGAGTAAATACAAAGGTGTGCCGCGACGCAGGTTTTGTCCCCCAATCTCCGTGTCGTTGAGCACCAGACGGGAGACTATTTGCAGAGGACTGTCATAACGCAGCATTTCCTCAATAGCCAAGGGGATGGAGGCGGGATCCTTGGCCAGGCTCTGCCAATTTTCATGCGATTTCAGTAGCGCATGCACGCCGTTGCTGACCAAAGACTCGGTGGTTTCGCTGCCGGCCACCAACAGCAGTGCGCAGGTGGCACCAATTTCGGCCGCGCTCAGCGCACCGTCTTCAGCAAGCAGGTCACTCAAGAGATCGTCGCCGGGTTGCGCTCGACGTTCTACGATCAAGTTCAGGAAGTAGCGTTCGAATTCGGCTGCGGCTTGCCCACCTTGTGCCAGGGCCTCATGGTCGGCCGTGACGTCCAGACTTTGAGCCAATTGCTTCGCCCAGCGCTGCAGCGAGGGTCGGCCCTGTTCGGGCACACCGATGAACTCTGCAATTGTCTCCAGTGGTAGAGGGCGGGCGTAGCTACTGACCAAATCAAACGACTCACCGCCGCTCATTGCAACGTCCAATAATCTGTTTGCGGTTTGGGTCACATGGCTTTTGAGGCGATCCATGGCTCGAGGTGAAAAGGCCTTGGCGACCAAACCCCTCAATTGACTGTGCCGGGGTGGATTCAGAAAAACCATCCAGTTTTCTTGCAACGCGACCAAGGGCTGTAACGCGGGCGGCACAGAGGCCGGTGTGAGGCCCGCCGGTTGACCTACATTCGTGCTTTTCAGTGCTGCCAACACGTCGGCATGGCGCGCTAAGAAGTAGGCGTCGCTATGACCAAGCGATTGCCGCAGCATAGGATACTGCGCATGCAGCGCGGCATAGGTGGGGTAAGGGTTGTTGACGAAAGCTGGGTCACGCAAATTCAATAACATGAGTTTTGTTCTTTGGTGTGACTGCCGCAATCCCAGCCGATGGTCGGCTTGCTGGGGTACGCGTCAACACACCCGCCTGACATCGGGCTTGTGAGCCGCGCGACCAAGCTGGTGCGCCGCAACTAAAATTCTGTCGATCTTGGCGCTGTGGCTCTCTGCGATGTGGACCTGAGCGACGGTTCCTGTCGCATTGAGCACGCCTGGCCTTCAGTTTTCATCGGATCCGCCCAGAATACTGAACATTTGATGCATGGCGGTTGACTGCATTTGGTATTCAACATACTGTTTCAGAAATTCAAGATCGGCCTCGCTGAGGCCGCCATCACCTCCCGAGCCACCATCATCCCCGCCGATCCCCAGAATTGGCCCTAATGGTGTCATGCCAACAATGGGCTCGACAAAATTGTCCATGACTGGGTTGATGACATTGTCCATGACTGGATCAATGACGTGATCCTTTATTGGATCGACGATGTTATCTTTGAAAAAACTGATAAGCCCCATGATGAACCCTCCTGGTCCCTCAGCGAATCCGATGAAAATTTACAGGCCCTTGTGGGGCCGCGGGGAACTGAGCTTCCAGCATGCGCTGGAAGCCCAAATCACCTTGAACTTAGTTTGAGATGCCCTGAGCCGGTGAAGGGGGAGGGGGGGCAAGGGCGGCGCTAGTGGCACTTGAGGCAACACCGCCGGCGACGCCCATGCCGATTGAGCCCATCAGGGTAGGTGCTGTAGCTGCTGCGAGAACGGGTGGCATAATTATTTCTCCTGTAAGTAGAGGTTGGATGACTGATGTGGATCCAGTACTTTTGAAGATACCTTGTGGCGTCTCCATTGCTGGGTGGGCTAGAAGCTTCACTTGGTTCGCTGCGTTCGCAGATTTTGCTGATTTGCTGATCAAGATTTTTCGGGCGGGGTATCTCGGTGACGAGCTTCATGGAACGAACAAGTCCACCGCCACCGATGACGGCGGCAGTAGGTTCAACAAGTTCTGGCTTGCCAAAAAGTTGAGGGTCAATGGGCCCTTAATCTCGCGGGCCATTTCCGCTTGCACTTGAGGCCCTAGGATTCGTTGCGCATCATCGTTATCTCCCAAACCCTCCGCGTTCAGGCGCGCGCGCAATCGATGCGAAAACCGCTCATCCATTGCCTCGATCAGATTGTCTTGTGCCGCGGCATGTGCCTGCGGATCCAGTCGCATCAAGACCGTTTGCCAGGGTTGCCATTTGATCGATAAATAGTCGGCAAATTCTTGTCCCTCCGCGACCCTGACCTCCTGTTCGGCTTGATCCAGATCCCTTTGCGTCACGCAGGAAACCTCGAAAAACTGCATGTCGGTGGCGTCCACGGGAAGGTCCAATCGTTCACGCAAATGGACTTGATACGCCAAATAGACTTCGATTTCATCGACGCTGGGCAGCGATGCAGCTTTCTGCTGGGCAATTTTTTCCAGTTTGTCTAAGCGAAACATGCCCCGGGCCAAGGCGACCAATTCCGGCAGGCGTTGGTCATAGTCACCCCGCGCCACATCAGTCGCCACACGCGCTTTCTTCATGTCGTTGAAGGTCAGTGACACCCGGTCTTCGCAACTCGTTGTCGCCTCGTCACTGATCAAGAAGGTGTCTTTTCTCAGCGACGGGTGATTCGCCAAGTGAGACAGCCATTCGGCCGTGGCTTGTTTGAATAGCGGGTGGCCTGCGTTGACTGTGCGGTTCAAACGATCCAGGAATTCAGAGAAGGAAGCTGCATTTTCTTCGCTTGAAAAGGCGCGCCATGTTTGCCCAACAGCCCATTGATCCTCCTTCTCGTACCAATCAAGTACCGCATCACTCAGGGGACGAACAGCATTGACCGCAGAGAAGACAAAACGAGGCCCTTGATACTCTGGTTCGTTCATGGCCTCAGTCAGGTCATCGCGCACGTTCTGTGGAATCGGGTTGTCCGATAGATCGACATTGCAGCCGGCACTCAGCTGGGTGATGCTCTGCGGCAGCTCTGACAGCTGGTTTTGAAACGCGACGAGCTTTTCTAGCGTGGCCGGCAAGTTCGTTGGCAGGCGGGTCAACCGGTTCACAGAGACGTGGAGATTTCGCAATGAAACAGGCAGATTTTCCGGCAGCTCTGACAGCTGGTTTTGAAAAACAACGAGCCGCTCCAGCGAGTCAGGCAGGTCCGGCAAGCGGGACAAATGGTTCCCGGCCGCGTCGAGCTCCCGCAGCCTCAAGGGGACGTTGTCTGGCAGCTCTGCGAGCTGGTTCTGAAAGACAATGAGCCGCTCCAACGCGCTGGGTAAATCTGGCAAGCGGGACAACTGATTTTCGCCGGCATCGAGACTCTTCAACGACACCGGAAGCTGCGGCAGCGCTGACAACTGGTTCGAATAGACGAAGAGTTTTTCTATTGACTCGGGCAGGTTCGGCAGTCGAGTCAACTGATTCTCGGAGGCATCAAGATTGCGCAACGAAACGGGCAGATGGGGTAGCTCTTGCAACTGATTTTGATAGACGATGAGCCGTTCTAGCGAATCCGGCAGGTCTGGCAAATGGGTCAGCCGGTTGTCGGCGGTGTTGAGGTTTCGCAAAGAAGCCGGCAACCGCGGCAGCTCTGACAATTGGTTGTGCCCGACATCGAGCGCCTCCAGTGAGGCGGGCAGGTTGGGCAGGCTGGTCAGCCGAAGACCCGCCAGCGAGAGTGGCAAATCGGGTCGATTTTGATTCAACCATGCGCGCATCCGGGTGAGCGCTTCAGTGCGATCCCCGCCTGTCGCGCCGCCGCCCTGTGCCCAGGCATTCCAGTGCGCCAAGTGCTCCGAGTCGGGCGCGGTTGCAGGCGGTCGATCCCGGAGCTGAGCCAAAAGCGAAGCTTGTCCGGCCGTGGGCCGGTAAATTTTGACCTTGATACAAAAAAGGTTGACGACTTGGGCGGTTTCAGCCGACGGGGCGTCTGCTTGATGCTGTGCGCCAGCATCCGCCTGACTTACCCTGCTTCGTACCACGGAAGAATTCAAGCAGGCTGGGCGGTGCCCATGAAGAGTGATTCTCACCATGCCAGACTTCTTGTATGACGTTCCACGAGGGCTGTTATGAAACAGGCTGAGAGCCCGCCGATTTCTGGTTGATTTGGAGCCGTTTCATTCGGTAATAAAGGGTGTTCATCGGCACACACAAATCGATTGCAGCTTGGCTGACGTTTCCACTGGTCCGGGCGAGTGTGCGCAGAATCAAGCCCCTCTCGCACGCATCCAAGGCCTCGCGCAATGATGTTTTTTCAAAGTCGCTGGTTTTGGACTCACGGGGGAAGGGGAGAACAAATCTTGTGGCAGCAGATTTAAGTTCGCGGATGTTCCCGAGCCAGGGATTTTGCAGCAGCCAATGGTGGGTGTCTGCATCAATGGTCTTGACGGCCAAACCAAATCGCTGGCAAGCTTCAACCACAAAATGTTGAAACAGGGCCTGCAATCGTTCAGGACGGGAGCGAAGTGGCGCGAGCTGAATTTCCATCACATTCAGTCTGAAATAGAGATCCTCCCGGAACTTTCCTTTGGCCACCAGTGTGGGTAAGTCGGCTTTGGTGGAGGCAATCAGGCGAAAGTCAGAGGGGCGGAACTTGGACGAGCCCAATCGTTCGCTGCCCTTGTCTTGTAGTACCCGCAACAGCTTGGCTTGCAGCCACAAGGGGCAGCTGTCAACTTCGTCCAGGTACAGCACGCCTCTGTGAGCATCTTCGAATTTGCCTGGTTTGGCGTTTGTGGCGCCAGTGAACGAACCCGCCTCAAAGCCAAAGAGTTCAGCCTCGGCCAGCTGCTCAGGGATTGCTGCGCAATTGATGGGCACGAAGTTGCCCGCCGTGTCTGCGTGCTGGAAGATGAACTTGGCCAGTGAGTCTTTGCCTGTGCCGGTTTCGCCCACCAACAACAGGTCAACAGGGAACCGCGCCAGTTGCCGCCCTAAATCGTAGGCTTCATCATCGGTACTGAGAAGGTGGTGGTCGGCAGGGTGAGACCCAGCAACACGTTTGGCGGTGGCGATCAGTTTGGCGGTGTCTGCTTCATGGGCCGGTGCGTGCGAAAAAAGATCGCCGATCAACGTGGAGGCTTCTTTGGCATTGACAGGAAGCGGGCGGGTTACAGCGCGGGGCAAGACTATCGGCGAGGCGTTTTGCATTTCGCTCGACTGCAAAAAGACAACTTGATGGCTAAGTTCCGGCGTATGGCGGGCAATGTCCAGCTGGACTTGTTGTGCGACAGGGGTTGTTGCTTGAAGCAGCAACAACCCGCTTGGGTTGGCTTCAAGCCACTGGACGGCATCACTGACATCCAGGGAGGCGCTGTCTATGGAGGCTTCGTGGGCTGCCCTGCGCAGCAATGCGCGGAACTCTGGACTCTGGCAGCAAATCCCCAATCGCGCATTACCCATCCGCGGCCGAGTTGTCTCTAGGGGGGCTGCGTTGTCAGTGGCCTTTGACGTATTCTTCAATGGCCGAGTAGAGCTATAGATTGAATCAACGCTTGTATTCATAGTGTCCGTAAATCATTGGAGCTAGCCTATAAAATAAGGCCAAAGGCGGATGGCGTTAGATCCTGATGCCTTCAAGCAAGCCTGGCTATTTTGACCAAGCAATGGCAATTGGCTACCCGTCTTAACCCTTGGCGGGTGAGCCGACAACCCGCTATCTTAAGCGGGGATCATGAAAGGTCTGAGTCGAAGGCTTGGGAGGCTGTCGGACTTGGAGCGTCCCAGCTCGGTGGGCTTGGTTGCAGAGCTTTGCAGGCTCAGGGGGGTAGGGGTGCTGCGTCAATCGACGCTGCGCGGTTCCGGTGTCAAGGACATCACGGCATTGTCCGCTAAATGTGTCGAGACATCTTCTTGGCTCTGCCGACTGCGAGGGACCAGCAGTGTCGAACCCCCATTGACCAACATCGAGCGGGGGATGGAATTGACTTCTCGTAGCAAAGTCTCTGAACATCCGACCTGGCGGGCGACGTCACTGAGCCGCATCTTGTGGGGGACCGACCAGGTGGTCCACGTGGCAAGTGGGCCTGCGTGGGCCTTCAAATTGGTTTCAAATCGACGAGCATTGTCATAGGGCAGCAGCAGCTGGCGCGTGCCAGCCGCAAGAATGATGGGCTTGTTGATTTGCGGATTGAGCTGCGCGAATTCCTCGCGCTCAATGCCGGAGAGCTCCACAGCCAATGCGAGATCAATGTCGCGGTCAATCGGCACTTTCCAAAAATACGGTTGGTTGTCCAATGCAGGCAGGCGCAACCCAAAGGAGTCTGGCCTGGCGATGATGTTTCTCACCGCCAGCAGTTTGGGAACGTAGTGCCGCGTCTCCTGCGGCAATTGCAGACTTTGGTAGTCAGTGGGCAGGCCCACACTCCGGTTGCGATCAAGGGCCTTTTGCACGTTGCCCTCACCCCAGTTGTACGCTGCGAGAGCCAGATGCCAATGCCCAAACATGCTGTGAAGTTTGCCTAAATAGTCGAGTGCTGCGCGGGTGGACGCAAGCACATCACGACGGTCGTCGCGAAACATATTTCGGCGCAGATCAAAAGACTGCGCCGTAGCGGGCATGAACTGCCAAATTCCGGAGGCGTTGGCGGGGGACACTGCTTGCGGATTGAAGGCGCTCTCGACAAAGGGGAGCAAGGCCAGCTCGGCGGGCATGTTTCGGCGCTGAACCTCCTCCACGATATGAAAGAGGTAGCGGCTCGCACGCTCACTGGTTCGCTGGACGTGCTCCGGCCGCGCGGCATACCACTGCTCATGAGTTTGCACCAAGACGCTGTTCAGGTCTGGCATCGAAAAGCCGCGCCGAAGGCGGAACCAAAGGTCGGCGGACGATGTCCCCGTTTCCGGAGAAGTAATTCCAAAGGGTGGCGTCGCAGGAGGGCGAAATACGCCGCCCTTGGGTTGAACCGCTGTGTTGGTCGCCAGTGGTCCGCTCGGAACGATGATGACTTCTGTGTTGTTGCGGCGTTGAGCGGGAGGGGGCGCCTTTCGCCCGCCCGCGCTGAGCGCCTCCCGCTCAGCCGCTTGTCGCTGGAGACTTGAAAACACATCCAAAGAGGGTTGTGGTGGTGTGGCGCAAGCACCCAAACACATCACAAGCGACAGCGACATTGTGGGCGACGCACGCAGCGACCCTTGAAGGCGCAGGGCAAACCACACACGGAGGGTGTCAATGCGAAACAAGATGGGGTTGCCTTTTTTTGTTTGGCGACATCGCCATTCGATGCCCCCGTGGTGGTGTTACACGCTATGCCTTGCGCGAAGCGCTTGAGTGACGCCTTGTCTCTGTTCGTGGCGTGTTGACACGAATGGTTCGATTAACTGCCGACTGGGTACTTTGCGCGGACCCTCAAGGTCGATCCCCGCACCCCCTATACCAACTTATCCAACACTCCGCAAGGGCATATTCATCGGTGGACAAACTGGTAGTCGAGTTCTACCCTGAGCTGCCGCCGGTGATTGGACATATGGCTTATGCGGTGAAGTCGCGGTGCCATCTCTGCGCCGAGAATGGATCCTATCAAAGCTGATTGCTGTACTTCACCAACTATCGTCAAGCAAAGGCAGGGACATGGAGACAACGACAAAGTCAGCGGCAAGCTCTTTCAAGCCTGTGGATCTGTCCCAGGTGGCGGGCAAAGCGCACTTTGAATCGTTACGAAAATTGCTCGACTTGCCCGAGTCGGCTCTGGTTGAGGACGCGCTGCATTTCCTGATTGGCCCGGACATGAACGTCGTTGCTCTGACGTCAGCTGCAGGTCGTCTGCTGTTGTTGGTGGAGTTGTCTGAGATGGACCGCCTCCTGGCCCAGGATTGGCAGCGTCTGGCCATGCATCTGTCCAGTCACTTTGATGACGAGAGCATGGGGCGTTTGATTGTTCTGGATCGTAAGTTGTCCATGGCGTGGTCCTATGACATCGACACCGACCCGCATCTTTGGGCTCAAACGGCCCGGCAAGCCATGCTGTGGTGCACAGGCGCACGACAGCTGTTGTCAGGGCAAACGGCGCCAGTGCGTCAATGACCCATTCAATCATCGTCGTCAGCAGGTAGCGCCACTCAATCTCATTGAAGCAGCATTACGACATGGCTTTCTACAGAATCAGGGATCCCAGGAATACGGTTGGCTACACCACCACCGCCACGGTGGGGTTGACGGGCAGCCACACCGCCGTACGCCCCCGTCTTGGAAAGCTGCAGATCGGCGCGGGCTTGCCCCATGCGCCCACCTTGGATCCGCGCGTCGACAACTTTCAGAATGCTGGCCTCAGCGTGGAAAAGGCCAAGGAATACATAGACCAGTGTAAAGTCAAGGCGGCGCACCACCCGGGCCCGCTGAACGCTCGTACGCATGGCCGAAGCAGGCAATTCTTCACCGCCATCTTCAATGGGGTAGGTAAAACAGTGGGTATTGGCCGTGGATCGGCCCCTGATGTCGCAACGGAATGGGGGCGGCCTGATCGACCCATTCCGGTCAAGCTGACTACGGGGAAGTCAAGGCTGCACAACGCTGTTTTTGGTGTGTCTAAAGGTGAGGCAGCATTGCGTCGCGAGGCGGAGGCGAGCGTTTCGCAGAAGAAGACGGTGTTGATGTCCGAGAGCAAGGTGGATCTGCGCAAAGCCATAGACCGGGAAACCGCTTTGACCAACAAGGCAGCGCAGCTTGGTGGTGTTCAGCAGATCATGCGTGACGCGATGGTCAACGCTCAAGCGACTCATGAAACACTGGTCCACCAGCACACGGCGGCGACGCAAACCTATGACGAGCGGACGGTTTTGGTGGGTCAGGCGTTCGACAGGGTGTCGGTCCTGGAGAACGCGGATGCGGTGATGCGAACGCAGGCCAACGACCTGAACAATGCGATCCGTGTCAACAGGTCGACACACGACGCATTGACTGAGCAAGCGGCGGTACTTGATGTTTTATTGGAGGTGTTGCCAGCGCCGCCTGCCCAACGTCCCGCGGTTTTTGGTCCCTCAAGGGCCGAACTCGTCACGTGGCGCGAGCGTGCCGCCACGAATTTGGGCAAGGTCGAACAGCGTTTGCCAAGGCTTGAGAGGGCTTTGGTTGGTGCGCAAGCCAACCTGGATGCGAAATCCCAAGAAGTGGTGGCTGCACCGCAAGACTCCAGGCAGCGCGCACGGCTGCTTGCTGAGCTGCGGGTCTGTCTCGACGTACGTGATCAGGCTCGAGTCCAGCTGCGTAGGGGTCAAAGATGGGCTCGGGAACTTCCGGTTCAAGTGCAGGTTTGTAAAGAAAAGATCAAACGCTTGGATGAGCATTCGCAGCACCAGCGGTACGATCAGCTCAGCTCGGAGCGCACGCTGATTGGTCTTAGGCTGAATGACTTGGCGGCGCAGCGTCAGGACTTGATGGCCCGCATTCGACCGCTGCGCGCCGACTTGAGAGCCAACCAATTGGAACTCACCGAAGCCCGTAGGATGCACGAAATCGACCGAGACGCTCAATTCAGTGCAAACCTCGAAGTGCAACGCGCGTACAACAAGTGGCAGGTGAGTCTGCAGGAACTTGAGGGGCTCCGTGCCGAGAACGAGCGCCTGCAGCCCATCGCAGACGAGCTGTCAGTGCCCCTGACCGATGCCGTGATCGAAGCCAGTGTCTTGCGAGCACAAGAGGAGATTCGTCTCGAAAACAAACTGCAGGAGCTGGTGCTTGCCCCGCCCGGATTTGAACCGGAGCAGCTTACTCCTCAATTGAGGGCGCAGATGGGGCAGTTGGCTCAGCGCCTGAAGGATGTTCCCGAGGGTCTCACTGATGAGCAGGCCACCACCTTGCGGCGTGAGCGGATACCCATCGATCAGGCCCTGGAAATTATCTCCCGCTCGTTGTCCCTCGCCACCAAAGGAAAAGGGGCTGACGCACAGGTGGCCTTGACATGGCTGATGGACCGGTCGTTTGCCGATCTGGTGCCGCTGCCCGGCACCAATTTCAGCGGTGAACGCGAGAGTAAGGGTGACGATCTGAACGAAAAAAGTGCCCAAAAGCGCACCGCGAGCTTGTTGGCTGCGTGTCCCAGCGGGGGTGAGTTGCTCAAGCGCCTGGTTCAGCCCGGGGCAGAGCCGCCTCGTCAGTTGCAGGATGCTGTTGCGGTTTACTTCCGTGCCACCAATGCCGTGCCAGATACCCCCGATGTGCCCAGCAAGGACCGCTTGCATTGCGCGGAGCATGCCGCCAAAGTGTTGGCTCATCCGCAGGGGCAACGAGAGTTGACCCGCGAGCAGAGGGTGTCGTTCAATGCGGTTCGCAACGGCTTCACATCGTTTGCCAAGGGCAGTCCGTATGAAACTGCCAATGCAGCCATCGAGAAGTTGGCCGACCACTGGATGCCCAGGGGCCAGGTGGGCGCCAATAAGACATCCCCATTGCATGCGCGCCAGCGCCTATTGGCCGCCAACGTGGCGGCTGACCTGGGCTTTCCGACCCTTGAGACAAAGCTGAACGCGAGGTTGAAAGACGCCTGTGATGAGTTGCAAAAGATCATTGCCCGGGAAGTGGTGGAGGCGCGCACGCGCTTGAGCCTGGTGCGTGGGTCGCATCAAGCGGGTTCGCCGGAGCCACGAGTGCCGGATGCCTTGCTGGCGGCGCAGAGCACGCTTCATTACATTCGAGAGCGCGCCGATCTTGGCCAGCGCATTGATACGATAAGACTCGACGACAGCGCTTGGCGCGCCATCAACAAGGAGGCCGCGCGCCAAGAAAGCAGCGAACTGGCCGTGGGCTTCCCGGTGGACGAGCGCGTCAGCTCGCTGGAGCTTCGTCGTCTGGCAACCGGGTTGAGCAAGTCGCAGGCTGAGGGACTGGGCGAGCAACCCGAATTTGACAGCCTCCAAAATGCGTTGTGGGTGATGCAAATTGACAAGCCGACCGCGCTGGAGGCCCTGGCAGGCCTGAGAGACCAGCTGACCCGATCCGGCACGGGCACGGGCATGTCTGGGCTGTCAGGGGCCTCGCTCACAGATGCGCAGCAAGCGGCGCAGAATTCCGCGGACGATCTTGTAGATCGCCGGGCTGCCGGCTTGAATCGCTTAGGGGCGGTTGATGAATCTGATCGCAACAGGCTTGGCGCGGACGGCGTGCGCGCAAATCTCCGGCCTGCTGGCAGGGGGGGGCATGCCAATCCGTCTGTGCAGCAACAGGCCATTCCAGACGGTGAAGATGGCGAGCACGGGTTGAATGGGCCCGATGATCCACGTCCTCGCACTCGCTTGGATGAAGCCTTGAGCGACGCGGCGGCGATGCAGGCTAAGATCGACTGCTTCACAAGCAATAAGGGTAAATTTTCGCCCGAGGCGCTTGTGCAGTGGATGACGCCCGCCCTCGTGACACCCACTGACGGCCCCGACTTTGGGTCCGTTACGTTCAGCCAAGGCCGACAGCGGGGGCTCGGCACGGGTGGGCTCGTTGGCTATGCCACGCAAGTTGCATCGCTACTGGGTTTAGTGATCCGGCCCGAGCTCGACGGAACCCGAGGCAGAACAGACCAGTTTAGGTTTGGTCGCGACGGATTCGGGGTGGGAATGTCGATGGGCCGGACCCGTGGGGGGGGGGTCAGTTTGGGCGGGTCGGCCGCCCTCGTGCGTCCCTTTGCTGGCCCCAACAATGCGCTCGCGGGGGGCCTCCCCGGCGCCTCCCTCATTCACAATTGGGCCACGACAAACCTCCAGGGGGGTGCCGTCATTCGTGTGCCGAAATTCGATGGCAAGACGCCTGCCCAGCAAGGTATTGAACTCGGCGAAGTACTCAGTACTGCATTGACTTGGCGCAAGCCGATCAAGGATGATGGGGAGCCTCCCTACGATACCGCTTTGGAGGCCTTGCTCGACCAGCACCCCTCGATCTCGGTCACCACGTTTGACAATGCCAGATCGTTTGTTCACACCGCCAGTGCGAATCTGGTGGGCTTTCTCGGTCTGGCCGGGCCCGTAGGCAACGCTGGCGGCTTTGGATCTGTGGCAGCCGGCGTCACCAGCTCGAACACCCAAGAGACCCGCACCTCGAAGCACACCGGTGGGACACAAAGCTTACAGGTCAAGGCCAAGGTGGCAAGCCACAAGTGGGGCGTCACGGCAGGTGCGTTCGGTCGGCTGGGCTATCTCAATCCTGCCGATACTCGAGTGGCCGGCGTTCGAGTCAAGCTCCTCGGGCTCACTGCCTCGGCCGACCTGCGGCTGTCCAGTGCCCGGTCCGCCTACATACTCGTTCGACAGCCGGATGGGTCGATTGTGGGCCAACGATCTGTGGAGTACACCAGCTATGAGAAGTTTGAAGCCGCAGTGAATCTGCACCGTGACAAGTGGATTCAGGAGGGCATCAGATTTGCCGCTTGGCCTGAGGATTTTCCTCAAACTGACAGGCGCATTGTTGCTGAACGTGCATTCCATGACTTCATGGTCAAAGCGAAGGCGAGTCTGCAGGCCGGTACCGTGACCTTGAACGAGACGATGGATATCAAACCAGAAGTCGCCGCGCAACTCAACGCCAATTTGGCACTTGAGGAGTTGGCGCGGCTCGGGGAGCGACATGAAGATGCCCTGGCACTGGAGGCTGCTCGTGAGGAAATCTTGGCGCAGGACTCGTCCTGGCAACCATTCTTCCTCTTGCCCCATGCACGCAGTTCAATCAGCGGTAGCACTGGGCTGGATTTCGGGGTGATTGCCACCGAGACCCACGGAGCCCAGGCCACCCGCCTGTACGACTATTTTCCACGCATGAAAACGCCTGCGCTGTAGATCCTGGGGAACGACAGCGTTCGTTGACTCGGCTGACTTTCCCGTTGCAGCAACCTATTTCCGACAGGGCTTTATGAGCCTCGCGAACAACTCGCAGAGCAATACCCTCTGATGCTCACCCGCCCGCCGTTGTCGGCAGTCAGCGCTCAACCGGAAAGCTGGTTGGGCGTCTTGCGTCGGGGGCGCTCAAACCTCCAGCATGCCGATGGGCTGAACTTTGTAGTGTTGTGAGAGTTCCGAAAAAGAAAATACTGGCAACGCGAAAAACTCGTCTTCAACCAGTTTTCTGAATTGGCGCCGTATATCGGCCGTCGTCACGACAACAGGGGCCTGCTGATTGGTGCCCCAGGCCCCTGTCATCTCGGCCAGGTTGTCCAGGAGTTGCTGCTCATACTGCTGGTCGAGTTCAAGGTAGTCGCCCTGGCTGCTGCTGCGTGTGGCTTGCCTCAATACGTCTTCAATTTCTGGTGACAACAAGACCGCTTGGATCAAGCCGTCCTGGGACACGTGGTGACAGAGTTGCCTGCGCAATGCAAAACGTACATGGTCCAAAATGAGGTTGGCGTCACGCTCTTTTTGAGACCAGTCGTGTAGCGTTTCTAAAATCAAGCGAACGTTGCGCAACGACACCCCCTCCCGGGCGAGCTTTTGAAGAATCTCGGCCATGCGGGAAATGTTGACTGTGCGGGCCAACTCCTTACCGAGTTCGGGCAAGAACTTGTCAGCCCACTCTTGGAAACGAGTGGCCTCTTGCACGCCGAGAAACATCTGGCAATTGCGCAGCATTTCGCTTTCGACATCGGTGGCAAAAACGGCGGTCCATGGCTCCCACGCGATACCTGCCTCTTGGAGCGTACTTTCATCGTTGAGCTTGATCCAAACACGCTTGCGGCGGCTACCTTCCAAGGTCTCGACCGTGTGCTCAATGCCCAACTCCTCAATGCGGCTGAGGGGCTCCCGGGTGCTGGCCCATCCCAGTTTGATTTCTGCGGTGATCAAGGGCACCTCGACCATGCGGAACTCGACAGTGGTCTCGGGCAGTGATCGCTCAAAAACAACCTCGACCGTTGGAAATTCAGGAATCCCCCGATGCTGCAGCATGCGGTTACGCATCCTTCTGATCTCGAAGGTAATGCTTTCAGCTTGAGGCGTGTCTTTCAGTGCCAAGGGCAAAATCAGCTGCATGGGGCGCGTGCAACGGAAGTTCACAGCGTCTTTGAACTCTGGCGCCTCGACATGGGCGAGGGCGTCTTCAGCTTCCTTCTTCTGAATCAAGCCAGGGGCCAACAAACCCACAGCACCTGCCGCAAATAGAACCAAAGCCAATACCGTGAATGTCAACCACGGCATCCCGGGAACCAACGCAAACACCAGCATGATGGCACCCGCCGTCAGCAAGGCCTTGGGCTCACTGAAAAGCTCGTGCGCGATATTTTGGCCAATGTTCTTGGCGACGTGTTCAATCCCTTTGGCGAGGGGGACATCATTTTCGGAAACACGGGTTGTGATGAGGCCGGCGGCCAAAGAAATAAGCAGCGCGGGGATTTGCGCTATCAACGCATCGCCGATGCTCAAAATCGAATAGAGATGAATGGCATCGGAGACACTCATGCCTCTTTGAATCACACCAATCGAGACGCCGCCAAGCAAGTTCACGGCGACGATGAAGATGCCAGCGATGGCGTCCCCCTTCACGAACTTCATGGCGCCGTCCATGGCCCCATGCATTTGGCTTTCGCGGGCCAACTCTGATCGTTTGTGTTTGGCTTGATCGGCGGTGAGCAGGCCCGCGCGCAAATCGCTGTCGATCGACATTTGTTTGCCCGGCATGGCGTCCAGCGTGAAGCGTGCCGTGACCTCGGAAACCCGCTCAGAGCCCTTGGTGATCACCAAAAATTGCACCACGGTCAGAATCAAAAAGACAACAAGGCCCACCACAATGTTGCCTCCGACAACAAAGTTGCCAAAGGTTTCCACAATATGGCCCGCATCGGCCTCCAACAGAATCAAGCGGGTGGTCGACACCGACAAGGCCAAACGAAAAAGCGTTGTCATGAGCAACACAGCCGGGAACGTTGAGAAGGCGGTCGGCCCTCGCATGTACATCGACACGATCACGATCAAACCCGAAACCCCCAGATTCACCGCAATCAGGGTGTCTAGCAGCCATGTCGGCATCGGCAGCACGAGCATGAAAACGATGCTGATGACGATGGTCGCGGCGACCAACTCAGCACGCTTGGCCGCTTTGATGGCCCAGGAATTCAGGTGCAAAATCACTGACATGTTCATCAAAAAACTGACTCCGGTTTGGAACCCGCTCTGAAGGCCGGATTCCCAGTCGTGGCGATTTGGGGAGGGACGCAACTCCCTTTCAAAATCTTGTTGGGGCCGACAGGCCTGAACGCCTGTCGCTAATCAGTTGCAGGTTTGGGTCTTGGGCGTTGGCGAGGCGCCGTATGCTCTACCCGGTTTGAGACTGCTTGGTTCAACCGCTGCCTGACCAAAAGGCGCTGCGTCAGCGCCCGCCAGCTCGGTGGCACCTGATTTAAGTCGAGGTGCCGCACGCTGGGTACAGGCTGGTTCAGGCAAACCAGGCACTGTCGCTCCAGAAGCTCCAAGACGGCTTGTTCAGGCCAGCACTGCAAGCATCCGCGCACCAACACCAATGCTTGTTCGGCCTGTCCTTGTTCTAGCCAGCCCCAGGCTAAACCCACTGCCGTGACCAAGCTGTCTGAGTCTGGCAAACGAGGCAGGGGCGTGCTCATACCGCGGTCCGCACGGAGTTTGTGCTGGGTGACTGGGTGGGCGTGGATTGACGCAGGTTGGAATGAATCACAGCTTGCTCAATATGTTGAGCCTCCTCGAGGCGCAATCGTAGATTGACTGCGATCTCCAAAGACTTGACGGCCTGCAATGTCGGAGCACGATCCTCCTGCGGCAGACTGAATGCCTTCTTCATCAGTGTGTGCTGCAATGCACGCAGCCGATCCAGGGCCGAGGGGCCCCACACCGGGTTGTGCCTTGTCCAAGGTAAACCCAGCGCCTGAACCAATTCATCAGAGAGCGTTGGTGTGCTTAGCCCACGTTCGTCGTGGGCGCGCTCCTCTCCATCGACTTCAGCGACGGGGGGCCGCAGCCTGACGTCCAACTTGGGCGCGGCCGAAGGCCCCACGCGGCCCGTTCGGAGGGGGGGGTTTTGAATGCCGCGAGCCTCTGAGGGGCCAATTTCGATGCTCATGCCAGTAACTCCCGTGCCAGCTCAAAGGTTGCAGGACTCAAGGAGTCGACGCCCCCGCCGGCAAGGCGAGGCAGTCGCTTGATGGCAACCAACTGGCCGTCATTGAGCATGGCGGGTAGCCAGCAAGACAAGCGTTCAGGTCGCTCTTGACGGCGCTGCAAAACTTGGACGGGGCTTGCCCGGCCCAAATGTGAGCCTACCGTGACCACCACAAAGTCTGCCTGTGGATGAACGACCATCCAAAGCTCGTTGTCTAGATTCATCTCGACAGGTGATCGGCTCGCAAGCGCCGCCCTCGTTGCTTGGTCGATCAGAGTGTCTTCGTCATTCATGTTTGCTCAACAATTCTTTGCACAGGCAGGTCTGCCCGCAGGCGCTTTTGAATAGAAAATGCCAGAGTCTGATCGGGACGGTTGAGGGCGTTGGTCAAGTCGTCCAAGTCATCCAGAAGTTTGAGTCGTGCTGGCTGGTCTGACCACCAAGACAGTGGCATATCGCTCATCGATTGCCTTAAGCAAGTCAGCGCGCCACCGTGCGCCAGCATCCGCTCAGCTTGTTCATCTCCGACCAATGAGCGGGTCAGTCTGGAGGCTTCCGAGCAGCCAGCGTCGGCTTCCTCCAAAAACTTGGTCGCTACAAAGGCGTCCGAGTTTTCAATTGCCTCTCCTTGGGCCGCCATCTGAGCCCGCATTCGCCGGGACAGAGCCAGGGCCTTGCGGACATTCATGAAAGCACCTGAATTGGTCAAGGCAGCCGAGACACGCTCTGCGTGTTGAGAGGGGTGCATGGAGCGCAAGTCAGCCAATACGCCCTCTCCAAGCTGCATCAACGCGACCTCGAATTGCGGTCCGTCAAACTTCGCCAACAACTGATTGGCAAGTTTAGGGGCGGAGATGATGGCATCGCCCGCGGTACGCCCCGCGTCGAGAAAGATACTTCGGAGTTCCGATGCCCCTGCCGCCTTGCTGGGGTCGGGTGCATCCATGTGGTGCAGCACATCGAAAGCCGGTGCGCTGTTGTGCAGTGCTTTGAGCTCGTCGCCGTGCCTAGCCTGCAAGTTGCGCGCAGCGCTTTGTAATATGCGCTCGGAGGCGGCATCATTGCGGCCAATGTGCTCTGCCATTTTGCTGAGCAGCAGCTGCCTCTCCATGGGGTCTCGAGGAGACAAGCTGGTCTCGAGTCCGGCCAGGCCGCTGGAGTTCAAACGAAAGGCTGCTTGGCGAGCCAGTGCATCTAGCTTGTTCTCGCCGCTGGCCCCCCAGAGTCGCGCAGCCATCTCTGCCAACAGACTGGGGTCAAGCAGCCCCAAACGCTGAGAGCGCGATCGCATCTCTCGGGCCATAGCCGCCCGTGACTGAGATTGCGCTGCTGACTGAAAAAGCTGGCTGAACTCATCGCCCACCCGATCCGACCAAGCCCGTTCATTGACCGAGCGCAAGGTGGTTTGAACTTTTTGGTCGACCGTGGCCAGCCCCAAGTTGCTTGGTGGAAGCCTCTGCGTTCGGTCAAGTGGCAGTAGAAGGTCGTTCGCCATGCGCTTCTGTGGTCTGGTGAAGGGATTGGTTCGGTCTGCTCCAACGAAATTCCGTCAAGCAAACATTCGACCGACCTGAAGGTCGGTGTGTAGGCTGATGGTAGGGGTTTGCATCCCCTACCAAAGAATCGCCCCTTCGGGGCTCTCCGGCCTGAAGGTCGGGGTTTCAAACCTGCGTCAGTTTTTTGATGAACAGTACGGGGTGAAATTCCAAGTTTCTGTAGGTTCGGGGGGGCGTTTTTGAAAATCTGGCCTCCCTGGGCTTTTCGTTACCAATGTAATCAATGGCTTACGCGCTGGCGTGTGGTGGTCTGAATCTTGCGTCCAACGGGAAGACCGCTTGGTTGTGCAGGGCGGTTGCAATGATAAATCTTTCACTGGAGTTTGAAATGCAAGACGAGCCCACTGTAGATGCTTCCAGCGCGCCTTTGCCACCCGTTTTCGAAACGATGGAAATCGACGTTGAGTCCCTGTACAAAACACACCATAAATTTCTATTCGCTTTTGTTCGACGTTACGTCCGCAATGTGTCTGATGCCGAAGATGTTGTCCAATCGACTTTTCTTGAGGCAACGCGCTGCGCGGCCAAGTTTGCGAGCCTCTCCAAGCCGTCTACATGGCTTTTTGGAATTGCCCTCAACCTGTCAAGAAACCATGTGCGCAGGCAGGTGCCTGCGGGAATGTTCGTGGACGTGGACGAGGTCGGCCACGATGTCGAAGATCCTTTTGCCGACCCCGCGCGCTTGGTTGAGTCAAGGGAGCTCGTGATCAAGTCGCTCGAGTACATCGACTCTCTCTCCGAGGAGCTTCAAGCCACATTTGCTGCTGTGTTGGGGGAGGAACAGACCTACAAGCTGGCTGCTCGCGAGTTGCAGATTCCCATAGGGACCGTGAGATCCCGCTTGTCTCGCGTGCGCGGACAACTCAGGGCATTGACGGAGTCGACCCACGAGAAATCAGGGGCGGATCATTGAGCTCGAGTTCCTTGTTCTAAAGTGAGGTTGAGAGATGTGTCGTAGAATTTTGGATTGTTGCGAACTCAACCATTGCGCGTGACACTCATTATTTATATGCCTTTCTCAATGCTTGTGCCGAGGGATTTCGACCTCAAGCGCGCCATCAAAAAGTTTGCGGCATGGATCGTGCCGTCGATGATGAAGGATGAAACCATGACCTACCCCAACTCGTTTGAAGCTTGCCTGCAGGAGTTGAGGAGGGAGTTGGGTTTGGCCGAGGGTGCTCAGGGCTTAGAGTGGCAGGGCGAAAGCTTCTACTTCTCGCCAAGCTCGGCGGCTTCGGCGAGTCACGCCACCATTTACGTTTTGGTTGCTGACTTGGCGGCTGATGTCTCAGCCGACGCGTTAAAGCGCTTGTTCTGGCATCAGCTGCAATCGGTGGGGCCGAGCACCCCCGTTTTCGGTTGGGATCCTGAGTCGGGTCAGTTGGTGATTGCGCAGACCATCCCGCTGGGTGACATGAGCTTCGCTCAAGTGATCACCCTGATGTCGCTGTTGGCCAACATGGCGCTGCAGGCGCGAGGTGCGCTTGAATCTGATGTGCCGGTCCGGCGGCCCGCTGGCGGCGTCTCAGTTGCTGGAAAATCTAACACGGCGCGTCAACTGCCTCGCGGTTGGCTGCCATTTTCTGTGAGAGCTTGATCATGCCTGCAATTCGTTTTACTCCGCGAGCGCCAGCACCCGCGCCCGCCCCTGCCGTCCGCAAGACGCCCGAACAGGATCAGCATGCCCAGAAGCAGGCTGAGGCGCAGAAAAAGCAAGCATGTCTGGCAAATACTGCGCAACGTGTGAAAACACAGCAAGCCCAGCAAAACATGGAACGGGCGCTGAAGGCGAAAACGGGTTTTGCAGCTAATCAACAGAAAGTGGCCCAACAGCAGCAGTCTGAGCCACTCGACAAACCCACGCTCGTGCAAATGCCAGAGGGTGCCGTGACCGCGGGCCGTACGCCCGGCGCTTTGACGCAGCCGCCTGAATCCCTGGTGACTGGCGTAAGCACGGCCCGCACCCGCAGCGGTTCGCCGCAGCCAGCTTCCGGCGGCATTGCTGGCTCGTCCAAGGTCTACAGTAGTGAGCAGCAATTAAGCATCCGTCAGCAGATGGCTGTGGAGATGAAAACATTCTTCGAGAACAACCCCACGGGTAAGCCGTCTCGCCCCGCCACCGCTGCCCCTGGAAACGACTCGATGCAGGGGGCGATGGTGTCGGCGTCTACGTGGCATCGTGGGCCGGCGAGTGCATCGACAGGGCGTGCAAATCGCCAACTGACCGATGCTTCTCGTCCCACCCCGGCCGGCGGCCAAAATGGTGCCGAGCCATCCAAGGCATCGGCCGGTGCCAAAGACGCCAAGTTGGCCAGTAACGACGACCTCCTCAACATGCCTGCGGCGCCGACGCACACGCCTGTCTTGGTTCGGGGGCGCAACGACGACTTGCTCAACATGCCCCCCGATGCGCCGACCCACAGGCCTGCTTCACTTCAGGATGGCGGCGACGACTTGCCTGAGTTTCCGGAGGTCCCGACCCACAAACCTGGTTCGTCTCAAATCACTGATGACGATTTCGGCGACTGGGATCCCGGTTCCGTGGGCCCGGGCAATGCCGGGGGCCAAGGGGGGCCTGGGGCTGCCGGGGGGCCTGAAAATGGAGGCCTACTCGCCTCTTTGGGCATGGGGGGCGCAGCCGCTGGCGGACTCGGGCTGGCTGCTGGGGGTATGGGATTGATGATGGCCGTGCAGGTTGGCATGCAAGTGTTTCAAATGTTGGACAGCATCGTCATGGATCAAATGCAGCACCAGGGCAAGATGATTGATCAGGCTGGAAGTATGGCGGCCTGATGGCGAACTGATTCGGCCTGGTGACCACTTACCAAGGTAGATGGGTGGAAATTCTCAGTCAAGTACCTTTAGGAGGGTGATGTCATGGCCATTGATCTTTCTGGTGTTTCTGCTGTCAGTCACAGCGCAGTGCGGGCGGGTAGCCCTCCGGTGGGGGCTCCAGGTTCAGAGGGTCTCCAGGTATCGGCGACATCTTCGGCTGATGCTCAGCGCTTCAGCCAGGCGCTGGCGTCCCACAAGAGTTTGGCAGCCCAGCCCATGCCAGCCACTTCAGGTGTGGAGTCCACCTCGATGGGGAAGCAACTCATATCGGGGTTGTCTGATATGTCGGGTCGGCTCAAGGCCGACCACAAACACGTCTCGTCAATGATTGAAAAGGCGACGGTGAATGGCGACAACACCATGATGATGCGCGCCATGATGGCATTGAATGACTATCAGCAGCGTGTGCAGGTTATCTCCAAGACGGTGACCAAGGCGGCAGCGTCACTCGATCAGCTCACCCGCTTGCAGTAAAACTCAAAGCGAGGGGTCAATTTTCCTCCCTCGCCAATCACCGGTTTGATCTCAAGGGGTGTTGTTGTGGCTAGCTCCGTTCAAAGACTGATGCGCTTCGTGCTGCATGCGGTTCTCTTTTCTTTCCTCGCGGCGTGTGTGAGCGATGTGACCCTGCAAAGCGGCCTGTCTGACGCTGATGCGAACGAGGTCGTGACCTTGCTCAAGCGCAACGGGGTCGCTGTCACCAAATTGCAGGCCAAGGGCGGTGTGACCCTCACCGTGCGTGAAGGGCAGTTGGCACGTGCCGCGGATCTGATGCAGGCCGCAGGCCTGCCCAGGAAGGCGCAGGCGCATCTGGGTCAGGTGTTTAAGAAAGAGGGAATGATCTCCACGCCGATGGAGGAGCGGGCCCGGTACCTGTATGCTTTGTCGCAGGAGCTGGAGTACACCTTGTCTCAGATCGACGGCGTGGTGGTGGCCAGGGTTCACGTGGTTCTGCCAGAGAGGGTGGCGCCAGGGGAGCCCGTTCAGCCGTCTTCTGCCTCGGTCTTTCTCAAAGTGCAGGCACCTTTCGACGAGGACTTGTTGGTGCCCCGTGTGAAGCGCCTGATTACCACCAGCATTCCAGGTTTGTCGGATGAGGTCGGCGCACGCAAGCTTTCAGTGGTTCTTGTGCCCACGCAGAAGGTCGAGCTGCCCCACATGGACTGGCAACAAGTCGGGCCCTTCCTGGTGGAGGTATCGTCTGCTGAAGGGCTCAGAACGGTGGTGTTGGCGGTGATCGTGATCATTGGCATTCTGTTCGCACTGGTGATTTATTTTGGCGGGCACTATGTGCTTGTGATGATGGCCCGGCGCAAGCTCAGACTGATGGAAGAAAAGCGCGCGATAGAGGCTGCCAACAAGTCCTCAGTCAAGGCGATGTCTGGCGCGGGTGGCGACGTTCCACGCGGTACTGATTCCCGAATGAGCGTCGCGTAGATCTTTCTGCGACGTGTTGAGCGCCGTGACCATGGATTTTCAGTCTGATGTCGACCCGTTGCAATGTGACCTCGCTCTCGAGGACCTGACCGTGCCTTCTGTGGCGTTTGCGGCTTGGTGGTGGCAGCCAGAAGTGTGCGGCTCGGGTGGGGCAGGGGGGCATGGCACCAGCTTGTTGGCACGGCGCATGGCTCAGCCACCGAGCGAGTTGACGCTCTCTGGGCTAGAGGATGTGGCTGACTGGCAATGGGCTGACCTGGCCGAGCTCTCGGTCGCTCAGCGCCTTGAATGTGCGGCCTACTTTGCTGCCCTTCTCATGGCCCAGCCAAGTCCCGTGGCGCGGCGTCTGGAGGGGCTTTCGCCCTCTGACCGGCACTGGGCGTTGGCGATCTCCAGCATCCAACCGTTGCCACGCAGGCTGGATTGGGGGGCTGCATGTGACGACATCCCCGATGAAATCATGGGGATGGCGGAGCTTGGGTTTTGGGTTCGCTCGGGTTTTGATGCCTTGTGGCACCGACTACTGAGGGACTTCGACGCCTCGGACCGTTGTTCATTGGTGGCCCTGACCCAGCAAAGGCCATCCCTCAGCGCACCGCTGGTACCGAGTGTTTCCAGGCGCGTACGGCGTTGTTGGTTGTTGGCCAAACACAGATTGGAGAACAGAGATGGCGTTCGTTAGAGCCGAACTGAATTTAAATCAGGACTACGTCGTCATCGAGGGGGTGATCCCGGCGGAGCATCATCTTCGTTTGATCGACACCGACAGTCTGATTGAACGCATGATCGAGCAAGCGAGGCTCCAGGCCGATGAGATCGTGCATGAAGCATCGCTTGAAGCGCAGCGTATTTTGGCCGAGGCACGTGGCGCTGGCGAAAGAATAAGTACCGAAGCGGCCGACCAAGCCAAGGAACTGCTGGCTCAAATCGACGAGGAGTGGGCTCGGGTGCTGGCGTCCATTGAGCCCACCGCGGTCGCTGTGGCCCGGCTCGCCATTGGCACGATCTGCGATGAAGCCAGCATGGCTGAAAGGGTTGAAATTGCAGCCCGTGCAGCCATGCGTGAGCTACCAGAGCGTCCCATACGCATTCGCGTGCCCGCAGGCGCTAATGCCGCGCTCTCCAATGCGCTCCAGAACTCGCTCGAAGTGACCGTGGACAGCAATCTGCCATCCGATGCGGTGTGTGTCGAGGGTGAGTACAGCGCGTGCGATGCCAATTTCAACGACGCACAAGAGGCTGTCACGAGCGTGTTGGAATCATGGATCCACCGTGCGTTGGATTTGGTCAGGCGACATCGCGATGCCCCTATTGTGCAGGGCTTGTGAACCGAACGGTGATTTTTGCCACCTATCAAAAGGGATGTCCCTCGTGCCCGCGATTTCCAAAGGAGAGTGATGTGTTGACAGCCGGTGAAACCACATTCAGAGCGTACCAAAAAATGGAACGACTCAAGGATGATTTGACAGACAGAACAATTGATGCAGTCAAGCGCGGCCACGCTGGTGAAGACGTTGCTGAAGAGTTCAGGGATCTTGTCAACAGAAAGAACCTCGCTAACGCAGGCATTTCAGCCATCATGAAGCTGAATCAAAAGGCTCTGCAACGCGTGCTTGACGAATCACGCTGAAGTCTGCCGTGAGTGCTTTTTTTGAATCCACAAACGAAGAGCAGGCGCGCGAGTTCAGTAGCCGTCAACTCAGAGGCGGAACACTCGTTCAGGCGGTCTTGTGGCGTTCTCCTGACGTGGATGAGCTCAGGAAGGTGCTGCGCATGGCTTGCCAAGCAGCACGCTTTACGGCGGCTGGATTGGCCGTATCGGCTGATACACAGGATCTCCTGTTGACTCAGTGGTTTCCGCAGGTGCAGGGCGTTGACAACCCTGAGGAGCGAGAGGCGGTATTTTTAAAGGGCCTCGATATTTGGAGGACCGCCCTCGGTCGGGTAGAGGCGCTGAGCCCATCGCCTCGCTCTGAGCGCAACGAGGTGGGCTCACTCGAGAGTCGGGTTCGAGAAAAAATGCTGCGGCCGGAACAATCCCGTCGCTGATCGGTATTTTTCATTTTTGATTGATTGAGGGACACCATGAAATTGCTCCCCGGTGCTGATTTGCAAATGCTGCGAGAAACCGAACTGATCTCCGTTCGCGAGTTCTCGCCCCTGGCCCACATCCCGGACGCGACGGCCTATGAGTCGCTCTACAAAGATGCGCCGGGCGTGAGGTTCATGGATGGTGACTTTTGTTTTGGAACCGCGCTCATCAATCAAAACTTGTTGCATGTGGGCGTATTGCCCGAGTATCAGGGGCGTTTGTTCCGTCTCTTGCCAGACGTATTGCAGTGGTGCTTCACTGTGAGCGATCAGATTTACGCCGTGATGAGGCCAGAAAACGAGAAGGTTTTGACGTTCGCCAAGCGCTTTGGTTGGCTGCATTTGCCCCTTGCGTCGGCGCGAACCTCAGACCTTGCTGGAGGCCCGTTTGAGATCTATGTCTTGAGACCTGACGTGCCGCGCATTCCCTTGACTGCTGCCGAAAGGCGCTTGCATCGTGAGCAGCAGCGGCAGATTGCGATGATCCGAACGGACCAAGTGGACGTCTTACTCGAGTTTGCCTGAGCAGTTTTCTGTGACACACGTTTCCCAGAAGTGCCGTGCGACCTGTCGGCCAGACGCTGTCTGTCAACCCTTGCCTCGTGCGATCCGCACAGGCCTGACCGTCCTCAGCAAGCGAGCAGTCTATGTACGTTCAAGAAGGTGTTGATCTGCGCGTGATCTACGACGAGGATGTGATCGTCGTCAAAGAAAAGTTCCCCGAGGCGAAGGTGGTGTCGTTTGACGAGTTCAAGGCCTTCTATGCGGGTTCGCCGACCTTGGCGTTCATGCATGAGGATGTTTGTATCGGTGGCATGATCGTTCACGATCGGCAATTGCATCTGGTCGTGTGCAGGGCGTTTCATGGCAAATGGGCGAGGTTGTGGCCCGCAGCTTTCAAATGGGCATTGGGTATTTGCGATCCACTCTGTGCCCTGATGCCCTTGGACAACGAGAAAATCATTCAGTTCATCAGGTCAGTTGGGGGGCAGTTTGAGAGAGAAGAGGTGGCGTACGGCGGGCTGCCAGTGCATCGGTACCGTTTGGAAACTGCGTCCATGAGGTACCCCCGGAGTGCCCGAGAGCGTCAGGCTGCACCAGCCAGCGCCGAGGCTGTCTTCAATGGCTCTGCGAACGAGGCCACGCCGTTTGCCAAGGCAGAATCTGTTGCCGTGGTGAGCCCGTGATGTCGGCCTGTACATGCAAATTGAATCCTGCACATTGTCGGTTGCGGCAATTCAGTTCAACCGGGAGAAACCCATGATGGGTCGTCGATTCAGAGTTTTTCTGGTGGTGCTCTTGATGGGTGCCTTATCTCATGGGCTCACCTTGGCGGCACCGCCTGCGCAGTGGAGAGAGTCGGGCGTCTTTGCCTACAACGCCAGTCGAGTTCCAGTGCAAAAAGTGCTGGATGACTTTGCAAAGAACTTCAATGCCTCCATGGTGATGAGTTCGGCCCCGCAAGGGCTGGTCAACGGGCGAATTCAAGGGGCTACGCCCGAGGAATTCTTGGACCGGCTGGCGTTGTCCTATCAGTTCAACTGGTTTTTCTACAACAGCCGCCTGTATATCGCTCCCATCCATGAGCGGATGACCGAGCGCATACGCGTGGGTGACATGACCACTTCCGATGTGAAACAGGCTCTGCAAGGGGTCGGGTTGTTTGAATCAAAATTTGGTTGGGGGGAGTTGCAGGATGACGGCACTGTCCTCGTCTCCGGTCCTCGCGAATACGTGAAGTTGGTCAAAGAAGTCATTACCGCCGAGAGCGGCGGAGGTGCGGCGGGAGGTGCCAGTGACGAAACCATGATCTTTCGACTTCGGTACGCCTTTCTGGAAGATCGTAAGATCAATTTTCGCGACAAGACCTTGACCGTGCCTGGCTTGTTGAGCATCTTGCGTAATTTGATGCGAGATGGCCGTAGCGGCAATTCCGTCAGCGACTCTGACACCAATCCACGCGCGGTCAGAGGCCAAGGAGCCAGTGCTGACAATGCGCCTGGCGTGGTCAGTAAAATTTCTCGCGAGGTGTCGCCCGTTTCTGATCGTAGAGGCTCCAAAGAGGCCCCCGTTATCGAAGGGGATGTGCGCACCAATTCCATCATCATTCGTGGGGACACCTCTAAAAGGGAGTACTACCGCAGTCTGATTTCGCAATTGGATCAGCCTCAGCAAATGGTTGAAATTGAAGCCTTGATCATTGATATTCAAAAGTCCAAGCTGAAAGAGCTGGGTATTGACTGGGCGGCAACCTTCGGGGGTGGATCCGGGCGAACGACGGTTTCGAACAACAACATTATTGGATTACCCGTGCGCGATGCCAGCACACTGACCATCAATAACTTGCCCCGTTTTTTGGCCCAGATTCGAGCTCTGGAAGGTGAGGGAACGGCCTCCATCATCGGCAAGCCTGCGGTCATGACCATGGAGAACATTGGGGCAGTGATCGACCTCAGTCGCACTGTCTACCTTCGCCTGGTCGGTGAGCGTGTTGCAGAGGCCCAGGCTGTAACGGTGGGCACCATGATGAAAGTCACGCCCAAGGTGGTGAGGGACGCGGGCGTATCCCAGGTGCAGTTGTTCATTGACATCGAAGATGGCACGCTCTTGAACGAGCAGTCTAGCGTGACACCCGTTGTCGAACGCAGCGTGGTGGCGACCCAAATGATTGTTGACGACCAACAGTCCTTGGTCATCGGGGGCTACAACGTTCAGGCGTCGACGTCCAGCCGCAATGGCGTTCCTGGCGTGTCCAGGGTTCCCGGCGTGGGTGGTTTTTTCCGGTCTAACTCCGACGTTGAGCAGGGGCGAGAACGAATTTTCGTCATCACGCCGCGCCTGATTGAGAGCAAACGAGCGCAAACGCGTGCCAGGTACATCGCCGAAAGCATTGAACGCCCCAAGTACGTCAACGAGGTCGAGCGCCCCAAGTACGACAGCGGTGAACGTCCCAAATACGACAGCGGTGAGCAGCCTGACTACAACCGCCCTCAACGTCCGACAACGGCCAAGATCGATGCCTCAATGAAGATGGACATCTTGGGGACGAGCAATTGACGAGCGGCTTTCCCCATCGTGTGACTTGCCGCCGGGCCAGGCCTTGGCGGTGAACAGATGACGTCAAGAATCCCCAGCGCAGCCCGAGGGACGCCCCAGCGAGCCCGCGGTGCAAGCGGAGCTGCAAATCAAGCGCAGGGCGATCCAAGGGATGTGAACGCCGGGGGTGAACAAGGGGCACCTGCTGTTGGGGCTGCCCCAGCCCAACATTCCAATGCTCGTCGGGCTCGCCGACCTCACCCCTTGCAACAGGCCGCACGTGACCGTGAAGCGGTCAATCGGGTCGCCGTTCTCAACAATGCCCTCCAAGTGGGCTACGCCCTCGTGAAAGACCGACCCCAAGTCGAGGTCGCTGAACGCATGTTGGATTTGAACTCGCGACTCATCGACGCGATCGACCAGCTGCCTCCTCGCTTGACGCATCAGGTGGTGTCAGAAGCCGGGCTGGCCAATGTCCTGTACAAGCGGTTCGCCTGCCGCGAGACACTGATGGAGGAATGGGCTACTCTGGGGCACCGCGTTCAACATCTGACCCGTGGGGATTTTGAGCAATTGCCAGACAACGAGGTGAGGGCTGCGCTTCGCGACGCGGACAGTCTATTCAAGGCCAAGTCGGAGAATGTCGTTGATCTGCGCCGAGTGCTTGCGCTACAGCCGGGTCACGAGACCGCCCTCAATGAGCTTAAGCAAAGTAGCTTGGCAGCGGTCTGTACCAAGACGTTGCTCATTTCATCGCGCCTGGCTGGACCGTTTTCTGCCTCTGGCCCGGAGAGGATGATCGGCGATAAGGCGATACTTCTTGAGAGGCAAGATAAGCTGGTGACTTCCGCCTTGGCGCCTGTTTTCGCCATTGATGCCGAGCCACTGTCCGAGGACTGGGTCGCGCTGATGCGTCCGGTGCTGAACGACCTGGGTACCGTGTGCTCGGATCTGGCCGCCACCATCATTGATGTTGAGCTGCCCGAGCCCAGTGCCGAGCATGGGGTCGAAGAGATCGCCCGGGTCAAAGACAAACTGGAGAGCAATCTCTACCATTGCTCGGACATGGCTCACGTGCTGATGGACTGGGGCCAAATCAATGCTGCGCCTGCTGGGGTAAGAGCGGCCGCTCGGGCTCGTCATGCGTCAGGTGGCAACCGAACAGGTGACTTGGTTGCCGTGCTTGCGCCATCGGGTTTGCATGTGCCCGCGAAGATTCAAGGCGATGGAAACGCGCTCTCAGTGGGTCGCGAGGGATTGCTGTTTGAACCCTTGGGCAGTGACTTTCATTGCGTTGGCGATGTTGACTCTGAGGGCGATTCAGATTCGGAACTGGGCCTGGATCCAGATGAAGGTACGGCCCCGAGTCGATTCTCAGCCAGGGCAGTCAAGAGTTTTCAAAAGGGCATCGACTTTCTAGCCCATGATGTTGAAAAGGAGATTCGCGATCTGACATGGCGCAAGGGTCACAACGATCCCGACATCAGCACAGCAGCCTATCGTTATATGGCCGAGCAATGGGAGACGCAAGCCAAACGCATGGGCGACGTGGCTGGCAGACTGGATCGTTTTTCGCCTGCGGCATACGAGAGTGAGGAGCAGGGACGGGCCTCCATGGATCTGCCCCAGCGTTTGCGAGAGCGAGCGGACACCTTGATGTACCACGCGCAAGAGTTGGTTCGACCAGAGACACGTTGGACTTTGATCAAGGCATATCCTCGGCCGCGCGCCTGTCAATGGGCCGAGCTGCTGCGGGATGGGCAAGTCCAACGAGTTAGTTTGCGGCCCCCCTTGCCCAGCACCCCCCCTAATACGCTCTTCGAGCTGCGCATCCAGCCCAAGGCCGATGCCGACGGCGCCAGCTATCCACCGGTATGGTTGCATCTGCATGCCCGCAAGCCCATGACGTTGGCCGCGGTGCGCAAGGCGTCATTGGACAACTTCGCCGCGGCACACTTGAAGTCGGATATTGACAAAAATCGTGGCGCTCAGTGGATCGAAGAGCAGCGTCGGAGCGGCCGCTACGATGTCGATGTCCATCGCTCACCCATCGATGGTGATTTGCTCAAGACGTTGATGCAATTGGCGGGCCGCAAATAGCGCACTGAGACGGGGGGGGTGCTTTATGAGCTTACAGCCTGGGCGCCATCCAGATGTTTGTAAAGCACACAAGCGTCGATGTCTCCGCGCTGGGGGTGACAAAACGCGCCCGGCAGCCGCCCAACCACCGAGAAGCCCAACCTTTGCCAAAGCGCTAGCGCCGCGGTGTTGCTCGACACCACCAAGTTGAACTGCATGGCACGGTAGCCTAGCTGCAATGCCTCGGTTTGCGAGTGGGTGCACAAAGCAGCGGCAATGCCTTGCCCGCGCGCAGAGGCGCAAACCACATAGCCCGCATTGCACACGTGAGACCCTTGCCCGGGTTGGTTGGGTTTTACATAGTAAGTGCCCAAGAGTCGCCCCTCCTGCTCAGCCACCCAGCAGGCTTGGGTGGCCCCAACCCATGCTGCATGCGCCTCATCGGAGGTGATGTGGCGTGGATAGGCATAGGTATCACCTGACCTGAAAGTGGGTTCTAAGAAGGCCCACAGGGCCGGCCAATCGTTGGGTCTATAGGGGCGGATGGTCATCAGCATGTTCGATGGGGGTATGGGATGCCAAATGACATGCCTCGGTTGGGCCGCTTGCCGCCCTCACGGGTGGACTCGGTCGGAACAAAAGTTCCCTGGGCAAGCAGCAGAATTCCCTGCTGCCCCTGATTCTGTATCCCATGTGGTGGTGCCATTCAATGGTACGTCTGAGGCACCATGGAACGTCCAACCCCCTGGATTTTTTGGCGATTCTGCCAAACTCGACCGTTTTGTAAAGGGGGCGATCTGGTGCGGAGAGAGTAGTCGAACTTTGGCTGGAGAACTTGCTTTGGCAGTTTAGCCGCCACATCGTCGGGTTCGAGCAGGCTGGCCGGGAACGTGCTGAATACGGAGCGGCACTCATTCAGAACCCTGCGGCCTGTCTCTGCCTGCGCCACGGCAAGGGCGTCAGTCGCAGCAATCTGGTCTATGTGCGTCTGCTGTACCTGGGTTCGTGATGCCAAGTCTGGGCAAACCTTGTTTGAGTCCCACGCCGTGAGCCACGGCAGCTCACCCAGCTTCAAGGGACTGCTGGACGCCCTGTTCAGTGCCGCGTTGAAAGACTCCAGGCGGGCACCGGCCCGCGGCGTGTAACCACGCCCCTGACCCACTGACGGCCAACAGGCCGATGCCCCCCACGCTGTCGCCTCAGCGCCATGGAAACTTGTCACCGCCAGAGGGTCCAGTAAGCGCCATACCGATTAGGGCCTGTTCGCAGCCCCCCCTGATGGGGGGTAGAACGTTCTAGCCCATCTTGACAGACTCGGACCCTCGTCAGCCCGTGGGCTAATCCCGAATTCCCGAGAGTTTGAGGCTTTGGCGATGGCCCGAAGATTGGTTTTCAATCCATCCTATGACTCGCCAGCAAGGTGAGATCAAAGAGGGGGACAATTCATTGAAAAACCCCCATCGGACAATTGTTTCGTGACAAACTATCCGATTCCAATGCAGTTAAGCAGTTGCAATGCGAAGAATTTCTCAATTTTTAGGTCTAGGCACGAGAAGAAGAGACACCGATCCGGCCCGCGCGCCCACTCCCCCACGATCATCTGTTGCGGCAGAAAACCCGACTGCACCGCCGCCCTCTGTCGGAGCAACTGATCCGGGCGTCAGTGCCGGTCGGGCCATTCCCAGGCGAGCTCCCATGGAAGGTGTGCTGCGGGCGCAATTAGCTGCGCGTGAACAGGCACCTGCAGCTAGTGGGGCACACAGCATAGATGCGCAGATTCAGGCGGAGGTGGGAGGGATGTTCAATTCCATACGCCGTGCTCATGAAGCGCATCGACAATCGATGGTATCTGCTGCTGAAGAAAACCTGACTGCACCGCCGCCCTCTCTCGGAGCAACTGATCCGGGCGTCAGTGCCGGTCGGGCCATTCCCAGGCGAGCTCCCATGCAAAGTGTGCTGCAGGCGCAATTAGCAGCGCGTGAACAGCCACCTGCAGCTAGTCCAGCGATCAGCATAGATGCGCTGGTTCAGGCTGAAGTGGAGCGGATGATCGCCGACATGCACTGGGATATGGAACGGCATGCGCATCGGATGATGGCTGAATCACGACCATTGGGAGATATGAGTGATCGACCTTGGATGGGATCCCTTGCAACTCCTGTTTCGAGGCACAATGTTGGAGGCAATCAAAATGTCACCCCATTGCCTGAGGCTGTAGCCAATTGGTATGACCCTGCCGATCAAGCGGCTGCCAGTCAAAAATGGAGCGCCTTTTCCAACGAACCCCATGCGCAGGATTTCTCCTACTTTCTGACTCGTTTGGACAAGACCGTCAACGCTGCCACCCCGCAGTTCAAGCACGCCACAGCCGAATGGCTGTCTCACTTGGCAGATCACCCTGGCCTGAGACACGATAGCTTTGTCATCAGCGGAGACGCCGCGACGAACTGCGAAGACCGTGTCTCACTGTGCATGAACGCCATGAAAAATGCCCGCCTCACATCAGATGTTGAACGCGGTGATTACGACCACCGTCTGCCAGAGTTGATGTCTTTGGCCAAAGGCATGTTTCGCCTCGATCAACTTGAAGGTATTGCGCGAGAGAAAACCAAATCGCTTCCATCGACTCCTCGCGTCGATGAAGTTGAAGTTTATTTGGCTTATCAGGTCAAATTGCGTGAACCCTTGGACCTGCCCGTGGATACCGCTGACATGGCGTATTTCAGGACGTCTGGCTTGTCAGGCCAAGACCTCACTGACGCCACAACCAAGGTTCAAACCGCCGAGCGCGAGCGCTTCCCGGATTTCCTGGCGAGCCAATGGCAGCCCTGGCAATCCGTCCTCCAGCGACTGGCCCCAGAGCGCCACGCACAAACTCAGGACCAGCTGATCGAGGCCATGGGTGAGCCCTTCGAGCAACGCTTGCAGCAGCAGTTGAAAGCGCGCGGTCTGCAAAACGACCCCGATGCCCAACGAGAGATCGGTCCACAGGTCGCTGCCGATATCGCCCGTGAAATCAAGCTCCCACTGACGCGCAACTTCCTTCAAGAGCGCGGCCTGCTGCCGCATATTCAACCCGATTAACAGGATTGGCACGGACGAAAGGGGGGCTGTCTGCGGTGGCGCGCGACTCCTGGGTGGTGTTTGAGCGATCTCACTTTGCTCTTGAATCTGCCCCACAGACCCCCGGTCCATCTCATGCCAGCCTGGTACTACTGATTCGGAGACTCACTATGATCGAACTCACCAGCGGTGACATCTTGAAGGATGATTCCGATGCCATCATCAACACGGTGAACTGCGTTGGCGTGATGGGCCGCGGGATCGCGCTGCAGTTCAAAAACGCTTGGCCGGAGAACTTCAAGGCCTATGAGGCAGCTTGCAAGCGTGAAGAGGTTCAGCCAGGGCGCATGTTCATCTACGACACCGAACAACTGACATCCCCGCGCTACATCATCAACTTTCCGACCAAGCGCCACTGGCGCGGGAAAAGCCGCATGCAGGACATCGATGCCGGCCTGGCGGCATTGGTGAGGGACGTCAGCCGTCTGGGCATTCGCTCCCTGGCCATTCCCCCCCTTGGCAGCGGTCTGGGTGGCCTGGATTGGAGCGAGGTGCGTCCCCGTATCGAAGCCGCCGTGCAGGCGCTGCAGGACGTGCGTGTCCGCATCTACGAGCCCAAGGGTGCTCCGCAAGCGGACAAGATGCAGCATGTCCGTGATGTACCGCGCATGACGGCCGGCCGGGCTGCTCTGGTCGAACTGATGAACCGCTACACGCGGGGCCTGTTGGACCCAGCCATTTCCTTGCTCGAGGTGCACAAGCTGATGTACTTCATGCAAGTGGCAGGCGAGCCTCTGAGCCTCAAGTACGTGAAAGCGCCGTATGGCCCCTATGCGGAAAACCTCCGGCATGTGTTGCAGAAAATCGAGGGGCACATGTTGGCGGGCTACGCCGATGGTGGCGATGTCCCTGACAAACCCCTGACCGTCGTACCGGGCGCCATCGAGGAGGCCAGCGCATTCCTGGCCAAGCACGCTGAGACGCGATCACGGTTCGACCGGGTTGGTGACTTGGTTGCTGGCTTCGAGACGCCGTTTGGGTTGGAACTGCTGTCGACAGTGCACTGGGTGGCCAGTGAAGGTACCGCCAGCTCATCTCTGGAAGACGTCATCAGCGAAACACATGCCTGGAATGACCGTAAGAAGCGCTTCACCCCGAGGCAAATCGGTATTGCGCTCAATGTGCTTGAGACCAAGGGCTGGCTCGCAACCGCAAGTGTAGGGAGTGCGTGAACGGCCAGGCCATGGCGGGTTCGAGATGCCAGCTTTCATCATGAATAAATCTTTGTTGCAGCAGCAGGTCCTGGAACGGCTCGCCGAAGACCTGCTGCAAGCCGAACAGGCAGTGCGGGCGGCCCATGAAACGGCGACTCACGAAGAAAACGTCGCCGAAAACAAATACGACACACTGGGACTCGAAGCCGCCTATCTGGCCACCGGCCAAGCTCGTCGCGCCGAAGCCATCGGCCAAGCGATGGCCAATTGGCGCCAATTCCGCCCGCTCCCCTACGACGCCAGCAAAGGTGTACAGCTCGGCGCGCTGGTCTGCCTGGTTGACTCCGACGATCAAAAGCAACATCTCTTTCTCGGCCCGGAGGGGGGCAGCATGAAGTTGGTCAGCGGCGCTCAGCTCGTTCAGGTCATCAGCAGCGAAGCCCCTTTGGGCAGGGCCATGCTCGGTAAATGCGAGGGTGATGAGGTGTCGATACAGATCGCTCAAATTCGACAGCAGTTTGAGGTGCTGCGGGTTTATTGAGCTGCAAGCAAGTTCATGCCGGACTGATCAGAAGTCAGAAGCCTTCTCACCAATTGGTCAATTCCCTGATCACGCCGATTTGAATGGCAATACGGTGGCACCTTGCCGCAATTCGTCCAGGTAGTCTGCCCACACCGTCATCATCTGTCGCCGCTGGCTCAGGAACTCGGCTCGGTCGTAGGCGGCACCGAGCGGTCCCTCCTTGGTGTGGGCGAACTGGGCCTCGATCACGTCGGGCAGGATGTTCAGCTTTTCCACCATGAGCGTACGTGCCATCGCACGGAACCCGTGCGGAAAGGCTATGGGGTCTTGTCTTTTGTCTGGTTACGCAAAAGGCAAGACCCCAGAGATGTGTGCACGAGGCTCCATGTTCGCAGGCTAAGTTGGCATGCCGTGCTTTTCGATTCAGGCCAAGAAAGAAAAGTCCATTCAAATCATTGGCTTAGTCATGAAAATTGACTATGGTAATTTTTATTTACTGAACGACTACGCGGCGCACTTTTGAGGCGAGGTAGCTGCGGCCACTGCTGTATGCTCGAACAGGCAGTCGACGAAGACTCCATATGCGCGCAGGCTGCGACGCACCATGACACTGATGCAATAACAGGAAGAGAAAGACACCAATGGATGATCCAGAGATCATCAACTCACCGCTAAGCCAGACACTTACTCGGCATGGCGTCACAGTTGAAGTCGAGATATACGGCGATGGCGAAGGAGGGTGGATTCTTGAAGTCGTCGACGCTCAGAAAACGTCCCACGTTTGGGATGAGCGGTTTGACACGGACGAGAAGGCCTTTGCTGAGGCAGTGCGCGCGGTAGAGGAAGAACCACTTGAGTTCGCACCTTCGATATCGAATCAGTGACGGCTGGGCAAAAGGTTCATTGCATGAATCACCATGTGCGTGTGATTTCCCCCGGTGCGAGCCCACAACGCGAAGCGGTCATGGCTTCCGCCGCCTTCCTGGGCAATGCTGGTTTTCACGTAAGTCTTGGGCAGCATGTATTTGATTCGCACAGGTATTTCGCCGGAGGACTGTCGGCCCGTCTGGCCGACCTCATCGCAGCCCTTCAAGATCCCGCGGTAGAAATTGTTTGGTGCGCTCGCGGAGGATTTGGAACGTCGGAACTGTTGCCCCACCTCGACGGCATCGAATTCGACAAGCCCATCATTGGCTATTCCGACAATACGTCACTCCTTGAGTTCGCGGCGACCCGGGGCGGCTCGGCAATCCACGGTCCCGTATTCGAGGAGTTGTTAGAGCCATCCAGCTCAGGGGCCGTGAGAAAAATCAGGCTCGGCGCCCAGCTGGTACTTGACCTTCTGGGAGACAACGCGAATGGGCCCGGCCATGACTTTGAATTGACTTCTGTTGGGCCGTGCTTCGGTCAGGAATTCAGCGGACGGACATGGGGCGGGAACCTGACCACATTGGCCAGCATTTGCGGCACACCATGGGCACGCTCGTTCCGTGGAGCGCTGTTGTTGCTGGAGGATGTGGGCGAAGCGTATTACCGGATTGAACGGTTGCTTCTCCAGTTGAGGCAATCTGGTGCACTGGATGGCGTCACGGCGGTGGTTCTTGGGGACTTCCACAACTGCCCACAGCGCGGTCTTTCAGTGTCGGTGGCCGACATTTTTGTCGAACACTTGGCACCCATGGGCGTGCCCGTTTTCTTCGGCGCTCCGTTCGGACATGGCCCTTGCAATTTGCCATGGCAGTTTGGCCACGAGGCCAAAATCGAATTTGACAAACTTTCGTGGCATGGCCCTTGAAAGAAGGGCGCTGGAACACTTGCTCACCACCCGTGGTGGCGTTTCTGTCGCAAGCCCGGCCTCCGCTCGTCCATGACGAAGCGTCAAGATAGTTCCAGGTGTTTAGCCCAAGTCCACGGCACGGTTGCCGAAGCAGGAGTCGCCATGGTGCGCGTGGTATGTGAAATGTGTGGCCTTTGGGGGCCTCACCCAGAATGCGATCTGAAGCGCGTCCGCGGAGAAGTGGAGGCGCACGCCCGCGATGAGGCGCTGGCCAGGCGGTATGCACGCCACGGTGTCCTGGGGATCGCCACGCCTGCTTCACGCGCCAGCCACGACGAAGCTGTGGTGCATTTGGAGCGCTACCGCCCATGAACATCGCTCCAGATTCAAGTGGCTGGTATGCCTTCGAACGCGAGGTGTCTCCCGAGGCGATCAGGGAGCTGGCCCAACTCCCGTTGGTTGAGCAACTGTCTTTGGTGCGCGCGCCGCTGCTCACCGTCCGACTGGCCCGGCGCATGGCCTGCCTGCGGGTGGAGCATTTCTGGCTGTGGTGCAACGTCACGCGGCGGGCCATGCGGTACATCGTCGAAATGCCGGGGCTTCGCAGGCTCGACATCCTCTCCATTCGCGGCCCCGGGCAAATGGCCAACTTCGGCAGGGCAAAGAACCTGGAGGTGTTTCGCGCCAACCATTACCTGACCGAAGCGGACCTGTTTCAGGTGCTCCAGTGCGGGCAACTGAAGGAGCTAGGCGCGCAAGGCGCAGAACTGTCCCGGGCGGCTATGTCGGCCATGCTGGCGCTGCCCCATCTCACGACCCTCGACCTCGAGGCGACTCGGTTCGACGACGGCATGGCCAGGCAGGTCAGTCGCTCGCGGTCGATCGTCTCCCTGGACATCGGGGGGACGAAAATCACCCGCTCCGGGCTGGAGCATCTGGTGCAGATGGAGCAACTCAGGTCCCTGGACCTGTGGGCCACGGCAATCCAGGAGGCCGATCTCCCTTTGCTTTTGAATCTGCCCCACCTGGCGTACCTGTCGCTGGGCAACGTCGAATGGCGGCCTGCCCTCGATTCGAGCGAGGTCGTGCGGTTGATCCTCGAAGCTCCGAGCTTGAAACGGGTCTGGCTCGACGGAATCATGCTGGAAGCGAGCCAGAAGGCCGCGTTGGAAGCCAAGCTGGACTCGCTTCAACTGACTTAGAACTTTGGTTCAGTTCTTGGCCAGAGACAGGTGATTTCTACTTCATGGCTCCGTCAATTCGGAGGACGCCTTGTCGCAATTCGTCCAGGTAGTCCGCCCACACCGTCATCATCTGTCGACGCTGGCTCAAGAACTCGGCCCGGTCGTAGGCGGCACCGAGTGGTCCCGCCTTGGTGTGAGCGAGCTGCGCCTCGATCACGTCGGGCAGGATGTTCAGCTTTTCCACCATGAGCGTGCGTGCCATCGCACGGAACCCGTGCGGCGTCATGTCGTCGTTGGAGTAGCCCATGCGGCGCAAGGCACAGCGCAGCGTGTTCTCGCTCATGGGGCGTTCTCCGGTCAACATGCTGGGGAACACGTAGGTGCCATGGCCCGTCAGTGGCTGGATGTCGCGCAGTACGGCGATTGCCTGAGGCGCCAGCGGGACCAGGTGAGGGCGGCCATTGCGCTTGCCGTCGACCGAGCGCTTCATCTTGGCCGCGGGGATGGTCCACAGCGCGCCTTCCAGGTTGATCTCTTGCCAGGCCATGGCGCGAATGTTCCCGGGACGTTGAAAGAGCAGGGCGGCGAGGATGAGCGCCGTCTTGGTTTCAAGTTGACCCTGGTAGCCATAAATTGATCGCATCAGCGCCGCCACCTGCGCAGGCTCCAAAAAAGCCGCCATGTGCTTGGTCTGGATCGGCTTCAGCGCGCCATGAAGATCCGGCGCCGGATTGCGTTCACAGCGCCCGGTGGAGATGCCGTATCGCAGTACCTGGCCGGCCGCCTGGTGCAGTTTGTGGGTCGTCTCATGAGCCCCTCGGGCCTCCACACGACGCAACGCATGCAGAAGCATGGGCGCGGTGATCTGAGGCAAGGGGAGGGCGCCGATCCAAGGGAACAAGTCCTTCTCCAACCGGTCCAGCCATGACGCTGCGTACTTGGGACTCAGCGACGCAATCTTGATGCCGTGGAATTCGCGGGCCACGGTCTCGAAGCTGTCGCCGTGCACGGTCTTGCGCTCCAGCTTGTCGAGTTGCCGGCGCTTCGATGGATCGACGCCAGCGCGGTGAAGCTTGCGGGCGTCGTCTCGCAGTTGTCGTGCTTCCTTGAGGGCAACCTGGACCTTCCTCGATCCAGCTTCCATGTAGTGGCCCAAGGCCAAGCGCTTTTCCTTGCCGTCGAATCGGTACTTCCAGAACCAGCGCTTCGACACGTTCGGGCTGACCTCAAGATAGAGGCCGCCGCTGTCGGCCAGGCGGAACTTGGCTTTGCCCTCTGGGCACTTGGCGTTCTTGCAGGTGGAATCGGTGAGCATGGGGGAACAACCGTTTGGTCAGCAGCAAAAAACGCTGCTGTTCCCCCATTTGTACCCCCAGTGGGGGTGAAATTCAACGGTACGTCTGAGACACCATGAAACGTGCAGACCCTTGAATTTCCTAGCTTTCCCTGGCGTCGAGCCGCTTCGTAAGACGGCATGCAACCCAGTGAAACGCAAATCTGGTGCCGGAGAGAGGAGTCGAACCCCCGACCTTCTCATTACGAATGAGCTGCTCTACCAACTGAGCTACACCGGCGAAGCTTGCGATTATAGGCGTGCGCGGTACGCACGACGGCATAGGGTGTGAACTTTTTGGTGTGGGTTTCTCGTCTGCATCGGTGAAGTCACGCGTCACGCCGCCAGCGCGTCCAGCAGCTCGGTTTCGATTTGCAGTTGCACTCTGTTTTTCTGCAGCGCCGTGCCGTCGATCAGGAAGGTGTCTTCGACGCGTTCGCCCAAGGTGGTGATTTTGGCCAGTTGCAGGTTGATGTGGTGGCGCGCCAGCACTCGGGCAATCGCATACAACAGGCCGGAGCGGTCGCTGGCTGTCACAGTGAGCACCCAGCGTTGACCGCGGTCGTCCGGTTGCAGGGTCACCCGGGGGGTGACCGGAAATGAGCGTACTCGCCTTGAGATGCGGCTGCGGCGTGGTTCGGGCAGGGGCGCGTCGCTTTGCAGCATGAGTGTGAGTTGGGTCTCCACCAGCGAGATCAGGTCGCGATGTTGTTGCTCGGGTTGGTGGCTGAGGACTTGGAAGGTGTCGAGCGCGTAGCCTGCTCGCGTGGTGTGCACCTTGGCGTCTAGGATGTCAAAGTTCGCAGAGTCAAAGTAGCCGCAAATTCTTGCAAACAGGTCTGCCCTGTCGGGTGAGTAGACCAAGACTTGCAGGCCTTCCCCCAGGGGCGATGAGCGAGCGTTGACGACGGGCGTGTGTCCTTGCAAACGGCTTGCGAGTGAGCGGGCGTGCCAAGCGATGCTGTTGGCATCGTGGCGCGCAAAGTAGCTCACGTCGAGTGTGTCCCAGAGGGGCTGCTCGATGTCTTGCGGGAATGACAGCAGGTTGAGTGCCTGTCGGGCTTCCAGTTTGCGCGCTTCGATGTCGGCTGCACGGTTGGGCTGGGCGCCGCCCAGCGCTCTGAGGGCCAGCCGGTAGAGGTCTTCGAGGAGCTGCGCTTTCCAGGCGTTCCAGACCTTGGGACTGGTGCCACGGATGTCGGCCACCGTGAGCAGGTAGAGGGCTGTCAAGCGGTATTCGGTGCGCACGATCTTTACAAAACGGTCGATGACTTCGGGGTCGGACAGGTCGGCCTTTTGGGCCGTATGGGACAGGGTCAGGTGGTGTGCGACTAAAAATTCGATGAGCTCGCCATCGGTGCGGGGGATGTGGTGCTCGCGGCAAAAACGCCTGACTTCTTGGGCACCGAGCACAGAGTGATCACCCCCCCGGCCCTTGGCCACGTCATGAAACAGTGCCGCCACATAGAGCACATAGGGCTTGTCCCATTGCGATGCCAGTTGCGAGCAAAAGGGGTACTCGTGGGCGTGTTCGGGCACGAAGAAGCGCCGCACATTGCGCAGCACCATCAAGATGTGTTGGTCGACCGTGTAGACGTGAAACAGGTCGTGCTGCATTTGGCCCACGATGCGCCGAAACACCCATAGCGTTCGCCCCAGGACCGATGTGGCGTTCATCATGCGCAAGGCGTGGGTTTGGCCGCGAGGGGCGTTCAAGATTTTCATGAACGTGGCACGGTTGACCGGGTCACGGCGAAAGTCGCGGTCCATCAGGTCGCGTGCGTTGTACAAGGCCCGCAGGGTGCGGGCCGACAGGCCATCCAGTCCGGGCTGGGTTTGGTACAGCCAGAAGGTGTTCAGGATGGCATGCGGGTCGCGTTGGTACAGGTCATCGCTGGCCACCTCCAGCATGCCGCCGCGGTCGAGAAACTGCCTGTTGATGCGGCGCATGGGCGCGTCTTGCAAGCCGTTGATGCGCTCCTCCATGTTGAGCATGAGGATTTGGTTGAGTTGTGAGACGGCCTTGGCGGCCCAGTAGTAGCGGCGCATCAGTGTTTCAGAGGCGCGCTGGCCTGCGGTGCCGTGGTAGCTAAAGGTGTGTGCCACGGCGGTTTGCAAGTCAAAGACCAGGCGGTCCTCGCGTCGCCCGGCCACCGTGTGCAGCCTTGCACGGATCAGTTTGAGCAAGCCTTCGTTGCGTTGCAGTTGCTTGGCCTCGAAGGGGGTGATCAGGCCTTTGGTGGCCAGCTCGGCCCAGGTCTTGCCAAAGCCTGCCGCGCGCGCCACCCACATCACGACCTGCAGGTCGCGCAAGCCGCCTGGGCTTTCTTTGCAGTTGGGCTCCAGGGCGTAGGGGGTCTCGTCATATTTTTGATGCCGCTGGCGCATCTCGACTGTTTTGGCACGGAAAAAGGCTTTGGCGTCCATGGCCTGGGCATGGGCCACGCGGAAGGCCTTGAACACGCGCCGTGACCCGCACAGGTAGCGGCACTCCAGCATGGCAGTCTGCACGGTGACGTCGCGTTGGCCTTCTTCCATGCACTGCGCAATGGTGCGCACGCTGGAGCCGATCTCGATGCCGGTGTCCCAGCAGGCGGTGATAAAGCGCTCAATGGCCGTGCTGAGCTCTGAGGGCAGATCTGTCGTATCTGTCGGCTCAGTCGAGGGCCGCAGCAAGACCAGGACATCGACATCCGAGTACGGGAAGAGCTCGCCCCGGCCGTAGCCGCCAACGGCCACCAAGGTGGCGACTTCGCTCAGCGCGCATTGCGCCCACAGCGCGATTAAAGTTTGGTCGATCAGCTTGGTCAAGGCCCGGGTGACACGGCTGGCGGCCGCCTGGGTCGGGCGCGCGGTCAGGAAGGCGTCTAGCAGGGACGCCTTGGTGTCACGCAGTGACTGACGCAGCCCAGATGTCAGGGCGATGGGTGGGTCGGTGGCTTGCAGCGTGGTGCTGACGGTGCTCATTCGGGCGTGGGGTTAGTACCCCGTTTCATTGGATTTGAAAGGTTGATTTTCCCAAAGCGAACGCGTGGCGCATTGGCAGGCTGGGCTTGTAGGAGTGTCGTGCACGGGGATGTTGCTCCTGAGGCACGCTCCTGGATCCCCGCCTGCGCGGGGATGACGGGCGCGGGCGGGGATGATGGGCGCGGGCGGGGATGATGGGCGCAGGCGGAGATATTGGGCACAGGCTTTGGCATCTTCCCATGTCATTCCCGCGCAGGCGGGAATCCAGCAGCCTGTGTACTTCGCCATGGCCCTCGCAACAATTCAACCTTTCAAATCCACTGAGACGGGGTACTAGACGGCAGTCGCAAAATCCGGAGGCGGTGGGCTGCCTGCAGAGACGGTCAGGACGTCGTAGCCGGTCTCCGTCACGGCAATGGTGTGCTCCCATTGTGCTGACAAAGAGCGGTCTTTGGTGACGATGGTCCAACCATCTCCCAGCTCGCGGATGTCGCGCTTGCCGATGTTGATCATGGGCTCGATGGTGAACACCATGCCTGGGACCAGTTCATCGAGGGTGCCAGGGCGGCCGTAGTGCAGCACCTGAGGGTCTTCATGGAATTTTTGGCCGATGCCGTGACCACAGAACTCGCGCACGATGGAAAAACCGGCGGTCTCAGCGAAGGTCTGGATGGCGTGACCAATGTCGCCCAGCCGCGCCCCGGGGCGCACTTTGACAATGCCGCGCCACATGGCCTCGTAGGTCAATTGGCAGATGCGTTTGGCCGCAATGGAGCCTTCGCCCACCACGTACATGCGGCTGGTGTCGCCGTGCCAACCGTCTTTGATGACGGTGACGTCGATGTTGACGATGTCGCCGTTTTTGAGCGGCTTGTCATTGGGGATGCCGTGACACACCTGGTGGTTGACCGACGTGCAGATGGATTTGGGGTAGGGCGGGTAGCCATTGGGGGCGTAGTTCAGGGGCGCAGGGACGCCTTGCTGAACGTTCACGATGTGATCGAAGGCTAACTTGTCGAGCTGGTTGGTCGTGACGCCTGCTAGGACATGCGCACTGAGCAGATCCAGAACTTCGGATGCCAGGCGCCCTGCAATGCGCATTTTTTCAATGTCAGCGGCGGTCTTGATGGTAATAGTCATGCCCGCAATTATCACTCGACCGCTAAAATCCGGGATTGTCACCGTCCCAGCTCGCGGTTGCTCAGGCCAATCGCCTCTTGCCATGCATTTGCTTCATTTTGAAGGCGGTAGCGCCTTGTCGGCGTTTCGTTCCCAGGCCCTGTTGTCGGCTTTGCAGGCCAGTGTCGCGCGGGTGACGGCGGTGCACGCACGGCATGTCCATTGGGTGGCGTCTGATCAGCCCTTGGCTGCGGGTGTGGCTGACAAGCTGGCCGCGCTGTTGCGTTATGGCGATGCCTACGCCGCGGCTGGCACTTTAGAGGGTGTGGTTGTCGTGGCACCCCGCTGGGGCACGGTGTCGCCTTGGGCCAGCAAGGCCACCGACATCGCACGCAATTGCGGCTTGCACATTCGGCGGGTTGAGCGGGTGACGGAGTATCGTTTCAGCCTCAAGTCAGGCTTGTTGGGCGGTGCCAAGCCCTTGAGCCTGACCGAGCTGCAGGCCCTGGCCTTGGTGCTGCACGACCGCATGACTGAGAGCGTGTGCTTTGAGCGTGAGCATGCAGCCCAGTTGTTTGAGGAGCGCGTGGCTTCGCCCCTCCAGCATGTGGATGTCTTGGGTCAGGGCCGAGCGGCGCTCGCGCAGGCCAACACCGAGTTTGGTCTGGCCCTGAGCACGGACGAGATCGATTACTTGCTCGATGCTTTCCGTCAGCTTCAGCGCAACCCCACCGACGTTGAGTTGACCATGTTTGCGCAGGCCAACAGCGAGCATTGTCGGCACAAGATTTTTAATGCGCAGTTCACGATCGATGGGCAGCCCCAGGCTGAGTCGATGTTCGGCATGATTCGTCACACCGAGGCCATGTCGCCGCAGCACACGGTGGTGGCCTACAGCGACAACGCGTCGGTGATGGAGGGCGGTGCCATCGAGCGTTGGGTGGCGCTGGCGTCGGCCACCGGGGCCAGCACCTACCAGGCGCAAGCCGATGTGGCCCATGTGCTGATGAAGGTTGAGACCCACAACCACCCCACGGCGATCTCGCCGTTCCCGGGGGCCTCAACCGGAGCGGGGGGCGAGATTCGCGATGAGGGTGCCACGGGGCGGGGCTCTAAGCCCAAAGCCGGTCTCACCGGGTTCAGCGTGTCGAATCTTTGCCTGCCGGGCATGGACGCCCCCTGGGAGCAGCCGTCAGTGGCCCCCTACGGCAAGCCGGCCCACATCGCGAGTGCCTTGCAAATCATGACTGAGGGGCCTTTGGGTGGGGCGGCCTTCAACAATGAATTCGGGCGCCCCAACTTGGGTGGGTACTTTCGCGTTTTTGAGCAAACGGTGGCGGGCGTGCGCCGCGGCTATCACAAGCCCATCATGATTGCCGGGGGCTTGGGTGTCATCGCTGCTGGGCAAACCCACAAGAAGCAGTTTGATGCGGGGACTTTGCTGATTCAGTTGGGCGGCCCCGGAATGCGCATTGGCATGGGCGGTGGTGCGGCCAGCTCCATGGCTGCGGGGGTGAACGCGGCTGAGCTGGATTTTGATTCGGTTCAGCGTGGCAACCCTGAAATCGAGCGTCGAGCCCAAGAGGTCATCAATCAGTGTTGGGCCTTGGGCGATGGCAACCCAATTTTGGCCATCCATGATGTGGGGGCGGGTGGCTTGTCGAACGCTTTCCCTGAACTCGTGGACGGCGCTGCGCGCGGGGCTCGTTTTGATTTGCGCCAAATTCCCGTGGAAGAATCGGGCTTGACGCCCAAGGAAATGTGGTGCAACGAGAGCCAGGAGCGCTACGTCTTGGCTCTGTCGCCCGAGCAGTTGCCGCTCTTTCAAGCTTTGTGTGAGCGTGAGCGATGCCCGTTTGCGGTGGTGGGCACGGCGACGCAGGAGACGGTGCTGGTGCTGGAAGACGGCCCCGGCGGAGAGCGCCCCATTGACATGCCGATGGCGGTGTTGCTCGGCAAGCCCCCCAAGGTGCACCGCGATGTGCAGCGCGTACAGCACCAGATGCCCGCACTGAACCTTGACGAGGTGGCCCTTGAGCGTGTGGCGGTGGATGTGCTGCGCCACCCGACAGTGGCCAGCAAGCGCTTCTTGATCACAATTGGTGACCGAAGCGTCGGCGGCTTGAGTCACCGTGACCAAATGGTGGGGCCCTGGCAGGTGCCGGTGGCCGACTGCGCCGTCACCTTGGCAGATTTCAAGGGCTTGCGCGGTGAGGCCATGAGCATGGGTGAACGCACGCCGCTGGCTGCGCTGGACGCCCCGGCGTCGGGGCGCATGGCGGTGGGTGAGGCCATCACCAATTTGCTCGCGGCCCCGATCAGCTTGTCGCGTGTCAAGCTGAGTTGCAACTGGATGGCCGCTTGTGGCGAGCCGGGCGAAGACGCCGCGCTATACGACACGGTGCAAGCCGTGGCCATGGATCTGTGCCCTGCACTGGGCATCGGCGTGCCGGTGGGCAAGGACAGTTTGTCGATGCGCACGCGCTGGGAAGACCAAGGCGTGACCAAGCAAGTGACGGCGCCTGTGTCGCTCGTGGTGTCGGCGTTTGCCACGCTCGACGATGTGGTCTCGACCCTGACACCCGAACTCCAGCGTCAGGCACCCACGGGTGAGCCCGGCTTGTGGGACACCACCTTGGTGCTGATTGACTTGGGTCAGGGGAAACGTCGTTTGGGGGGCTCGGTGCTATCGCAGCTGGTGAACCAATTCGGCGACTGTGTGCCCGACTTGGATGACCCTGCTTTGCTGCGTTCACTGGTGACCGCCGTCAACGAGTTGCGTGGCGCGGGGCATGTGCTGGCTTACCATGACCGCAGCGACGGAGGCGTGTGGGCCAGTGTGTGCGAGATGGCCTTTGCGGGCCATGTCGGGGTGAGCTTGAATGTGGACATGCTCATCACGGAAGGTGATGGCGTCAGTGACAGCCGCATGGATTATGGGGACTCTAAAAACTGGGCGGCTCAGGTGGGTGCGCGCCGGGCTGAGTTGACCCTGCAGGCTTTGTTCAATGAGGAGTTGGGCGTCGTGATTCAGGTGCCCACTGCCGTGCGCAACGAGGTCATGCAGGTGTTGCGCCAGCATGGCCTGAGCAAGCACAGTCACTTCATTGGTAAGCCCAACGAGCGCCAGGTGGTGGAAGTGTGGCGTGACACCAAAATGATATTTTCAGCGCCTTTGCGCGATTTGCATCAAGCTTGGGACGAGGTCAGTTGGCGGATTGCGCGCTTGCGCGACAATCCTGCCTGTGCGGATGCCGAGCACGACGCTGTCAGTCGCACGGACGACCCGGGTTTGCACGTGCAGCTGTCTCCGACATGGCCTGCCGTACCCGTGCCGCAAGCCCCTGCTGTGCACGTGAGTCGGCCGCAGGTGGCGGTTTTGCGTGAGCAGGGCGTCAACAGCCATGTGGAGATGGCCTATGCCATGGGCTTGGCGGGCTTTGAGTGCGTGGATGTGCACATGAGCGATTTGCAATCAGGGCGTGTCTCCCTGAAGAACTTCCGCGGCGTGGTCGCTTGTGGCGGGTTCAGCTATGGTGACACCCTGGGGGCGGGTGAGGGGTGGGCCCGCTCGATTTTGTTCAACAGCGCACTGTCTGAGGGCTTTGCCGAGTTTTTTCGGCAGCCTGATCGCTTTGCCTTGGGTGTGTGCAATGGCTGCCAGATGTTGGCGGCATTGAGTCCGATCATTCCGGGTGCCCAGGCTTGGCCCAAATTCACGCGCAACAAGAGCGAGCAGTTTGAGGCCCGCTTGAGCCTGGTCGAGGTGCTGGACAGCCCATCGCTGTTTTTCAAAGGCATGGCCGGGAGTCGTTTGCCCATTGTCGTGTCGCATGGGGAAGGATTTGCTGATTTTTCTCAACGGGGCCGGGCACAAGACGTGCTTGAAGCGATGCGGTTTGTGGATCACCACGGTCAAGCCACTCAGGACTACCCGTTCAATCCCAACGGAAGCCCAGGTGGCTTGACTGCTGTCACCACGGCAGATGGCCGAATCACGGCCATGATGCCGCACCCGGAGCGGGTGTTTCGCCAGGCTCAAATGAGCTGGACGCCGGGCGACAAGCGCCTGTCCAGTCCTTGGCTGAGCATGTTCCACAACGCCTATCGCTGGGTTCGGGGCGCTTAACTCTCTAGGCTGTATTTGCCATGTTTGACACACTTCGATCGGATATGCGTGCCCAAGAGGGAACCTGGACGTCTCCCAGTTGTTGGGTATTGGCGGTCTATCGTTTTGGCCGTTGGCGCTATGGCGTTCGCCCCGCGATTGTGCGAAAGATCTTTTCGCTGATCTACAAAATTTTGCACCGCGTGGTGCAGGTTCTCAGTGGCATGGAGTTGCCCTGCGAGGCCGTGATTGGCCGAGGCTTTGTGATCGACCATTCATTCGGCATTGTCATCAGTGGCGATGCGCGCTTTGGTGACCACTGCCGCATTCGGGCCGGGGCGGTGGTCGGTTTGAACCGGGTGGACCGGCCGGGGTCACCCACCATTGGCAACCATGTGGACATTGGCGCGGGTGCCAAGCTGCTGGGGCCCATCACGATTGGTGACAACGTGCTCATAGGTGCCAATGCGGTGGTGCTGTGTGACGTGCCCGCCAATTGCATTGCGGTGGGCGTGCCGGCGGTAATCAAGCCACGCAAACAGTCCTTGAGTGAAAAGCCGCCCACTTTGGGCTGAAGGCGTGGTCTGTGAAATGGCCTGGCAGTCGCCCCCAAGGGGTTGGCGGACAGGTGGGCCTGTCAGAGCCGAGCGTCAGGCTGCTTAGGGGGGTGTTGGCGCACTGGCGCCCCCAGCACCACCCGGCCCGGTGACTTTTTCGACGTTGCGCTGAACGGCGTTGCCCGCCCTCTGGGCGCCGTGGCCGACGACGTTGCCCGCTTTGTGGATGCCGCGCTCGGTCGCTGTACGTGCCCTGCGAACGCCGCGCTCTGCTGCGGCGACCGCCCGCGTGCCAGTGCGTTGAATGTGGCCGCCGGCCTTTTGGATGGGGGACGGTGTGCTTGCTGCGGGCGCAGCGCCAGAGGCGGCTGGGACGGCGCCGCTGTCCGGGCCGTCTGCGGCGCTGGCGGGCAGTGCCTGCATTGTCAGCAGGACGCTTAACGTTGTCGTGATGAGAGTGAGTTTCATGGGTTCATCCTCGCTTTATGTCCTGCGTCAGGAGGGGGGGCCGGGACCCACTGCCCGTCAACCAAGTGCTCGTTCGGCGCAAACTGCGTTTTGTAAGCCATTTTGGGACTGTGATCAATCCAGTAGCCCAGGTAGAGATGGGGCAGCTTCAACAGCTTGGTTTGCTCGATTTGCCACATCACGTTGTAAGTGCCGTAGCTGGTTCGCTCTTCGGGCTCGTAGAAGGTGTAGACGGCGGACAGCCCGTCGTTGAGGACATCCAGGATGGACACCATTTTGAGTTTGCCAAGCTCCTGTCCTGGGGCCGCCGGCTCGCGGAATTCAACCAGCCTTGAGTTGACACGGGTTTGCAGCAGAAACTGAGTGTATTGGTCCACGCTGTCGTGATCCATGCCGCCACCTTGGTGGCGGCCATTTTGGTAGCGCAGATAGAGCTGATAGTGCTCGCTGAAAAATCCCAGTCGCAAGACGCGTGTCTGCAGCTGGGCATGGGCCTTCCAGGCGCGACGTTGGCTGCGTGTGGCCTCAAAGGTGGCCACGGGCACGCGCAGCGGCACGCAGGCTTTGCAGCTGTCGCAAAACGGCCGGTAAGTGAATAAGCCGCTGCGCCGAAAGCCATTGGCCACCAGGCCAGAGTACATGTCAGCCTGGATCAGGTGGCTGGGGGTGGCCACCTGTGAGCGTGCCATGCGGCCTTCGATGTAGCTGCAGGGGTAGGGCGCCGTGGCGTAGAACTGCAACGACGACAACGGGAGCTCTTTGGGGTGTGTCACGGCGGCGGGGGTAGGGCGGTTGGGGCAGTGGCGGGTAGAACATGTTCCCACATCGCTGGATGATAGGACCAATCTGCGATGCCAGGTTGGCCCACCTGGACCTGTAACTTTGCCTCAAAGGTGGTTCTGGGCAGGGCGTGACCGCCCAGTGAGCTCAAATGGGCTGTGCGTTGCTGACAGTCGATCATGGGAACCTGGTGCGCTCGACAAAACGCGACCAAGGCCGCCAGCGCAATTTTGGAGGCATCGGTGCGGTGCGCGAACATCGATTCGCCAAAAAACATCCGGCCCAATCCGACGCCGTACAAGCCGCCCACGAGCGTGCCGTCGACCCAGGTTTCGACGCTGTGGGCTATGCCCTGCTCGTGCCATTCACAGTAGGCGTCGATGATGTCGCTGGTGATCCAGGTGCCGTCTTGGCCCTCGCGCGGCGTTTGGGCGCAGTGCGTCATGACCTGACGAAAGGCGCTGTCGATGCGAATTTCGCAGCGCATGGAGCGGCGAAATGCGGACAGGGTTTTGCGCAGCGAGCGCGACACTTTGAAGTCCTCGGTGAACAGCACCATGCGGGGGTCGGGCGACCACCACAACACGGGTTGATCGATGTTGAACCAGGGAAAAATGCCGCGTGTGTAGGCCTGCATCAGTCGCTCGGGGGTGAGCCGGCCCCCGGCGGCCAGCAGGCCCGGCGCCTCGGAGCCCGCAGGCCAGGCCAATTTCGTGTCGGGGAAGGGCTCGGTGGCGTCGTTCAGCCAGGTCAGCATCATCCTGCGGATTATGGGGTTTTGGCGGGCGAGCGGGCTTCGCGCAGGGCGTCGCCCAGGGCAATCACGGCCATCGCGTAGTAGCTGGACCAGTTGTAGCGGGTGATGGCGTAAAAGTTGCTGGTGCCTGCGACATAGCTGGGTGCGGCATCGCCGTTTTGCAGCAGCACCAGGGCCAGTTTGCCCGGATGTTCCAGTGCGGCTGCGGGCAGGCGAGCGCCTTGGTCGATGAACTCTTGCGGCGAGAACAGCGGCACGATGTCGGGGCCCAGCAGCGTGGTAAGCGGCTCGTTGTAGACGGGCGGTGTGACCTCAAAATGGGTGGGCCAGCCGCGCTGCCAGCCAAACTGCGACAAGTAGTTGGCCACGCTGCCGACGACGTCTGCGGGGCTGTTGAGCAGGTCGATGCGGCCATTGCCATCGAAATCGACAGCGTATTTTTGAAGGCTGCTGGGCATGAACTGGGGCATGCCTACAGCGCCCGCAAAGCTGCCGCGCAGGCTGAGAGGGTCGACTTGGTCTTTGCGGGCCAAGATCAGCAGGGCCTCGAGCTCGCTACGAAAATAGGGGCTGCGGTCGCTGCGCCCTGTCGGAAAATCGAAAGCCAGTGTGGACAAGGCATCGAGCACGCGAAAGTTGCCGGTTTGCTGGCCGTAGATGCTCTCGACCCCCAAAATTCCCATGACGATGGACGCAGGCACGCCGTAGCGCTGCTCGGCGCGGTCGAGCCAGCGTTCGTTGGCGCGCCAAAAAGCCAAGCCAGCACGCAGCCGAACGGGCTCGACCATGCGCGCTCGGTAGACGGCCCAGTTTTTGGTCGGGCTGGCGGTGGCGGGCATGATCAGCCGGGCGACGGTGGACTGGTAGCGTGCTTGTTGCAGCGTGCTGATCACCCAGGATTTTCGCCAACCGTGTTTCTCAGCCATGCTGCTGGCAAATTCCTGCATGTCCTCGCGCTGGGCATAGGGTTGGTCGGCGCTGGGCTGCGCTTGCGCTGAGGCAATGGGCTGCAGAGCGAGCAAGGCCAGTGCAGTGGCACAAGCGGCGCGCCATAGGGGTCGGCGATAAGGTGTCGAGGTCATGGGCATGCAGGGCGGTCAGCTATCGATTCTAGGGTCATGAGATGGGATGCTCATGGCGCTGAGAGTAGGGTGGGTCTGACGACATTTTTGCGCACGTTGCTTGCACCTCGAAACCCATGGCTATGTGCTGCAACAGTTGCGCCACCACGCTCACAGCAATCACCTCGGGTTGTTTGCCCATGATGCCTTCCACCCCGATGGGGCAGGTGAGTTTGGCGATTGCCTCAGTTGGCAGCCCGCGGCGCTCAAAGTGTTGAATGAAGCGCTGGCGTTTGGTTGATGAGCCGATCAAGCCCAGATAGGCAAAGTCGCCACGGCGCAGGATGGCCTCGGTGATGCGCTGGTCCAGATCATGGCGGTGGGTGAGCACGAGGTAGCACGCTTGGGGCGGCGCGTGGCGCACCTCCGCCTCGACCGTGTCGACACACAGACGTTGCCACTGAGACGGCCAGGGGCTGAGGCAGGGGAACTCGCTCTCGCGTTCATCAATCCAGTCCACACGGACGTCCAGCGTGCTCAGCACGTTAGCGATGGCCCGGCCGACGTGGCCCGCGCCATAGAGCTGCAGGTGAAACAGGGGGCGGGGCAGGGGCCAGGCCGCCCAGGTGGCTTCGTTGAGCGGGCGGTAGCTCAGCTCGACCGTGCCGCCGCAGCATTGGCCTAATGAGGGCCCCAGGGCATGGTGTTCGGTGTGATGCGCGTGTGAGCTGGGCTTGCCGGCTTGCAGCATCGCCCGCGCCGTCTGGATGGCGCGCAGCTCAAGGTGCCCGCCGCCGATGGAGCCTGCCGTGTGCTCGGCGGATACCGCCATGCGCGTGCCTGCCGGGCGGGGCGCTGAGCCTCGCACTTGGGTGATTTCAATGACGATGGCAGGCTGACCTTGGGCCAGCCATTGCCCCGCTTGGTGGCGGGTTCGGCTGTCCATCGCCAGGTGTTCGCTCATGGGGTGCTGCAGGCTTGCACTGCTTTGATCGCCGCGCGCAGGGCCTCGCTGGTGGCCGGGGCGCGCAGCGGGGGATCGACGCGGTGCTCAGCGAGCGATGAGACCGCATCGCGCAGCGCCAAGAACACGCTGAACGCCAGCAACAGCGGCGGCTCGCCCACGGCTTTGCTGCGATGGATGCTGTCTTGCACGTTGCTGTTGTTAAACAAGTGCACCTGAAAAATCTCCGGGCTGTCGTTGGCTGTGGGGATTTTGTAGGTGCTCGGTGCATGCGTCATCAGCTGCCGACTGGTGGCGTTCCAGACCAACTCTTCGGTGGTCAACCAGCCCATGCCTTGAATGAATGCACCTTCGATTTGACCGATGTCGATGGCGGGGTTTAGTGAGGTGCCCACGTCGTGCAGGATGTCGGTGCGCAGCAGCTTCCACTCGCCGGTGAGGGTGTCGAGGATCACCTCGCTCACGGCAGCACCGTAAGCAAAATAGAAAAAGGGATGGCCTTGCATGGTGCTGCGATCCCAGTGCAGCTGGGGCGTGGCGTAGTGGCCGTCGCTCCAGAGTTGCACCCGGGCCTGGTAGGCGTGCATCACGAGCTCGTGAAAGGGCAGGCTGTGTGAGCCGAGCACCACGGTGTTGTCCTTGAACTGGACGTCGCTTTCCGCCCCACTGGCACCCAGGTGGCGCAGGGCGAAAGCGGCCAGGCGTTGTTTGATTTGGCGTGCGGCGTCTTGCGCGGCTTTGCCGTTCAGATCGCTGCCGGTGGAGGCCGCTGTGGCCGAGGTGTTGACGACTTTGTGGGTGTCTGTGGCCGTCATGCGCACGCACTCAAACGACACGCCCAACTCATGCGCCACGATCTGGGCTACTTTGGTGTGCAGGCCCTGGCCCATCTCCGTGCCGCCGTGGTTCACGAGGATGGAGCCGTCTGTGTAAACGTGAACCAAGGCTCCCGCCTGGTTGAGGTGCGAGACGTTGAATGAAATGCCAAACTTGACCGGCGTCAGGGCCAGGCCACGGCGCAACACCGGGCTGCTGCGATTGAATCGCGCAATCTCTTGGCGCCGCGCGGCGTAGCCACTGCGGCTGAGCAGTTGCTCGGTCAGGGGCTCGATGACGTTGTCTTGCAGCGGTTGGCCATAGGGTGTGGTGTGGCGCTCGGTGGTGCCGTAGTAGTTGATGCGTCGTACAGCCAGTGGATCTTTGCCCAGGGCGCGGGCGATGTTGTCGAGGATGACCTCGATGGCCAGCGCCCCTTGTGGGCCGCCAAACCCGCGGAAGGCGGTGTTGCTCTGGGTGTTGGTGCGGGCGCAGTAGCCGTGAATGGCCACATGCGGCAGCCAATAGGCATTGTCAAAGTGGCACAGCGCGCGGCTCATCACCGGGCCGGACAGGTCCGCAGAGAACCCTGCGTTGGCCACCATGTTGATCTCGACCCCTTTGACGCGACCCTCATCGTCATAGCCCACCTCGAAGGCATAGTCAAAGCCATGCCGCCCACCCGTCACGAGGAAGTCATCATCGCGATCCAGACGCAGCTTGACAGGCCGCCCGAGGTGACGCGCGGCAATGGCGGCCACGCAAGCAGGCAGCGCCGATTGAGATTCTTTGCCCCCAAAACCCCCGCCCATGCGGCGACACTCGATCTGCACCTGGTGGGCCTGCAAGTTCAGAGCGTGTGCCACCGCATGCTGCATCTCGGTGGGGTGCTGGGTAGAGCAATGCAGCTTGATTTGATGATCTTCTTGGGGCAGGGCGTAGGAGATCTGACCCTCCAGGTAAAAATGTTCTTGGCCGCCGACGCTTTGCGTGCCGCGAAGCCGGTGCGGCGCTTGGGCGATGGCTTGCAGCGCATCGCCGCGGCGCAGGTGCATGGGTGGCAACACATACTGCTGCGCCGCATGCGCAGCCAAGGGGCTCAGCACCGCCGGCAGCGGGTCGATGCGGATCACCTGGGCGGCTTGAGCGGCGGCGCGCCGTGCGAGCTCGCGATCAGTGGCAATGACAGCGAACACGGGCTGGCCCAGGTAGTGCACTGTGCCGTGGGCCAAGATGGGGTCGTCGTGAATCAGGGGCCCGCAATCATTGCGGCCGGGGATGTCGGCCGCTGTCAGGACGGCCACGACCCCGGGCAGGGTCTGGAGGGCCGCCACATCAATGCCCAAGAGCGTGCCGTGGGCCACGGGCGACAAACCCAGCGCCGCATGCAAGGTGCCTGAAGCCTCCAGGATGTCGTCGACATAGGTGGCCTCACCCCGCACATGCAGTGCGGCCGATTCGTGGGCGCGTGCGGTGCCCACCTCACCCGTGGCGGCCAGGCTGCTGCCACGCTGTAGCGCTGAGACGCTGGCTGCGGCAGGCGCAGGCGGAAGCTGTCCCACATGAAGCTGCGAGGCCCCCAGCGGCGATTGGTCACGCGTTTCCAACCAGAACCGCCACAACAGTTGCTGCGCCACGTCAAGGCGATAGGCCGCGCTGGCGCGCATGTCGCTCAGGGGGGTGAAATCCTGGGCCAGGGCCAGCATGGCTTGGCGGACGGTGGCCTCGGTCCAGGGCTGACCGTGCAGCGCCGCTTCGGCATGCGCCGCACGCTGAACCACCGCGGCCATGCCGCCAAAGGCCAAACGTGCGGCTTGCACGAGCTTGACGGGTTGACCGTCGGCAGGATCGAGCGTGACGGCCAGGCCCGCGCACACTGCCGAGATGTCGCAGTCAAAGCGCTTCGAGATCTTGTAGCTGCGCAGCTGGGTGTTCGCCGCGGGCAGGGGCACGATGATGCCTTCAATGAACTCGCCCGGTGCCAACTGATTGCGCAGGTAGCCCAGGTAAAACTCAGCCAGGGGGACGTCACGTTGCGCGGTGCCTTGCCGAAGGGTGAGTTGGGCGTCCAGTGCCATCAGCACCGGGGCGCAGTCGCCCACGGGTGAGCCGTTGGCCAGGTTGCCTCCCATCGTGCCCGCGTGGCGGACCGGGGGTGAGCCAAAGCGGCGCCACAGATCGTGCACCTCATGCACAGCGTCGCTCAGGGCGCGCCAAGCGTCCTCCAGGCGCGCGCCTGCGCCAATCCATAGCGTGCTGCCGCGGGTTTCAATGCGGCGCAAGGCCTGCACCTCGTTGAGTGAAATCAATACCGGCAGATCACGGAACTGCTTGGTCACCCACAGGCCGATGTCGGTGCAGCCCGCCAACAGCCGGGCGTGTGGATGGTCGTGGACCAGGGTGGCCAGGGCGTCCAGCGTGCGGGGTGCATGAAAACGCTCAGGGGCCCGACCTGGCTGGGCGGGGTGGGAGGCGGCGTAGTTCAGGGGCGGGGCCTGGCGCAGCTCACGCAGGGCGGCTTCCACAGGGGCGGTGTTCCAGCGTGCCACGGGCAGCTCGAACATGCGCAGTCCGGCCTCCAGAATCGGCCGGTAGCCGGTGCACCGACACAGGTTGCCGGACAGCTCATCGGCCAGCGCCTGCCGAGTCGGGCGTGTGCCGGCCTCACAGTGCCGCTCGTAGCAAGCGGCCAGAGACATCACAAACCCCGGCGTGCAAAACCCGCACTGGGAGCCGTGGCAATCGACCAGGGCCTGTTGCGCCGGGTGCATGCTCGGGCCAGGGCCAGACAAGCGTTTCAAATCTTCGACCGTGAGCAAGGCTTTGCCGTCGAGCATGGGCAAGAGCTGGATACAGGCATTGACCGTGCGCAAGCTCAAGCCACCCACCGTGGCCTGCGCGGCGTCGCTCAACTCGGCCACCCAAACCGTACAGGCGCCGCAGTCGCCCTCGGCGCAGCCCTCTTTGGTGCCGCTGCAGCCGGCATCAAAGCGCAGCCAGTTCAAGACGGTGTGCGTGGGGTAGGCCCCGTCGACGCTGACGATCTGGTCGCGGTGATAGAAACGAATCGCTCGGGTCTGTTCCATGATCGTGGTCATTGCGGGACGAGACGGAGATTGGCCTACCTCGGGGGTCGGTCGCATAATCGGTCAACTCACGTGGGGGTTCGACTGCGCGGATGCTTGAGTCCAGTGTAGCGAACACCTTGTGTGCACGGTGTGACTTCGATGCCCTGTCAGGAGACAGCGAATGAGCTTGCAGCGTCTAGCGCTTCGTGGTGACTTGTTGGATTTCACCCAAGACCCGGGTTGGGGCTTGCCCCACGAGGCGCCCGGCGTGCGCTTTCGTCCAGACCACTGGCTGCTGATTGAATCCGGTCGCATTGTGGGCGCGAGCCTGGATGCACCGGACGAGCGTTGGCAGCGCCTGGATCACCGAGGCCGATTGATTCTCCCGGGGTTCATCGACACCCATGTGCACAGCCCCCAGTTGGACGTGATTGCCTCCAGCGGCACCGAGTTGCTGGACTGGCTCACCACCTACACCTTTCCTGCGGAGCTGCGCTATGCCGACCCCGAGGTCGCAGCGCTTGGGGCGCAGCGTTTCATCAGCGCCTTGTTGGCGCATGGCACGACGGCGGCGGTGGTGTTTCCGACGGTGCACAAGGTGTCGGTCGAAGCCTTGTTCACTGCTGCGCAAGCGCAGGGCATGCGGCTGATTTCGGGCCAGTGCCTCATGGATCGCCATGCGCCGCAGGGGCTGCTCGATACGGTGGCCCAGGGCGAGCGCGATGCGGTGGACTTGATCGCGCGCTGGCATGGCCGTGATCGTCTGGCCTATGCCTTGACGGTGCGTTTTGCACCGACCAGCACGCCCCAGCAACTGCAGATGGCGGGCAAACTGTTGGCCGCGCATGCGGGCACGTACCTGCAGACCCACGTGGCCGAGAACCGCGCTGAAGTGCAGTGGGTGGCGGCGCTGTTTCCCGAAGCGCGCAGCTATTTGGATGTCTACCATCAAGCCCATCTATTGACCGAGCGTTCCGTGTTGGCCCACGGCATCTGGCTGGACGACGATGACCACGCCTTGCTGCATGACACCGGCGCGCAGATTGCCTTTTGCCCATCGAGCAATTTGTTTTTGGGCAGTGGCTTGTTGGACTGGGCCCGCTTGGCACGACATCGGGTTAGCGTGAGCATGGCCACTGACGTGGGCGGCGGCACGTCGCTGTCGATGCTGCGCACCCTGGCTGATGCCTACAAGGTGCAAGCCTTGCAGGGCACCCGCCTAAGCGCCTGGAAGGCGCTGTACACCGCCACGCGCGGTGCAGCGCAGCAGCTTCAGTTGTCGCATGAAGTGGGCAGTTTGGAAAACGGCACCCTGGCTGACATCACGGTCTGGGACTGGGCTGTGGGGCCGGTTGCGAAGCAACGTGATGCCTTGGTGCGTGATCTGCACGAACGAGTTTTTGCCTGGATGATTTTGGGCGATGAGCGCAACTTGGTGGGCACCTGGGTGGCGGGTGTGCCATGCCATGAGCGCAACGCCTGAGCGGCTCGTTGCCACTCAGATCACGCCAAGCTGCAACCACATCGGCCAACTGTGCGTCAAAATGGTTTCGACGCGTGACACCACGTCGGCCAATTCATAGGTTGGTTTTCCTGGCGCCGAGTGATTGCGTTGGAGGATGTTCCATACGTGCTCACCCACCACGGGCGCTCGGGTTTCTTCGGGGTTTTCTAACAGTTGCAGGTAGACCAATCGCTCCATCAAGGTGGTGTCGATGCCCGTTCCGGCCACAGGCGAGACAAGTGTTTGGTAGCGGTCGGTGTGGCATGACAGTTTCGCGACGACCGCATTCAACCTGCGTGCGGGGCCATGGTCAGGGTTTGTCGTGCAGGGCATGAAAATCGCACCTTGCTCTGATCGCTGAATGATTTCCGCGATGCTGTGTATCAAGGTGGTGGCGCCGTCGATGCCTGGCAATTGAGCCAGCTGGGCAAAGCTTTGGGGCGCGTGCGCCAAGAGATCCAGCAGGCCTTGTATCCAGGTTTGGTTGAGCGTCCGGCTGGCGGCCTCGCGTGGCACACACAGCGCCAGTGTCAATTTGTTGAATTCGTCAGTGCGGCTTGGACTCAACGCATTTCGACGTCCACGCACAAAAATGTCTTTGCGAAATTTCGTGTTGCGCATGAAGTCTTCCACTGTCCTGCGCAACAACAGGTCGGGAATTGCGTCAAGCACGGCTTGCTGCTCGGGCGCCAGGCTCGGGCCGGGTGACACGCAGGCGAGCCAATCCAGCTTGGCGTGCGCAAACTCCTCGACCACTTCCGCATGGTATTTGGGGTACGTTTTTTCGTGCAGAAACTCGTGAATCAAATACGCCGGAGCCGTGTCGCTGTTCAGCTTGTCAATGAAGAACTGCAAATTCGAGTGCGCTGAAAAAAACTCCGCACCCACCTCGACCATTTGATTCACCAAGTCTTTGGCAAAAAGGAGTTTGGTCACGCTGTCGGCAGCGGGTCGAAGCCTTGTGGATGCATGCATCAGTCGCTGCATTTCAACCGCAGCTGACCAGCCCGGCAAAAGGTTGTACGACACAAAGACCACGCCCCCGGGTTTCAAGTATCGATCTAAAAATTTCACAATCTGGGCTTGTCGCTCCGGCGAGACCCAAGCGTATACGCCGTGCATGGTGACGAAATCGAACTTCGGCAAGTCCACTTGCCCCAAGGCCAATTCCTCGAAACTGTTTTCAAGTAACTGCAGGTTGTCCAGGCCTGCCATGTCTACCAGGCGCTGAGCGTTCGCAATGTGGCTCGGCATAAAGTCGTTGGCATAGAACCTGCCCACGGGGTGTGCTGCGGCCAGTACCGTTGAGGTGTAGCCGTGCCCGCAACCCAGTTCAAAGTAGGTGAAGGGTTGATCCAAGGCGACCGGATCCACGCCATGGAGCCAGCATGCGTAGTTGAGTCGCTGCGGCGCCAGATCAGAGATGAAGTCGACGGTGTACTCACTGTCTACGGGATAGCCATCATTCCAGCGGCTTGGGGTCATGGGGGTCTTTCTTGAGGGAGTCAATGGGCCTGGTACCCCGTCTCAGTGAATCTGAAAGGTTGATTCGCCAAAGCGAACAGATGGCGCATTGGGAGGCTGAGCGTGCAGGAATGGAGTGCGCGCGGGGATGACGGGCGCAAGCGGGGGTGACGGGCGGAGGGTTTGGCCTCTCCCCACGTCATTCCCGCGCAGGCGGGAATCCAGCAGCCTTTGTGCTTCGCCATAGTCTCTCAACAATTGAACCGTTCAAATTCGCTAAGACTGGGTACCAGTCAATCATACGAGGCAAACTGAGTGGGTTCGGCCGTCACGGTGCATGGCCTGATGGCCCTGGGGCACCTGCGGCGAACCAGCGCCCCAGCAGGCCTCGCTCGGCAGGGGTGATCTGTGTGGCGTTGTTGATGGGCATGGTTTGCAGCACGACCGCTTGCTGGTGAATCTGGGCAGCCTGTTGGAGGATGAGCTCGGGAGAGTCGAGCCGCACGTTCTTGCTACTGAGCATCGCGTTGTGGCAGGCCTGGCAACGGCTTGACACGATCTGTTGAACTTGCGCAAACGAGGGTGGGACTGCCGAGGTGTCGGCCGCGCCCTCTGGCCGCAAGCCGACCATCAGCGCGGCCAACAACGCGACGCCCACGAGCAATACAGCCCAAGGCGGCTGCCGGCCTTGAACCCTCGCCTGATGCCGGGCCACAAAGAAATGTCGAATGAGCGCGCCGGCGCCCATCAGCAACACCAGCACCAGCCATGCGTGCTCAGTGCGCTGCAAAAAACCGTAGTGGTTGCTGAGCATGGCCACCAGCACGGGCAGCGTGAAATAGGTGTTGTGGACGCTGCGCTGCTTGGCCCGGCGGCCGAGGTCGGGGTCCACGGCTTCACCGGCGCGCATTTGGGCCAGAACAGTTCGTTGCCCCGGGATGATCCAGACCAACACATTGGCACTCATGGCCGTGGCCATCATGGCCCCCACGAGCAAGAACGCGGCCCGTGTGGCAAACCAGTGACAGGCCAGCCAAGCGGCCAACACCACGACGGCACTGAGCACGGCGCCCACCCAGCGCTCCCCGTGCGGCCCGCGGCCGAGCGTTCGACACACGAGGTCATAGATCAGCCAAAACCCTGCCAGCATGGCCAACGCTACGCTGATGGCCGCCCAGGTGGGCCATGCGTGCACGCGCTGATCGATCAGGAAAGTGGGGGCCCGCCACAGATAGATCAGGGTGAACAAAGCAAACCCTGTGAGCCAGGTGGCATAACTTTCCCAATAAAACCAATGCAGGTGGGTGGGCAAGTGGGGTGGCGCGAGCAGGTACTTTTGCGGGTGATAAAAACCCCCGCCGTGCACGGCCCACAACTCACCACTCACGCCTTTGGCGCGTGACTCGGGGTCTTTTGGCTGCCGCAGGCTGTTGTCTAAAAACACAAAATAAAACGACGCGCCAATCCAGGCGATGCCCACCACCACATGCGCCCAACGCAACAGCAGGTTGAGCCAATCCAGGACGTAGGGCTGCATCATCTTGGGCTCAGCTACCGCGGTAGGTCGCGTAGGACCACGGGCCGACCAGCAAAGGCACGTGCCACGACAGCGAGGCATCGAATACGCCTACCTCCAGGGCCACGCGGTCTAAAAATGGGGGCTCGGGCAGGCTCACACCCAGGCCCTTGAAATAGGCCGCCACCTCGAACTCCAGGCGGTAGGTGCCAGGGTGCAAGGCGGCCCCTTCGAGCAGCGGCTGGGGCGTGCGGCCGTCGGAGTTGAGTGTCAGGCTGCTGAGTAATTCAGGTGTCGTGCCGCTCAAGCGGTAGAGACGCAAGGCCATGCCGGCCGCGGGGTTGCCGTGGAGCGTGTCTAGCGCGTGGGTGGTGAGCTTGCCCATGGGCACCTTCGGCTTGGTTGATGGACGTAGACCCGTGCGATTTTCAGCCAGAAAGGCGATACAGTACCTTCCAGCAGCTCCCATCGCCATGCGTTGATGGGTTGGCCGTTCGGGTTGATGCGCTGACGCAACGACGCGTGACACGTTGCCTGTGACCCCGGGTGAGCTGGCTCGTTCGCACGGCCCCTTCACCCCTTCGCCGAACGGGCGCTTGAGCATGACCGCTAACCAACCCTACCCCCGTGACTTGCGAGGCTATGGCGCTGTACCGCCCCATCCTGAGTGGCCAGGGGGTGCCCGCATTGCGGTGCAGTTTGTTCTCAACTATGAAGAGGGGGGCGAGAACTCGGTGCTGCATGGTGATGCCGGCAGCGAGCAATTCCTGTCCGAAATGTTCAACCCCGCAAGCTACTCGGCACGCCATCTCAGCATGGAGTCGATTTACGAGTATGGCTCTCGTGTGGGCGTGTGGCGCTTGCTGCGCGAGTTTGAACGGCGGCGCTGGCCGCTCACGGTGTTTGCCGTGGGCATGGCCTTGCAGCGACACCCTGAACTGGCTCAGGCGCTGGTGGACTTGAAGCACGAGATCGCCGGCCATGCTTGGCGCTGGATTCATTACCAACACGTCGACGAAGTCACTGAGCGCGAGCATCTGCGCCAAGCCGTGCAGGTCATTCAAGAGCTGACTGGAGAGCGCCCTGTGGGGTGGTACACCGGCCGCGACAGCCCGCAGACGCGTCGCTTGGTGGCCGAGCATGGGGGCTTCGAGTACGACAGCGACAGCTATGCCGATGAGCTGCCGTTTTGGCTGCAGGTGCGCACAGCGGATGGCATGCACGTGCCGCACCTGGTGGTGCCTTATACGCTGGACACCAACGACATGCGCTTTGCCTTGCCCCAGGGCTTTGCCACGGGTGAAGACTTCTTTGTCTACCTGCGGGATAGCTTTGATGTGCTGTACGCAGAGGGCGATCCGCAGGGTCTCAATCAGCCCAAAATGCTGAGCGTGGGCATGCATTGCCGCTTGTTGGGGCGACCGGGTCGATTCAAGGCTTTGCAAAGATTTCTCGATCACATCGAGGCCCATGACGAGGTGTGGGTCTGCCGGCGCATTGATGTGGCTCGCCACTGGAAGGCGCGTCATCCGTTTGACAAACGCACTGCATTCGAATGGGGTTGAACATTTTGACGCTGGACGCATTGAACGCTGCCACGCCCGATGAGTTCGTGGCCTTGCTCGAAGGCATCTACGAGCATTCACCCTGGGTGGCGCAGCGTGCAGCGGCTTGGAGGCCGTTTGCAAGCCATGCGGCACTTCAGTGGGGCCTCGTGCGGGCCGTGCGCGAAGCGGGCCGCGAGGAGCAGCGTGCGCTGTTGTGCGCCCACCCGGAGCTCGCAGGCAAGGCCATGCTCAGTCGCGCGCTGACGGCGCACTCCAGTGATGAGCAAGAGCGCGCCGGACTGACGCATTGCACACCGGATGAGCTGGCCCGGTTGCAGCAGCTCAACGCGGCCTACCACAGCAAGTTCACCTGGCCGTTCATCTTGGCGGTGCGAGGGCCGCGGGGCAACGGTCTGACACGCCACACAATCATCGCCACCTTGGAGCGCAGGCTTCAAGCGCAACCGGAGGCGGAGTGGGCTGAGTGTTTGCGCCAGGTCCACCGCATTGCTGAGTTGCGGCTGAACGAGCGCTTCGGGGTGGAGCCCGTCGCGGGACATTGGGTTTGGGATCGTTGCGAGGAGCTCGCACAGCACAGCGAAGCCGGGCAGGGCCTGCAAGGCCCCCTGACCGTGACCTATCTCACCCCGGTGCATCAACAATGCGCCCATCAACTCGCAGACTGGATGAGCGACTGCGGCTTTGATACCGTTCACACCGATGCCGTGGGCAACGTGGTGGGGGTGTTTCATGGCACTCAGCCTGAGGCACCTCGCTTGATGACGGGGTCACACTACGACACCGTGCGCAACGCCGGCAAGTATGACGGTCGGCTGGGAGTTCTGGTGCCCATGGTCGTCGTGCGTGAGCTGGCGCGAAGGGGTCAACGACTGCCATTTGGGATCGAGCTGGTGGCATTTTCTGAAGAAGAAGGCCAGCGCTTCAGGGCTGCGTTTTTAGGCTCGAGCGCGCTGACTGGAGAGTTCAATTCGGCATGGCTTGAGCTCATTGATGCCGACGGCGTCAGCTTAAGGCAAGCCTTGCTCGGCGCAGGCTTGAAGCCGCAAGACATTCCCGGTGTTGCGCGCGACCCGCAACGCTATCTGGGGTTTGTCGAGGTGCATGTGGAGCAAGGCCCGGTGTTGCAGGCGCTGGACTTGCCCCTCGGGGTCGTCAGTGGCATCTGTGGCAGCTTGCGTTATGACGGCGAAGTCATCGGCGTGGCCAGCCATGCTGGCACCACCCCCATGAACCAGCGCCGAGACGCGGCAATGGCGGTGGCTGAGTTGGGTTTGTATCTGGAGCGTCGAGCCACTGAGCAGGCCGATGTGGTGGCCACGATGGGGCAGTTGCACGTGCCGCAGGGCTCGGTCAATGTGATCCCTGGGCGTTGTCGGTTCAGCTTGGACATTCGCTCACCCTTTGATGCGGTGCGCGATGCCTTTGCGGCTGGGGTTCGTGACGAATTGGCGCGTATTGCTGAGCAACGCGGGGTGCGCTATCGTCTGGACGAGACCTTGCGCGCCGCTGCTGCGCCCAGCGACGCCGCCTGGCAGGCACGGTGGGCGAGGGCGGTGGGGGCCTTGGGCCTGCCGGTGCAGGCCCTGGTCAGCGGTGCTGGCCACGACGCCATGAAACTGCACGCCCTGTTGCCCCAGGCCATGCTGTTTGTTCGCGGCGAACACGGCGGCATCAGCCACAACCCCCTGGAGTCCACGACCAGCGATGACATGGACCGGGCCGTGCAGGCGTTCAGGGCCTTGCTGGACGATTTAGTGGCCGGGCGGTGAGGCCCCCCCTGCGTTCTTCATCCGTTGCTCGCAAAGGAGTCACATGCCTCAAGCACAACTCGCTCAACTCGATGCTTGGATCGACGCCCATTTTGTTGAAGAGGTGAGGTTTCTGCAGGCCCTGGTGCAGGTGCCCACAGACACGCCCCCGGGTGACAACGCCCCCCATGCGCTGCATACAGCGGCCCTGTTGCATGAGATGGGCTTGGAGGCGGAGCAGCACTCCGTGCCAGGGCCCCAGGTGCAAGCGCAGGGCATGCAATCCATCACCAACCTGATCGTGCGGCGGCCCTATGGCCAGGGCCCCGTGATCGCTCTGAACGCGCATGGCGACGTGGTGCCCCCTGGCGAGGGTTGGACGCATGATCCGTATGGTGGCGAGGTTCACGACGGCAAGTTGTATGGCCGTGCGGCGGCGGTCAGTAAAAGTGACTTTGCCAGCTACACCTTTGCGGTACGGGCGCTAGAGTCTCTTGGGGCCGCGCTGCATGGCGGGGTGGAGTTGCACTTCACCTATGACGAAGAGTTCGGTGGCGCTTTAGGCCCAGGGTGGCTCTTGGCGCAGGGGCTGACGCAGCCTGACTACCTCATTGCGGCCGGCTTCAGCTACCAGGTGGTGACTGCGCACAACGGGTGTTTGCAGATGGAGGTCACTGTTCACGGCACGATGGCGCATGCCGCGATTCCTGACTCAGGGGTTGATGCCTTGCAGGCTGCGGTGGCCATTTTGCAAGCCCTGTACGCGCAGAACCGGGGCTACAAAGCGGTGCGCTCGAACGTGGCGGGCATCACTCACCCCTATCTCAATGTGGGCCGTATTGAAGGCGGAACCCACACCAATGTGGTGCCCGGGCGGGTGCTCTTCAAGCTCGACCGGCGCATGATTCCTGAAGAGTCTGCGGCCGAGGTGGAGACCGAGCTGCGGCGCGTCATTCAAGCCGCGGCCGCCGGGTGTCCTGGCATCCGCGTGGACATCCGGCGCTTGCTGTTGGCGCAAGCCTGGCAGATGGATGCGCGCAATGCCCCGCTGGTGGCGGCCTTGCAGCATCATGCGCAGGCTGTGTTTGGTGTGCCCGTGCCCAGCTCGGGCACACCGCTGTACACCGATGTGCGGCTGTATGCACAGGCGGGGGTGCCTGCGGCCATCTATGGCGCTGGGCCGCGCACTGTGCGCGAGAGCAACGCCAAACGGGCTGACGAGCACCTGGTGTTGGCCGACCTGCGCGGCGCCACCAAGGTCATTGCCCGGACTTTGTACAGCCTGTTGGCACAGCCACCGCTGCGCGGTGACGCATAAGTGCATGAAGGCGGCGTTCTACTTCTTCGTGTAAATCTGGTCGAACACGCCGCCATCGGCAAAGTGGGTTTTCTGTGCCTTGGCCCAACCACCAAAGGTGTCGTCAATGGTGAACAGGGTCAGCTTTGGAAACTGCTGGGCGTACTTGGCTGCGACTGTGGGGTCGCTCGGCCGGTAGAAGTGTTTGCCTGCAATGTCCTGGCCTTCGGGCGAATAAAGGTACGCCAGATACGCTTCGGCCACTTGTCGGGTGCCCCGCTTGTCGACCACCTTGTCAACCAGGGTCACGGGCGGCTCGGCCAGGATGCTGATGGGCGGGTAGACCAGCTCAAACTTGCCCGGGCCAAACTCCTTCAAGGCCAAGGCGGCTTCGTTTTCCCAGGTCAGCAGCACATCACCGATGCCCCGCTCGGCGAAGGTGACGGTCGCGCCGCGCGCGCCCGAGTCCAGCACAGGCACGTTGTTGAAGACCTGCTTGACCAGTTCTTTGGCCTTGGCCTCATCGCCGCCGGCTTGTTTCAAGGCAAAGCCGTAGGCGGCCAAATAGACCCAGCGCGCGCCCCCTGAGGTCTTGGGGTTGGCGGTGATCACGCCCGTGCCAGGCTTGGCCAGGTCGTCCCAGTTTTTGATGCCCTTGGGGTTGCCCTTGCGCACCAAGAACACGATGGTGGACGAGTAGGGCGCGCTGTTGTGTTTGAGACGTTTTTGCCAGTCAGGGGCGATCAGATTTTTCTCAGCGATGGCATCCACGTCGTAGGCCAGGGCCAAGGTGACCACATCGGCCTCCAGGCCATCGATCACCGAGCGCGCTTGCTTGCCTGAGCCGCCGTGGGACGCCCTCACGCGGACGGTGTCACCCGTTTGGGTTTTCCAGTACTTGCCAAACGCGGCGTTGTACTCTTGATAGAGCTCGCGGGTCGGGTCATAAGACGCGTTCAGCAGGGTGATGTCTTTGGCGCTTGCCATTGTCGTTGCGAGGCTCAAGACGGCAGTCATCAAGATGAGACGCAGGATCGACGTGTTCAGAGTCATACAAACTTTCGCAATGTTGCTGGGATTAAAACCGGAAGTCATCATTTTGTAGTTTCTTAAACTGACCCGGAAGGAAGATTTTCCTCGCTTATTATTTGGTTTTCGCATAAGTCTGCCTGATGATAAACACACAGATCCGCCCCCCCTACAGAATTGCCGTGATGGGCGCTGGTGCGGTGGGTTGTTACTACGGCGGCATGCTTGCCCGTGCAGGCCATGAGGTGGTGTTGATTGGGCGGCCCGTGCATGTGCAGGCCATTCAAGGGGCGGGGCTCAGGTTGCAGGCGCATGGGTGGGATGAGCGGGTGCCACTGTCGGCCAGCACGGATGTGGCCGCAGTGCAAGGCGCCAAGCTGGTACTGTTTTGCGTCAAGTCAACGGACACTGAGACGGCTGCGGCCGCCATTCGGCCGCATCTGGCACCGCAGGCCACGCTGCTGACCTTGCAAAACGGGGTTGACAACGCTGAGCGCTTGCGTGCGCTGCTGCCGCAGGACATTTTGGCGGCTGTCGTCTACGTGGCCACCGAGATGGCAGGCCCAGGGCATGTGCTGCACCATGGTCGCGGCGAGTTAGTCATCGAGTCATCCCAGTGCGAGTCCGACAGCCGGGCCTTGCAACAGTTGTTGACGGCGGCGGGTGTGCCCACCGAGGTGTCTGACAACGTCAAGGGCGCTTTATGGTCCAAGTTGATCGTCAACTGTGCTTACAACGCCCTGTCGGCCATTGCGCGCTTGCCGTACGGTGAGTTGGTTCAAGGTGAGGGCGTGTGGGACGTGATGCATGACGTCGTGCTGGAGTGCTTGGCTGTCGCGCAGGCGGATGGTGTGCAGGTAGTGGGTGATGTGGAGGAGGCGGTCCGCCGCATTGCCCAGACCATGCCCGGTCAACAATCGTCGACGGCGCAAGACCTGGCCCGCGGCAAGCGCAGCGAAATCGATCACCTCAACGGCATGATCGTGCGCCGGGGCCAAGTTCGCGGCATAGCCACCCCCGTCAACCGCACCCTGCACGCCCTGGTCAAGCTGCTGGAGGCGCGTTGAGCGGCCGTGGAAGCAATCCGCCAAAGCCATCAAGGCAATTTTGGCGTTGCGGCGTTGCGACGTTGCGACGTTGATTCCTCAGGGGAAAACGGAAGAATTCATCAAACAAGTCGTCCATGCGCGTCAAGTTTCGAAGGAAAATGGTCGAAATCGTGTTGTCGCAGGGTTCCTGCCTGACCTCAAGCGCCGTCAGCCTCCTGGGCCCGCCTGGAAGTTTCAACTCACGGATTTCGCCTCCGACATGAATGGTCTCCAGTCTGCCATCGTGAATCACCAGCAACTGGCCTCTATTCACGCCATGCTTGCGGCGACCAATGAAGCGCTGTTGTACGCCCAAACCCCCAAGGAGCTTTTCCAACGCGTGTGTGATGCCGCCGTCGATGGTCACAATTTCATCACTGCGGCGGTTTTGCGGCAGGAGGCGCCGGATACACCCTGGATGAACATCAAGGCGGCCTCTGGCAAAGCCGCGGGGTTTTTGCGTGAGTCGCGCTTTTCGGTGGATGCACAGGTCCGCGAGGGGCAGGGTATCGCCGGCCAAGCCTACCGCACCCGTCAGGCGGCCGTGTGCAACGACTACCTGACCGACCCCCGCACGTCCTTGTGGCGTGCGATGGGCCAAAGCGTCGGGGTGGCGTCAGCCGCTGTCTTTCCGATTCCGGGCCCCGCTACGTCACTTGGCGTGATCCTTTTTTATGCGGACGAGAAAGACGTCTTCAGCCCCGACATTGTCTTGGCGCTCGAGCGCGTCGCCCGCAACGTCGCATTTGCGCTCACCAATTTTGAGCGTGATGCTGAGCGTGCCCGTGTCGAGGTGGCCTTGCGCGATAGCGAAGCGCGGTTTCGTGCTTTGACGCACTTGTCCTCCGACTGGTACTGGGAGCAAGACGCAGAGTACCGCTTTACCCGCCTTGACAGCCGCCACCTGACTGACGACGACGGCACCAACCCACTGATTGGTCGCTGCATGTGGGAAAGCCGCATGCAAATCCAGGCGCCGGGTCACTGGGACGAGTTTCGTGAACTGGTGCGTCAACACCTGGCCTACCGTGACGTCATCATGATGCGTGTGGCGCCTGGTCTTGCGCCGTACTACATCAGCATGAGCGGCGAGCCCCGCCTGGACGCGCAAGGTGTGTTTCTAGGCTACCGAGGGGTGGCGCGCGAAATCACCGAGCAAATGGTTGCTGAAGAAGGCATCCGGCACATGGCGCGGCACGATGCGCTCACCGGCCTGCCCAACCGCACCATGTTTAGCAACCTGCTGAACGTCACCATTCCCAGCGCTTCGCGCTACAAGCGCAGCTTTGCGGTGATGTTCATCGACTTAGATCGCTTCAAGTTCATCAACGATACCCTCGGCCACGAAGCTGGCGACCACCTGCTCAAGGAGATCACCGCCCGCTTTCAAGAGACCTTGCGAACCAGTGATGTCATTGCCCGCCTCGGTGGCGATGAATTCGTGGCCTTAGTTCAAGAGGTTAGCGACCGCCACCAAGCTGCCTTGGTGGCCGAAAAGCTGCTTGAGGCCGCCCGCAGGCCCATGATTCTGCTGGGGCAAGAGTGCCGCGTCAGTGCCAGCATCGGCATCGCCATGTTCCCTTCTGATGGGCATGACGAGACAACGCTGATGAAAAACGCGGACAGTGCCATGTACGTGGCCAAAGGCGAAGGGAAAAACAACTTTCAGTTTTTCTCGCCAGAGATTCATGCACAGACACTGGAGCGACTCGCGCTGGAGTCTGCGCTGCGCCGAGGCATGGAGCGCCACGAGTTCTCGCTCAACTACCAGGCCAAACTTGACCTCAAGACCGGCGCCATCAGCGGGGTGGAGGCCCTTTTGCGCTGGAACAGCGCTGAGCTGGGGGTCGTCGCGCCTGCCAAGTTCATCCCTGTCGCTGAGGAGACCGGCCTCATCGTGCACATCGGGCGCTGGGTTCTCAAAACTGCCTGCGCGCAAAACATGGTCTGGCAGCGCCAAGGCCTGCCGCCGATCAACGTCGCAGTCAATTTGTCGGTGCGGCAGTTTGCAGACGAGGGCTTGCTCGGCGACATCCGCGACATCCTTGAGGCCACCGGAATGCCGCCCCATTTGCTGGAGCTAGAGATCACAGAAGGCATGCTCATTCACAACATTGAGCACGCCATCCAACTGCTCACCGCCATCAAAAAAATGGGCGTGCGCTTGGCGATCGATGATTTTGGAACCGGCTACTCGTCGCTCGGACAACTCAAAAACTTTCCCATCGACACCCTCAAAGTCGACCGCTCCTTCATTCAAGATTTGGCGACTGACTCGGACGACAAAGCCATCACCAGCGCGATCATTGCGATGGGCAAGACCCTCAGCTTGACCGTGGTGGCGGAGGGTGTCGAGACTATCGAGCAGCAAGATTTCTTGCGCGAGCTAGCCTGCGATGAAATGCAGGGCTACTACTTCAGCCGACCGATTGCGGCCGAAGAGTTCGAGGCCTTGCTGCGTGGCAATGTGTTTGAACCTCGGGGGGGCTTTGAGTCGACCGATGACCCAAGTCAAGGGCGTCCTGGGGTGGGAGGCCGTGTGACGCAAGCGCCACCCTCGGGCCTCGTAAGCCAAACAGCTGCACCAGTCAGCGATCCTTAGCGAATCAACAACACGGGCGATCTGCACTGCGCCAGCACCCGGTTGGCCACCGAGCCCAGCACCAAGCCCACCAGCGGGGATCGGCCGTGGCTGCCCATGACCAGCAGGTCGTAGTGGCCGGCGTTGGCTTGCTCGGCGATGGTGGTCGCGGGGTCGCCCTCCAGGGTCATGCAGCTCAGCGTCCATCGGTTTTGTTCGGCAAACGCACGCACAGTACGCAAAATGGCCTCGGCCTGTTCGCGGTGCAGTTTGCGCACTTGCTCGGGGTCGACGTAAACCTCCGCGTTCAGTGTGATACCCGGAACCACGGTGAGCGCTGTGTAGTCGTGATCGCCTCGAAGCAGCTCATCGTGTGCCGCCAAGTAGGTCACCATGCGCTTGCTGTAGATGCTGCCGTCGACGGCCAAGAGTACTTTCATGAGAATCCTCGGTAGCTGGAAAGGATTCATGGTGCGCCTGGGGATGGGGTGTGCACATTGATTTCAATCAATACAAGCGAAGTTTGATGAGAGTCAATCGGCGTCGACGTTGAGCGCTCTAACCTGGTGACACGATCATGTCACTCTGGGAGATTGCAATGAGCCCCCTTCAATCGATTCTGTTGCATGTGGATGCATCGGCGTGTTGCGTCGAGCGTATGCAGCTGGCACAACAGTTGGCAGAGTCTCACCATGCCTCAGTGACGGCCATGTATGCCGAAATGCCGGCGTCGGTTCAGTATCCGTACACGTTCAATGTGGGGCCGGAGGTATTTGCAGTGATGCAAAACTATGAGGCCGAGCGGCGTCACAAGGCCAAGGCTGCGTTTGGGCGATTGCCCGTGTCAACCCAGGCAGTGTCACATTGGCTGGAGGGACACGGAGATCCCGTGCAGGCCTTCGTACACCAGTCTTGGACGGCTGATTTGATGGTGTTGGGCCAGCGAGAGATCGAAAGTGACAGTGGGCCTGACTTGCCCGCGAGTTGGGTCGAGTCGGTGCTGGTGCACAGCGGTAAGCCTGCCCTGGTGGTGCCGTATGTCGGGTTTGAGCGCTTGCCCGGTCAGACGGTACTCGTGGCCTGGAAAGACTCGCGCGAGAGTGCCCGTGCCCTGGCGGCCTCGCTGCCGTTTTTGCAGCGGGCGAAGCACGTTCATGTGGCCACATGGCAAAACGATTCGGATCAAGACCCCCGTGAAGCTGCCTCCCTGGTGCCGCTGGAGCGTTACCTGACACAGCACGGGGTGTCGGCCAGGTTTCATCGCCATGTGCGCAGCGCCCGACGGGTGGGCGAGCATATTTTGTCGCTTGCCGCTGACACCGATTCAGACTTGATCGTGATGGGCGCCTATGGCCACAGCCGGGCCCGCGAGTGGGTGCTGGGCGGGGTCACGCGCACGCTGCTCGACACCATGACGGTGCCTTTGTTGATGTGCCATTGAGGCAGCTCGTCAGGGGCTGACTCTGCGGTAGGTGACGAAGGCATAGCCAAGGCCCGAGGTTTGGTGGGCTTCGCGGTGAGTCTCTCGGAAGGCCTGTGTGTCCCAGCTGGGGAAGTGGGTGTCGGCCTCGGGCGCGTCATCCACTTCCGTGAGCACCAATTCGTGGGCGTGGGGGAGGGCAAGGGCGTAAATTTGAGCCCCCCCGATCACGAACACTTTGGCCACGTCGCCTGCGGCTTGCAGGGCTTGGCCCCAGGTGGTGGCGGTGGTGGCGCCGTGGGCAGACCAGCGGGCATCGCGGGTGATGACGATGTTGGCGCGGCCGGGCAGCGGGCGGCCGATGGAATCCCAGGTCTTTCGGCCCATGATGATGGGGCAGCCGAGGGTGGTGCGCTTGAAGTGTTGAAGGTCTTCGGGCAGACGCCACAACAAAGCGTTGTCTCGGCCAATGGCCCCGTTGCGAGCCACAGCGGCGATCAGGCTGATGATGGGGCGGGCGGCAGGGGCAGTGTCAGTCATGGTCAGCGTGGGTGCGATGTGGCCGCAATGTGGCAGCGATGGCCGCGATTGTGCGCTCGTGAAAATATCAGGGCCGGGAGCGGTAAAGTCGGGCGCAAACTTCCGCCACTTCTTTTCCCGAGTGCACGCATGGTCATGTCCAACGATTCTTTTTTGAATTCCTCCTCTTTGTCGTCGTGGGAGAAGGCTGCCGCCAAGTCTGCCGGGGGGGATGTGGCCGGTTTGAATTGGCTCACGCCCGAGGGCATTGTGGTCAAGCCCTTGTATACCGCTGCCGATGTGCAGGGCTTGCCGCATACCGATACCTTGCCTGGGTTGCCGCCCTATGTGCGCGGCCCGCAGGCCACCATGTATGCCGTGCGTCCCTGGACGATTCGCCAGTACGCGGGGTTTTCAACGGCGGAAGCATCGAATGCGTTTTATCGCAAGGCATTGGCTGCGGGTGGGCAGGGCGTGAGTGTGGCGTTCGACTTGGCCACGCACCGCGGCTATGACAGCGATCACCCGCGGGTGACGGGTGATGTGGGCAAGGCGGGGGTGGCCATCGACAGTGTCGAGGACATGAAAATTTTGTTCGATGGCATTGCCCTGGACCAGGTCAGCGTGTCGATGACGATGAATGGCGCGGTCTTGCCCGTGTTGGCCGCGTATATCGTGGCGGCGCAGGAGCAGGGGGTGCCTGCGCTTGAGCTCGGCGGCACGATTCAGAATGACATTCTGAAAGAGTTCATGGTGCGCAACACCTACATCTACCCGCCTGAGCCCAGCATGCGGATTGTGGGCGACATCATTGCCTACACGGCAGGCCACATGCCGAAGTTCAATTCGATTTCGATTTCGGGCTATCACATGCAAGAGGCGGGGGCCAACCAGGCACTGGAGTTGGCGTTCACCCTGGCCAATGGCAAAGAGTATGTGAAGGCGGCGTTGGCGCAGGGCTTGGATGTCGATGCGTTTGCTGGGCGCCTGAGTTTTTTCTGGGCGGTGGGGATGAATTTTTACCTGGAGGTGGCCAAGATGCGGGCCGGGCGTTTGCTGTGGTGGCGCATCATGGACAGCTTTGGGGCCAAGAACCCCAAGAGCTTGATGTTGCGCGCGCACAGCCAAACCTCGGGTTGGAGTTTGACCGAGCAGGATCCCTACAACAACGTGGTGCGCACGACGGTCGAGGCCATGGCCGCCGTGTTTGGCGGCACGCAGAGTTTGCACACCAATGCCTTGGATGAGGCCATTGCCTTGCCCACCGAGTTCAGCGCGCGCATTGCGCGCAACACCCAGCTCATCATCCAAGAAGAGACGCACATCACGAGCGTGGTTGATCCTTGGGCGGGCAGCTACATGATGGAGTCCTTGACGCAGGAGATGGCCGACAAGGCCTGGGCGCTCATTGAAGAGGTCGACGCCCTCGGGGGCATGGTCAAGGCCGTCGACAGTGGCTGGGCCAAGCTCAAGATTGAAGCCAGCGCCGCGCAAAAGCAGGCACGGATCGATGCTGGCAAAGATGTGATCGTCGGTGTCAACAAGTACAAGCTGGCTGAAGAGGCCGCCATTGAGACCTTGGACATTGACAATGTCGCCGTGCGTGACAATCAGGTGCGGCGTTTGCAGCAGTTGCGCGCACAGCGGGATGGCCAGTCGGTGCAGGCGGCGTTGGATGCGCTCACGGCTTGTGCGGCATCCATGGCGCCAGAGCGGGGCAATTTGCTGGCCTTGTCGATCGAGGCCATGCGCTTGCGGGCGACAGTGGGTGAGGTGAGTGATGCCTTGGAGAAAGTGTGGGGGCGCCATCGCGCCGATACGCAAAAGGTGACCGGTGTGTACGCAGCCAGCTATGACAGCGCCGAGGGGTGGGCTCAGCTTCAAGCCGAGATCAAGGATTTCGCGCAGACACACGGGCGTCGGCCGCGTTTGATGATCGCCAAGCTGGGGCAGGACGGGCATGACCGCGGCGCCAAGGTGGTGGCCTCGGCCTATGCCGATCTGGGGTTTGACATCGACATCGGCCCCTTGTTTCAGACCCCCGAAGAATGCGCCCGCCAGGCCATTGAAAATGACGTCCATGCCGTGGCGGTGAGTACCTTGGCCGCCGGCCATAAGACCTTGGTGCCCGCCATCATTGAGGCGCTCAAGGCGCAGGGGGCTGGTGAGATTTTGGTGTTTGTCGGGGGCGTGGTGCCACGACAAGACTACGACTTCTTGTTTGACCTGGGCGTCAAAGGCATTTACGGCCCGGGCACCCCCATCCCAGCGTCAGCCAAAGATGTGCTTGAGAAAATCAAGGCGGCCATGCAGGGCGTCCTGTGACGTGCAGTTTTCTCGGGTCGCGGGGGCGATCTCGATGACACCTCCAACAAACCCCGCAGCGCACACCCCTGACCCGCTGCTGGCGCCTGTGCTGGCCGGTGAGCGCCGGGCACTTGCCAAAGCGATCACCTTGCTGGAGTCCACCCGTGCCGATCACCGGGTGCGGGCAGATGCCTTGCTCAACGCCTTGTTGCCCCAAACGGGGGGCGCCTTGCGCTTGGGCATCAGCGGGGTGCCGGGGGTGGGCAAGTCCACGTTCATTGAGGCCTTGGGCTTGAGCTTGATTGCCCAGGGCCACAAGGTGGCGGTGTTGGCGATTGATCCCTCGTCCACCGTGAACGGTGGCTCGATCTTGGGCGACAAGACACGCATGGCGCAGTTGTCTGTCAAGGATGAGGCTTACATTCGGCCCAGTCCGGCCTCAGGCACCTTGGGCGGCGTCGCTGAAAAGACGCGCGAGGCCATGCTGGTGTGTGAGGCCGCAGGCTATGACGTGGTCATCGTTGAGACCGTGGGCGTCGGGCAAAGTGAGACCGCTGTGGCGCGCATGAGTGATTTGTTTGTGCTGTTGCAGTTGCCCAATGCGGGCGATGACTTGCAGGCCATCAAGCGGGGGGTGATGGAGTTGGCCGACTTGGTACTCATCAACAAGTCGGACCTCGATCCGCAGGCGGCCGCATTGGCGCAGTCGCAGGTGGTGGGCGCCTTGCGTTTGACCCACGCACACGACGCCACACAGGTTTTATGTTTGAGTGCCTTGCGCCATCAAGGCGTCCCTGAGTTTTGGGCCGCGGTGCAGCTTGCTGTCGCCCGGCGCCGTGAGACGGGGCAGTTTGCGCGGCGGCGGCAAGAACAGGCCTTGGCCTGGATGTGGGACTTGATCCATGCCCGCTTGATGGCTGATTTTCACAAGCACCCTGCCGTGCAGGTTGCACTGTCAGGCACCGCCCAAGCCGTGAGCCAGGGGCGTGTGGCGCCCTCTGCCGCAGCGCGGGCCTTGCTGTATTTGTTTGAGCGGCCGATGTCCTGAGCGGACCCAGGCCAACCGGAGACTTCATGCACGATATCTTGGCGCAATTGGAAGACAAACGCCGTTTGGCCCGTTTGGGCGGCGGTGACAAACGCATTGCCACGCAACACGCCAAAGGCAAACTCAGCGCTCGCGAGCGGCTGGAGCTCTTGTTGGACGAGGGCACGTTTGAGGAGTGGGACATGTTCGTCGAGCACCGTTGCCAAGACTTTGGCATGGCCGAGCAAAAGGTGCCCGGTGATGGTGTGGTCACCGGCTACGGCATGGTCAATGGCCGCCTGGTGTTCGTCTTCAGCCAAGATTTCACCGTGTTTGGCGGTGCCTTGTCTGAGGCCCATGCCGAGAAGATTTGCAAGGTGATGGACCAGGCGATGAAGGTCGGCGCACCCGTCATCGGGCTCAATGATTCCGGGGGCGCGCGCATTCAGGAGGGCGTGGCCTCGCTGGGGGGCTATGCCGAGGTCTTTCAGCGCAATGCGCTGGCCTCAGGCGTGGTGCCCCAGATCAGTTTGATCATGGGCCCCTGTGCTGGCGGGGCCGTTTACAGCCCCGCCATGACCGACTTCATCTTCATGGTCAAGGACAGCTCGTACATGTTCGTCACGGGGCCGGAGGTGGTCAAGACCGTCACCCATGAAGAGGTGAGTGCCGAAGACCTGGGCGGGGCACTCACGCACACTCGGCAAAGTGGTGTGGCCGACTTGGCCTTTGACAACGATGTCGAGGCCTTGCTGATGTTGCGGCGGTTCTTCAACTACCTGCCGCTGAACAACCGCGAGAAGGCGCCAACCTTGTACTCGGGTGACCCGGCAGACCGCGTGGACATGTCGCTGGACACCCTGGTGCCTGACCACCCCAACAAGCCCTACGACATGCGCGAGTTGATTGTGAAGACGCTGGACGATGGCGACTTTTTTGAGCTGCAGCCTGAGTACGCGGCCAACATCCTGATTGGGTTCGGGCGCATGGAGGGCCAGGTGGTGGGCGTGGTCGCCAATCAGCCCCTGGTGCTCGCCGGGTGTCTGGACATCAAGAGCAGTGTCAAGGCGGCGCGCTTTGTGCGGTTTTGTGATGCCTTCAATATCCCCGTGATCACCTTTGTGGATGTGCCAGGTTTCTTGCCGGGTACGGCGCAAGAGTATGGGGGCATCATCAAGCACGGCGCCAAGCTGTTGTACGCCTATGCTGAGTGCACGGTGCCCAAGGTTACCGTGATCACGCGCAAGGCCTATGGGGGCGCCTATGACGTGATGGCCTCCAAGCACTTGCGGGGCGATGTGAATTTTGCTTGGCCCAACGCCGAGATTGCGGTGATGGGCGCACGGGGGGCGGTGGAGATCATTTTTCGCGAGGACAAGGCCGATCCGGTCAAGCTGGCAGCGCGTGAGGCCGAGTACAAAGCCCGCTTTGCAAATCCGTTTGTGGCCGGGGCGCGTGGCTACATCGACGATGTGATTCAGCCGCATGAAACCCGCAAACGGATCTGCCGCTCGCTCGTGATGTTGCGCAGCAAAAAGATCGACAACCCGTGGCGCAAGCACGGGAACATGCCGCTGTGAGGCCCCCTGCCATGTTTGAGAAAATCTTGATCGCCAACCGCGGCGAGATCGCTTGCCGCGTGATCCGCACCGCGCGCCGTATGGGCATTCGCACGGTGGCGGTTTACTCCGATGCTGACCGCGATGCCCAGCATGTGGCTTGGGCCGATGAGGCGGTGGGCATTGGGCCTGCAGCCAGCCGTGAGTCTTATCTGGTGATGGACAAAATATTGCAGGCGGCCCTCGATACGGGGGCGCAGGCCATCCATCCTGGCTACGGTTTTTTGAGTGAAAACGCCGAGTTCGCACGCCGCGTGGAGGCCGCGGGTGTGGTGTTCATTGGCCCCAAGCATGAGGCCATTGCGGCCATGGGCGACAAAATTGCCTCCAAGAAGCTCGCCCTGGCGGCGGGGGTCAGCGTCATCCCCGGGCATGACGAGGCCATTGCCACGGTGGACGAGGCTGTCGTGATTGCCCAGCGCATCGGCTATCCCGTCATGGTCAAGGCCAGTGCAGGGGGCGGCGGCAAGGGCTTGCGCGTGGCATTCGATGAGGCGAGCTTGCGCACCGGCTATGTGGCGTGTCGCAACGAGGCGCGCAACAGCTTTGGCGATGACCGGGTCTTCATCGAGAAGTTCGTTCAGTCGCCCCGGCACATCGAGATTCAGGTGCTGGCCGATGCCCAAGGCCACACTGTCTTTCTGTGGGAGCGCGAGTGCTCGATTCAGCGGCGCCACCAAAAGGTGATTGAAGAGGCCCCCAGCCCGTTTCTCGATGAAGCCACTCGACAAGCCATGGGGGCACAAGCGGTGGCCCTGGCGCGCGCCGTGAACTACCAATCGGCCGGGACGGTGGAGTTTGTGGTGGGGGCCCAGCGCGATTTTTACTTCTTGGAGATGAACACACGCTTGCAGGTCGAGCACCCCGTCACGGAGTGCATCACGGGTCTGGACCTGGTGGAGCAGATGATTCGCATTGCCGCGGGCGAGCCCTTGGCGTTCGCCCAATCCGACATCGTGCGTCAGGGCTGGGCGATGGAATGCCGCATCAATGCGGAAGACCCAGCTCGCAATTTTTTGCCCAGCACAGGACGCCTGGTGCGTTATGAGCCGCCGTTGACTGGTGCGGGCGTGCGGGTCGACAGCGGCGTGGCCGAGGGGGGCGAGATTTCGGTGCACTACGATGCGATGGTGGCCAAGTTGATCACCCACGGGGTGGATCGCTTGGATGCGATCCAGAAGATGCGCACGGCCCTCAATGCCTTTGCCATTCGAGGCATACGCACGAACCTGCCGTTTCAGGCGGCGCTGTTGTCGCACCCGAAGTTTGTCTCCGGCGACTTTCACACCGGGTTCATTGCCGATCATTTTTCTAAGGGCTTTGACAGCGCATCGGCGGCCCACCCGCAGCCCGTTTTTGTCTGGTCGTTGGCGGCCGCGGTGCACCGCCGTTTGCTGGAGCGCGCGACGCGCATCAGCGGTCAGCTGCCAGGCCATGAGCTGCAGATCGGGAGTGATTTTGTGGTGGTGTTGTTGGACCCTTTGGGGCAGCATCAGCACATCCCCGTCACCGTTCACACGCAAGGCGATGAGATTCATGTGGGCTTGCCGGGACAAGCTCACGTCATAACGCTGCAAGGGCCTTTGCGCTTGCTGGCGGTGCATGGCACCTTCGATGGGCAGCCCTTCGTGGCCCAGGTGGAGCGCCAGGGCTTGACCACCCACATCACGCACGACGGGGTGTGCGTGGCCACCCGCGTCATGTTGCCGCGCGCGGCAGCCTTGAGCCAGCTCATGCCGTTCAAGCCGCCCCAAGATTGGTCACAGTTCTTGCGCTCACCCATGCCCGGCCTGTTGGTCGAAGTGGCCGTGGTGCCGGGGCAAAAGGTGATGCCCGGCGAGCGCCTGGCCGTGATCGAAGCCATGAAAATGGAAAACGTGCTGCTCGCCGAGAGCGAGCACGTGATCGATCAGGTGGTCACCCCGCAAGGGGACACCTTGGCGGTCGACCAAGTGATTTTGAGGTTCAAATGAACTTTCGCCTTCCTGTGATTTCTAGGCGGCGTCGCCAGTTGATGTTGGCCGCTTTGTCAGCTTGCTGCGGGGCGGGCTGTGCCGGCTCATCCCAGCCCGTGCCGCAAGGCCTCGTTGCAGAGCCCTTGCCCGCAGACCAGGTGGTCCAACGGATTGCCTTTGGTTCGTGTATCCACCAAGACCGGCCGCAGCCGATTTGGCAGGCCGTGTTGGCCGACCAGCCCGATGCGTTCATCTTCGCGGGCGACAACGTTTATGCCAGTGGCGCGTTTTTTAGCCTGGAGCGCCTGCGCGCCGCCTATGTCAAGGCGGCAGGACAGGCTGGCATGGCGGCGTTTCGTGCGCGCATCCCTCACTGGGCCATCTGGGACGACCATGACTACGGTGTCAACGACGGCGGAGCGGAGTTCACCGATCAGCAATTGAGCAAGGATGAATTTTTGTCGTTTTGGCAGGTTCCGCTGCAGGATCCGCGTCGGCACAGGGCCGGGCTGTACCACGCGGTGGTGCACGGCCCCCCAGGGCGGCGTGTGCAGGTGATATTGCTGGACACACGGTGGTTTCGTTCACCCTTGAAGGTCACCGACCAGTTCAATGCGCCGGGCAAAGAGCGCTACGTCCCGGACGATGCTGCGCACAAGACGATGCTGGGTGACAGCCAGTGGGCGTGGCTGCGCGAGCAACTCCAGGTACCCGCCGACTTGCGTTTGCTGGTGTCCAGCGTGCAGGTGTTGGCGCAGGGGCATGGCTACGAGCGTTGGGGCAATTTGCCGCGGGAGCTGTCACGCTTGCTTGCGTTGCTGCGTGAAACGCGTGCGCAAGGCGTGGTGATGCTGTCAGGTGACCGGCACTTGGGCGCGATATACCAACATGAGCAGGATGCGCCCTATCGCTTGACCGAGGTCACCAGCAGCGGCATCACACAATCTTTTCCGAATGCGCCCGAGCCCGGGCCCAATCGTTTGGGTGACATTTTGGGCGAGGTGAATTTTGGGGTGGTGGATGTCGATTGGGCCGCGCGGCAGGTGCGCTTGTCGTTGAAAGATGTACAGGGTCAGGTGCGCCGGTCGATTACGCTACGTTTGGATGATTTGGCACTCAAGGGGTGAGAGATGACGCGACCGTTTCGGGTGTTGGGGCTGCAACAGGTGGCCATTGGTGGGCTCAGCAAAGACCGCCTGCGCACGCTGTGGGTGGACTTGTTGGGCTTGACGCCCCAAGGCACTTTCGTGTCGGAGCGCGAAAATGTCGACGAAGACATCTGCGTACTGGGCCACGGCCCTTGGCAAGTCGAGGTCGACCTGATGCAGCCGCTGGACCTTGATAAAAAACCTGCTGTCCACACCACACCGCTGAACCACATCGGGTTGTGGATTGATGATCTGCCTGCGGCTGTCCAGTGGTTGAGCGCACAGGGGGTGCGTTTTGCACCTGGCGGAATTCGCCCCGGGGCCTCAGGGCATGACATCTGCTTCATTCATCCCAAAAGCAGTGCAGAGTTTCCGTGGGGGGGCGAGGGCGTGCTGATTGAGTTGGTGCAAGCGCCCCCTGAGGTGATTTTGGCAGCCACTGAGGCGAGGCACTAGGACCCGTCTCAGTGAATTTGAAAGATTGAATTGTTGCCGGGCTCATAGTGAAGTGCACAGGCTGCTGGATTCCCGCCTGCGCGGGAATGACGTAGCTAGATGCCAACCCCTGCGCCCGTTACCCCCGCCCACACCCGTCATCCCCGCCCACCCCGTCATCCCCGCCCACATCCGTCATCCCCGCGTAGGCGGGGATCCAGGAGGGTGCCTGAAGCGCAACAGGCCCGGGCATGCTCCATTCCTGCACGCTCCGCCTGCCCATGCGCCACCTGTTCGCTTTGGCGGATCAACCTTTCAAACTCACTGAGACGGGGTACTAGACCGCAGGGACGATGCGCCTCAAGGCCCGCACCTTTCGCCATAGCACCGCCTTGGGCAGCTGCATCGACATCACTTGCATGCAGCGCTCCAACCAGCCCGTGCGGTTCTGCAAGCGGTCAATGGCCTTGCTCAAGTCGCGCGTGACCGAGGCGCCATAGGCCTGCTCGGCTTTGGCAAGGGCGGCCCGCAGGGCAGGCAACGGCAATGCCAGCATGGCCAGGTCAATCACATCGCGGCTGAATACGCCGTCATCGGCTTGGCGGTCAGAGTTGGCCAGCAGCTTGGACGTTGCCAAGTCCAGGCGGGTGAGCGTGCTGACGCCGCAGATAGCATCTGGTGCGCCAGGTGGCTCCAGTGCAATGCGTGCCTCGCGAACGATCTCAAGCTTGATCGCTTGCCCGTCCATCTGAACCTGGGTGCGAATGCCGTACTGATCAGCCCGTATTTCCCGCAGCGCCATCAGGGGCATCGCATGGGGGTGCGTGATGGCAGCCAAGCCACTGGGGTTGGTTAGCAGTTGGCGCAACTCCCGATAGCCTGCGGGGTCCGATACCAAAAAATCGATGTCGACGGATTCCCGGTATTCGCCGCAAAGCAAGGCAATGCAGGTGCCGCCCCCAAACAGACAACCGTGCTGGCGCAGCATCGTCCCGTTCAAGGCGCTTAGGACATGTGCAATGCGCTGGTGGTGTGGGCGCTCAAACTGCATGTTGCGGGTTAGGTCTGCGCCGGGCTGTGCTGCAGGGCCAGCCGCAGCGCCTGCAGCAAAGCCTGTTCATCAGCTGACATGGCTTGCAAGTCGAGTTGGCGCGCGTTGCGCTCGTAGATGTCCAGCGCCTCGATCGGCGTGAGTGTTTCCGTGCCATGCACCTGCCATGCCAGCGCACGCAACTGTGGGTAGTCGGCCAGCGCCACGCGCGCCGGAATCCATCCCTCGCGGTCTGGTGCCTGGGCTGCGCGCTTCTTCTGGTCAGCCATGTTGATCGCTTGGAGCGACAGCCCCAGGGCGGCCAAGGCGTTGCACCATGCGCCGATGGTTACCGACGACTCGCCTTTTTCGATGCGGTGCAGCGTCACGCGCGAGATCCCGGCCGCCTCGGCAGTCACCGTAGCACTCAGGCGCAACGCCTTGCGCAGGGCCCGAACTTGCGAGCCCAACGCTTGCAAGGCGCCAGCGGGTGAAGGGTCAGAATCTGCAAAAAATGGAGTCATAGTGAATGCCATTCTTTACAAAATGACATTTTTGTCAAGTATAAGAATCACTTTTCAATATTTTGAGCCAAGGCGCGCTTGGCTCATCCAGGCCGAAGAGCGACCCGTCACCCACGACAACATGGCCGAGTCTCAGTGCTGGGGCGCCGCGGCGTCCAGCCACACGCCCAAGCCTTGCGCATTGAGCTCAATGTCAACCGACAAACAAGTGGAGAGCGCCTCATCGCTGACTTGGCCCCCCAAGGCCCGGTATTGCTCTAGGTAGAGTGATGCGAGGCGTTTGCAAAGGAGGGGGTGGCGTTGGGCCGCGGGCAGCTCGGCCACGCTGCGGGCGCTGTCGACCATGAGGTTAACTTGCGCCAACAGCCGTGAGCCCAGCTCAGGCAGATCGGTGACCGGGCCGAAATGCGTGAGGTAGGCGGTGGTGGCTTGCAGGGCCATCAAGCGCCGAACCGATTGGCACAGCGCATCGGGGTCGAATTGCACGGGCGTGCTGCTGGGCAAAATGTAGCGGCCTTGCGGCGTGTCGAGCTCGGGGTAGGACAGGCCGAAGGTGTCGCCGGTGAAGATGCCTTGGCTGCGGGCATCCCAGATGCAGTGGTGGTGTCGGGCATGCCCCGGTGTATCAAACAACTGCAGGATGCGCCTGCCCAGCTGAAGGGTCATGCCATCAAAGCTGGTGGTGACCCGCTCGCTGGGGACGCCCACCACGGTGCCATAGGTGCGGGCAACGGCTTCGATCCCGTAGACAGCCTGGGCCCCTTGGACCAGGCGTGTAGGGTCCACCAGGTGAGGGGCACCACGAGGGTGCACCAGCAATCGGGCGTAGGGCAGTTGTTGCATCAACAGGCCCACGCCGCCAGCATGATCCAGGTGCACGTGGGTGGCAATCACCCAATCCACAGCGTCTGGCCCCAAACCCCGCGCAGCCAGGGCCGCGAGTAAGCGCGGCACACTGTCGTTGGCGCCGGTGTCGATGAAGGCCGCTCGGTGAGTGTCGACCAGTAAGTAGCTGGCATCGAACTGGGGACGCTGAAAACCAGTGTCAATCAGGTCAATGCCGTGGGGCAGGGGCTGAACCCAAGGGGGCAAAGTGCTCATGCCGCATTGTGAAGGTGACGGGATGAAAGTGCCAAATTCGGTGTGGGCAGTTGGCACAAAGGCGCATTCTTCGTCAAGCTCAGTCCGGCTTGAAACCCCGACTGAGAGCCTGTCACGAATCAGTTGCTCACGCCCTCTGTCCGTGGTTTTCCGCCATCCTTGCAAGTTCGGTGACTTCAGTCGTCGCAGATGCCTGCCGATAAATAGCCATGCAACTGCCTGTCCCTCTCCTGCGTGGCTCTGATGCTTAAAAAAATCGCTGTCAAAGACCTGTGTGTTGGCATGCACCTCCATTCCTTGGAGGGGGCGTGGCTCAGCCATCCCTTCTGGAAGACAAAGTTTGTACTCGATGACCCTCAGGACGTCGTCAAGGTGGTCCAAAGTGGCATTGAGCATTGCTGGATCGACTCCAGCAAAGGGCTTGACGTCGCCGCCGATGCCCCCCCTTCCTCCAGGAGTGCTGCCGAGCCGAAGGCCAAAGTGGCGGCTGACATCCCGGCGGCTCCTGCCGTGTCCGATGAGCGACCCGTCCCGCTGTCCGAAGAAGTCAAACGGGCTGCAGCACTGGTGTCCAACTCGAAGCAGGCTGTGACGGCGTTGTTTCACGAAGCCCGCATGGGCAAGGCGTTGAATGCGGAAAACTGCCTGCCACTGGTCGACGAGATTGCCAGCTCAGTGTCGCGCAACCCCCAGGCGCTGATCGGCCTGGCCCGCCTGAAAACGCATGACGACTACACCTACATGCATTCGGTGGCTGTGTGTGCCTTGATGGTGTCGCTGGCTAAACAGCTGCACCTGGATGAGAGCCAAGTGCGCAGTGCCGGTTTGGCCGGGTTGCTGCACGATATTGGCAAAATGTTCATGCCCACGGACGTTCTCAACAAACCCGGGAAACTGACGGACGAAGAGTTTGATGTCATCAAGACCCATCCAGCCCTAGGGCATGCAGCTCTGCTTCGAGGCAATGGCGTGCCGGAAACGGCGATGGACGTGTGCTTGCATCACCACGAACGCGTGGATGGCAAGGGCTACCCACACGGCCTCAAGGACGATCAAATCAGCTTACTTGCCAAGATGGGTGCTGTTTGCGACGTCTATGACGCCATCACCTCCACCCGGCCTTACAAGCAAGGCTGGGACCCTGCCGAGTCGGTGCGCAAAATGGCCGAGTGGCGAGCAGGTCATTTTGACGAAGGGGTTTTCCAGGCCTTCGTCAAAAGCCTTGGGATCTACCCGGTGGGTTCCTTGGTACGGATGCAGTCGAGTCGCTTGGCGGTGGTGGTGGCGCAAAACGAGCACTCGCTCGTCGCGCCGGTCGTGAAGGTGTTTTTCTCAACACGTTCACAAATGCACATTTCGCCGGAACTCTTGGACTTGTCTCAACCGCACTGCAGTGACCGCATTGCCGAGCGCGAATCCAATGCCGAATGGAAGTTCACCCACCTGGACGAGCTTTGGGCCGGCAAAGATAACCTGCGACGCATGGGCATCAAGTAGGGCCGGCCTCGGTTGCCAGTCTTCAGTCCACCGTGATCGTCCCTGATTTGATCAAGGTCTGGAGCAGCCGGGTCTCATCCCCCATGCTCACACCGGTGGCCGCATACAAGTCAACGTTCTCGAGCACGATGCGCTGGTCTTCAGCGGTTGAGCTGAAGTTGCCCCCTGAGAAGCCCCCCGTGCTGCTGATGTGAAGCACGGTGTTGCCACCGCTGACTTCCACGTCGATGTAGTCCAACAAGTTGGAGATGCTCGCCTGCGTGGCGGGGACGCCCAGATCACTCGGGCTGGTACGTTCGCCTTGCAGCAGGTCCCGCAGGTCCAGCACATCCCCGCCGCCGATGGGCACGCCCGGGATGCCAGACTCCACGGTCGAGTGACCCGCGCCCACATTGAAGTCAGCAATGGTGTCCACGGCGGGTGCGCCTCGGGTGCCCGCATCTGCCAAATACCAGGCGAACACATCAGCCCCCATCCCGCCCGTCAAGGTGTCGTTGCCACCACCACCGATCAACACGTCATCGCCGCCCATCCCGTTGATGACATTGTTTGCACTGTTGCCGGTGATGCGGTTGTTGGCATCGTTGCCCACCAAGTTAATGGCGCTGTTGCCCAGGGCGGTGAGGTTTTCAAAGTTCGCCGCCAAGTTGAATGTGCTGCCCGTGTAGGTGGCCACGTAAGTTGCGTCGAGTTGGATGGTGTCGATGCCTTCCGAGGCGTTTTCGACCAAGGTGTCTCTGTTGTCAGACAAGCGATAGGTGTCATCACCCACGCCGCCAATGAGCGTGTCGGCACCCGGGCCACCGATCAAGAGGTCATTGCCTGCGCCACCGATGAGGGTGTCGTTGCCTTCACCGCCTTCCAGCTGGTCGGATCCGGCTTGACCATCCAGTCGATCGTCGCCTGCGCCACCGCGCAATAAGTCGCGGCTGACGCCGCCTACCAGCGTGTTGTTGGCGGCATCACCGTCCAGCATGCTGCCAGTGCGAATTTGCCAACCGGCGTTGGGGTCGTAGACCAAGTCCTGGATGCGAGGATCGGTCAAGACGGGCGCTCCACCCTGACTGAAAAGACCCGTGTTGGTGTCCGTCATGACTTGATACGTTGCGGTCGGGTCGCCGCTGGGCCGGTACTCGATTCTCAGTCGGGCGTCACCGCCTTGCTCCCAGTACAGGAGCTCAAAGGATTGCAATCCCCCACCGAAGTCACCCACCGGTACATTGGTCACTACGCGCGTCGTCGGCCATTGGTTGGCGTCATACTCCATCAGCGTTTCACCAGCGATGCGCAGCCTGAAGCCGTCGTCCGCCGTGATGCGGAAGTCATAACTGCCCGGTTGCAGATAAATCTGACCCGACAAGCGAATGGCACCGTCCGTGGTGGATCCGAGGCCCGACGTCGCGTTGGTATTGGCGCCACCTGTTTGGACCACACCGGTTGCGGCGTCTTGGTTCAAGAAGTTGCTCAACCCGCCGGGTGCCGGGCCGCCCACCGGCAGGCTCGCGCCGGCAGCAATGGGTGGGTTCTCGCCGATGACTGTCGTCCTGGGCGTAAACCCATAGTCCAGGTTCCGAGCTTGGAACGTCACGTCAGCGGCATTGCTTTGAGGCCCATTGGCGGTGCCCACAACCGCATCTGCACCACCCACAGCGACATTGCGGCCGTTGATGATCAGCTCAAGGTCTTCGACCGAGTTCAGGTTGCCCGCGGGGCCGTGTTGGCCAAAGCTTGCTGTGCCGTCGTCACTGTGTGTGCGCACACCCGGCGCAGACGTTGCCGTGTCGTTGTAGCCGTAATACGCACCATTCAGGCCAGAGGAAGTGATGGGCGTCAGTATGGGCGGGCCAGCAGTCAAATCTTGCGACCCGGTCACGTTGATGGTCAGCGTGGCGGTATCGGTCCCACCGCGGCCATCGCTGACAGTGTAGGTAAAGACGTCACGAGCGACCTCGCCCGCCTGAAGGTTTTGTACCGCGGAACTGTCATTGTTCAGCGCATAGGTGTAGCTGCCATCGGCTTGGAGCGTCAGTGTGCCGAAGGCGCCTTCCAAGGCCGCACCGACAGGGCCTGCCGCACCGCCTGCAGCCTCAACGCCAGTACGCACGCCCACCACGCGCAAGGTATCGCCATCGGCATCGGTGTCGCGGCCGGCGGGGTTGCTTGCGCTTTGGATCACACCGTTTACTGCGCCCACCACCAGCGTGGTGACGGCGCCATCCTCGGTCACGCCGTTCACGTCATCATTGGCGACGGGCGCATCGTCAACCGGGCGCACCAATACATTGACGATCGCGGTGCTCGTGCCACCTTGACCGTCGGAGACGGTATAAGTGAATGACGCAGGCCCGTTGTAGTCAGCGTCCGGCGTGAACACCACATTGCCATTCACGATGGCCACGGTGCCGTTGCTGGGGCTTTGGACGCTGACGAGGGTCAAGGTGTCGCCATCGACATCGCTGTCATTGCCCAGCAGCGCAGAAGGGGGCAAGGTCAGTGGGGTGTCTTCATTGGTGCTGGCAACATCAGCCAGCGCTACCGGCAAGTCATTGACGGGCAACAAATTGATGTTGATCGTGGCCGGCGTGGAGGGCACGCCGAGATCGTCCGTCACGATGAACACGATTTCGGCGGTGCCATTGAAATTGGGCGCAGGCACGAACACCAGGCCTTCAGCTTGTTCAGGGGTCAGCGGCGTGCCAGCGACGACAGGTGTCACCCCGTCAGACAGGAACAAGGTTCCGTTGGTCGGCAATTGCGTCACGGTGACGCTTGAGACCGCGCTGTCATCTTGACCGCGAAGAGGCGTTATCAGCGCGGTATCTTCACTGCCAGTGAGGTTGGCGGACGAGGCGTTGGGTGGCAGATTGACCGGTGCCGAGGCGGGCGCAGACGAGTTGCCCCCATTGTTGATGTCTCCCGGGCCGGCCACCGGGCGATTGAACTCGACGCTGCTGGGTGTTGCGGCAAAGTTCAAGTCGGCGGGTGTCAACAGCTCAGCAATGCGGGCGACTCGCAACCCCTCGCTCAGTGCGCCGCTGTTACCTCCCGACAGACCCGCGCCCGGTGGGCTGAACTCTAGTTCGTCCGTCGCCCCCGTCGCAAATGCCGAGCTCACTTCGGCCGGATTGATCTGTACGATGCCGTTTTGCGTGGTCAAGATCTGGTCGCCTTGCTGCACGACATCGCCGATTTTCAGGTGCACCATTTTTCCGTGATGATCCCGTATCAGGGCATTGCCCCATATCCGGGTGACGGTGCCTTCGGTGGTTTTGGTGAGTGTGGGCATGGCGGACTCTGTGAATTGACGCAGGAAAGGCGCAGCCGGAAGCTGCGCCACTGATGACTTCGTATTGTTTCAGCAAGTCGTGCAATAAGTCACGAACTGGCTTTTTTTTGAGCTCTCCCGTCACCAAAAAACCGCATTGTTGCGAGCGCCGGGTCGCAGCAGGCCCTCAAGCGCGCTGTCAAGTGCAACACCTCCTCACCCGCGCTCAAGGCGCGTGCCCACCCGTGTCCTTACACTGGGGCATTCCCCCGCCAACGCAACTCACCATGTCACGCAAAGACCACGTCAGCGAAACCCCCGCCACCCAGTTCCTTAAAGCGCGAGGGGTTTACTACAGCACCCACGTCTACGACTATGTGGATGGCGGCGGCACGGCTGAATCGGCCCTACAACTCCATGTCGACGAACACCACGTCGTCAAAACCCTGGTCATGGAAGACGACAACCAGCAGCCCTGCGTGGTGCTCATGCATGGTGATTGCCAAGTCAGCACCAAGGCCCTGGCGCGGCAGTTGGGCGTCAAGAAAATCAACAATTGCAGCCCAGAGGTGGCGCAAAAGCACAGCGGGTATTTGGTGGGTGGCACCTCGCCCTTCGGGACACGTAAGCGCATGCCGGTTTGTGTCGAGAACAGCGTGCTGCAATTGCCCCTCATCTACATCAATGGGGGTCAGCGTGGTTATCTCTTGGGGTTAGACCCCAAGGTTTTGGTGAGCGTGCTGGGCGCACGTCCCGTGCAATGTGCGCTGGGCGGGCCAACGCGTCCTGCCGGCCCGTTGAAATCGCAACGCTGAACGGTGCGATGTGGTTAATCGTGCCCAACGGCTCGCCAAACGGCGACAATGACGGCTTGATTCCAACCGGTCTTTCCTGTTGTCATGCATTTGATTCCTTCCGCGCTTGCCGTGCTGCTGGCTTACCTGGCAGGTTCACTGTCGTTCGCTGTCATCGTCAGCCGTTGGATGGGCTTGAGTGATCCGCGCAGTTATGGCTCGGGCAACCCCGGGGCCACCAACGTTTTGCGCTCAGGTCACAAGGGCGCGGCCGCACTGACATTGCTCTTCGATGCACTCAAGGGCGTGGTGCCTGTTGGGCTGGTCCGCTATGGCGTCGGCGCTTGGGGCCTGGATCCCGACGTGGTGCCCTTGGCTGGTTTGGCCGCCTTCGTGGGCCATCTGTGGCCCGTGTTTTTTCAGTTCAAAGGTGGCAAGGGCGTGGCCACGGCAGCAGGCGTATTGATTGCGCTCAACCCCTGGCTGGGCTTGGCCACGTTACTGACGTGGTTGAGCGTCGCGTTTTGTTTTCGGTACTCGTCCTTGGCGGCCTTGGCGGCGGCAGCCTTGGCACCGTGCTACCAGATGATTTTTGGCGGACGAGGCGTGACCGAGCTGGTCGTGCTGACCATGGGCCTGTTGCTCATATGGCGGCACCGAGCCAACATTCGCAAACTCTGGCAAGGTACTGAAAGCAAGCTGGGCTCACGCGCCTCTGGAGGGTCTGTCAGTGCAACAACGGTTTCAACCACTTCTTCCCATCATGATCAATAGCATTCGCCGTTTTCACGTGGGCGACCGTCTCTCTGAGATGGCCATTTTCAACCAGGTGGCCTACTTGGCGGGTCAAGTGGCTGAAGACGCAACCCAAGATATCCGTGGTCAGACCACCCAGGTCTTGGCTGCCATCGACAAGCTTTTGAGTGAAGCGCGCACCGACAAGGCGCACATCCTGATGGTGCAAATCTTCTTGGCGGACAAGGCCGATTTCGCAGCCATGAACGCAGTCTGGGACGACTGGGTCGCCCCAGGCGACGCACCGCCGCGCGCCACGGTGGTTGCTGCGCTGGCCAAGCCGGAGTGGAAGGTCGAGATGGTGGTGACCGCTGCCATAGGTGCTGGCGCATGACACCCCGCATCACATGGCGCCAGATCCTTGTTCTGGCGCTGCTGTTGGCCTTGGTGTGGGGGGCGACCCGGTGGGGGGCGATGCGTGAAGACGACGCCTCTGTGGCGCAATCCTTGGCCCTGCTAAGTCAACCTGGTGAGATTTTGATGATCTCATCTGAAGCCTGTGTTCACTGCGAGCTGGCGCGCCGTTGGTTGACTGCCCACGATGTCCCCTTCAGCGAGTGCTGGATTGAGCGTGATGCGCCTTGTGCCGTACGCTATCGCGCGTTGCATGCGCCCGGCACACCCTTGTTGGTGGTGCGCGATCAGGTGCTGCTGGGATTTTCGCCCCACGCGATTTGGGCGGCGCTCAAACCACCAACCCGATTTGATGGGGGTCTCCCGCCCCGAGTCTGATCAGGCGCGGAGGGTCTTGCGACAAATCAATCACCGTGGTGGCCAGGCTGGGTGTGGAGCCTGCATCGATCACAGCTGCAATTGATTTTTGGTAGCGCTCGCGGATATCCTGCGGATCGTTCAGTGGCTCGGTCTCGCCTGGCGGGATCAAGGTGGTGGCCAGCAAGGGCTGCCCAAAGTGAGTCAGCAGAGCCTGGGTCACGGTGTTGCTCGGCACCCTCAGGCCGATGCTGCGCCTGGAGGGGTGCGACAAGCGCCGTGGTACCTCTTTAGTGGCCTCCAGCACAAAGGTGAACGGCCCAGGCGTGCCCAGCTTCAGCCAACGGTATTGCCGGTTGTCGACCTTCGCGTAGTTGGCCAACTCACTCAAGTCGCGGCACAACAGGGTCAACGGATGTTTGTCGTCCAGCCCCCGCAAGCGACGCAGTTGCTCGGCAGCCGCTTTGTCATCCAGGCGGCACACCAGCGCATAACTCGAGTCTGTGGGAACCGCCACCACCCCGCCATCATGCAGAGCGGTGGCCGCCACCTTCAGCAGGCGTGCTTGCGGGTTGTGGGGGTGAATTTCAAGGTATTGCGACATGAACGCAGGGCAGGGCGTCGGTGGGGGGCCCCCCGGCTTTGCCGATGTGGCTGAGGGTCAGTGGGGCGCGTAAACGCGGTGCGTCAAGGCTTCCCAGACCGGCTTGAGTTGGGTGGGCAGTGCGGGCAGTGCGCCCAAGTCCACCCGGCTCTCCGTGGGGCTGTGGAAATCGCTGCCTCGTGAGGCCATCAAATCGAACTCGAGTGCCATGTCAGCGTAGCGCAGGTACTCGTCCGGCGAGTGACTGCCGGTGACCACCTCCACCGCCCGACCGCCATGCGCCTTGAACTCACTGAATAGCGCAAACTCCTCGTTCGGGGTGATTTTGTAGCGCGCCGGGTGGGCAATCACGGCTTCTCCGCCCGCTTGCGTGATCCAGCGCACGGCATCGCCCAGCGAGGCCCATCGATGCGGTACGAAACCCGGTTTGCCTTCAACCAAAAAACGGCGAAACACGTCAGAAGTGTCCTCACAAACTCCGCTATCGACCAGGTGACGTGCGAAGTGTGTGCGGGAAATCAAATCAGGGTTGCCCACGTACCGCAAGGCGCCCTCAAAGGCATTGGGGATGCCGGCTTTGGCCAAGCCGGCTGCAATTTCATGGGCTCGCTCAGTGCGGCCGCCGCGTGTGGCCTGTAAGCCCGCGCGCAAATTGGCGTCATCGGGATCAAAGCCCAAGCCTACGATGTGGACGGTGCAGCCGGCAAAGGTGATGGATATTTCTGTGCCCGTGAGGTAGGGCAGGCCACATGCCCGGGCGGCTTCAATCGCACGGTGCTGGCCGCTGACCTCATCGTGGTCCGTCAGGGCCCACAAAGCCACGCCATTGGCCTTGGCACGCGCTGCCAGCACCTCGGGCTCCAGGGTGCCATCAGACATCACGGAGTGACAGTGGAGATCCGCGTTCAGCCAGGCTGCAGGGGTGGTGTTTGAAGACATCGCACCCTATTGTAGGCAATGGCGGCCATCGCAGGGGCGTGAAAAAGCGCTAGACCGCCGCTTCAACAACCATCTGAACCCGCTGGCGCCCGTTGTACTCGTTCAAGCTCAAACGATAGGCCAAGGTGACTTTCTCAGGTACGGGCTCACTGTGGCCGAACCAGATGGCGTCGCACAGCATGCCCGCATGCCGCACGCTGAGCTTGAGGTGCCGCTCACCCACCAGGCGCTGGGAGACCACCTCCACGGCATCGCTGAAAGTCGGGGGCTCAAAGGCCTGACCCCACACTTGGGCATCCAGCGCCTGGACAGTCGCGGCTGTGAAGTACTCCCGCCCCAGCGAGCCGTCACTCAACACCTGGCGGGCCAAGGCGCTGGGCGACAGCCATTCTTGAGCCACCTGAGCAAAGGCCGCGTCAAAGGTTTCAAAATCATCTGGCCCCAAGGTACAGCCCGCGGCCATCGCATGACCGCCAAATTTGCGCAACACGCCGGGGTGTCGCTTGCTGATCAAATCCAATGCATCGCGCAGATGAAATCCCGGTATGGAGCGTCCCGAGCCCTTGAGTAAACCATCTTGCCCTTTCGCAAACACAAAGGCTGGCCGGTGCATGCGGTCTTTCAGGCGCGAGGCGACGATGCCCACCACACCTTCGTGAAAATCCGGGCGATAAATGGCCAGGGCCGCGGGCACCGTGTCGCTGCCTTCAGCGGCGGCCTGATCCAGCACCGTGGTGAGCCAGGCTTGCGCCTCATCGCGCATGCCCGCTTCAACGTCGCGCCGCTCGCGGTTGATGCCGTCTAACAACGCAGCCAACTCGGCGGCACGGCCAGGGTCATCGGTGACCAAGCACTCAATCCCCAGGCGCATGTCGGACAGGCGGCCTGCGGCATTGATGCGTGGCCCCAGGGCAAAGCCAAAATCAAAACCACTGGCCTGCGTCGGATCACGTCCTGCCACCGCAAACAGCGCGGCGACACCCGCGTGCATCTTGCCCTGGCGAATGCGCCGCAAGCCTTGCGACACCAGGCGTCGATTGTTGGCATCTAGCTTGACCACATCGGCCACCGTCCCCAGCGCCACGAGGTCGAGCAAGGTGTCCAGCCTAGGTTGCTGGGCGGCACTGAAGGCCCCCAGCTCGCGCAGCCTCGTGCGCAGTGCGAGCAACACATAAAACATCACGCCGACCCCCGCAAGGTTCTTGCTCTCAAAGGGGCAATCAGGCTGGCTTGGGTTCACGATTACATCCGCGTCGGGCAGCGTGATTCGCCCCTCTTCAAGGGCCGGCAGGTGGTGGTCCGTCACGATTACCCCCAAGCCCTGAGCCCGTGCATGCGCCACCCCTGCGATGCTGGCGATGCCGTTGTCCACCGTCAGCAACCAGCGGGGCTGCTGGCTCAACGCCAGGTCGACGATGGTGGGGGTGAGTCCGTAGCCATGCACGGCGCGGTCCGGCACGAGATAGCTCAGCATGTCCGGCGTGGCGCCCAACAAGGCCAATCCGCGCAGGGCCACGGCACAAGCCGTTGCGCCATCACAGTCATAGTCGGCAATCACGCAAATCCGCTCGCGGGCTGCAATGGCTTGGGCCAACAGCTCGGCCGCTTGGTCGGCCCCTTTAAGGGTCTGGGGGGGAAGTAGCCGCGCCAGACCGTCATCGAGCTCATCAATGCTGCGCACGCCACGCGCCGCAAACAAGCGAGCCAACAGCGGCGGCACCCCTGCTTGCTCGAGGGCCCAAATGGCGCGGGGGGGCGCATCGCGTGCGGTGATTGTGGGAGGGGTCATCAAAGGGTTCCAAGCAAAGAGTGAACGGTGGCCGCATGCCACCGCGCACGCAGTGACAAGCCCCAGCCGCGCAGGGTCGAGACCCGTTGTGCGATGAGCGATTGTGAGCTTCGTTCGCCACACAAGGTCAGGGTGCCTTCGCTGCGCTCATGTAAAGGCGCCAGCACCTCGGCATCCAGGGTCTGCCAGGCGGCAGTCCACGCCGCCCAGTCTTGCTGCAGTGCAGGCCCCCTCAGCGTGTCGATCACTTGTACCGACGCGTCGTGTGCCGGGGCCTGGTAGCGGCCACAACCGCTCAGCCAAAAGCTGTTCACGGCGCGCTCGCCGCGTGCTTCCCGGGCGTCATTCAACGGGTTTTGGTAAAGCAGCATCTGCACTTCGTTTTGCAATCGGCGCATCAGGCGCGCAGCGCGGCCCGCCGGCAACCAGGCGTCCACGTTGCGCCCCAGCACACGGTCCAGCCCCGCACAAGCCAACTCGGCAAGGCTCTCATGGGCCACATACCAACGCAGCGGTGCGCCATAGGCCACGACCATGCCCTCGGTTTCAAACAAGCTGCGCACGGCCTCCAACAAGCCCCGCGACTCTTGATCGCCCAGATTCAGGTGCTCGGGATCCAGCAGCGTCATGTGGTCGCGGCCCACGTGCCAGTGGGTGGGCGTCAGCAGGCCCCAAGCCAAATCACCCGTGTCAATGCCATCGGCTTGGACTGCGCTTGCGGCAAAGGGCAGGGCGCCTGTGGTGCTGTGCCAGCCCCAGGCGCGCGCCAGAGCGCGTTCATGGGGCGTTGACAAGGCAAAGTCGTCGCCGTCATCGCGCGGCCCGGCCATCCAGCGTGCAGCCAGAGCGTTCAAATGCGGCAAGCGCAAGCCCTGCAAGGCTTGCGTACAAGCCTGCGTGCTGGCGTTTGCAAACGGAATGACAAGGTGCAAAGGAGGGGGCATGGCACAGGTGGGTGGCAGGGGCGCGATAGAACAACAGGCCCATACAAGCCGTTGGGGAACTTACATTATCCGGGCGTCCTGTAGCATCCCACTCCCATGAACTGGCCTTACGAACTTCAAGTGGGATGGCGCTACACCCGATCAGGGCGGGCGGGCCGTCGCAACGGATTCATCTCCTTCATCTCGGCCATCTCGATGCTCGGCATTGCCCTGGGCGTGGCTGCCCTCATTGTGGTGCTGTCCGTGATGAACGGGTTTCAGAAAGAAGTGCGTGACCGCATGTTGTCGGTCATTGCCCACATTGAGGTAGTCGGAGCAGCCGGCTCTCCGCTGGTCGACTGGCAGCGCACCGCAAGCCAGGCAGCACGTCATCCCGAGGTCATGGGCGCAGCACCGTTTGTGGCCGCCCAAGCCCTGATGGCCCGAGGCGACGACATGGTCGGCACCGTGGTGCGTGGCATTTCGCCCGAGGACGAGGTCAAAGTCACACAGTTGGCTACTCAGGCCAGTGAGGGCAGTCTGGCGCGCTTGGTGCCTGGTGAGTGGGGTATTTTGTTGGGCCACGAATTGGCGCGTAGCTTGCGCGTCAAGACCGGAGACAAAGTCACTGTGGTCGCACCGGGTGGACAACTCACCCCTGCCGGCCTGGTGCCCCGCCTGAAGCAATTCACGGTGGTGGGAACCTTCAGCTCAGGCCACTACCAATACGACAGTGCATTGGCTCTGGTCCACCTGAACGACGCCGCCAAGCTTTTTCGCGTGGAAGGTGTCAGCGGCATTCAACTGCGCTTGAAAGACCTTCACCGTGCCCGCGAGGTGTCCTACGAGTTGCAGGCCCGGCTCGACCACGTGGTTGAAGTGCGCGACTGGACGCGCACCAACCAGCAATGGTTCTCTGCCGTACAGATCGAAAAGCGCCTGATGTCCATCATTCTCACGCTCATCGTGGCGGTGGCCAGCTTCAATCTGGTGTCCACCTTGGTCATGACCGTGACCGAGAAACGCGCCGACATTGCGATCCTGCGCACGCTGGGTGCCAGCCCGGCCTCGGTCATGGCGATTTTCATGGTGCAGGGTGCGGCCGCGGGGGTCATTGGTACCCTGATGGGTGTCGGCGGTGGCTTGCTGGTGGCCTTCAACATTGACGGCATCGTGCGCGCCATTGAAGCCCTGCTGCGCATGAAGTTTCTCGATGCCAGCGTCTACCTCATCAGCTACATGCCCAGCGATCCCCAGCGCGCCGACATCGTGCCCATCGCCGTGATCTCGCTGGTGTTGGCGTTCCTGGCCACGCTTTACCCGAGCTGGCGCGCCAGCCGTGTGCAGCCTGCGGAGGCCTTGCGTTATGAATGATGGCTTGAGCAAGGTGGTGTTGCAGGCTGAGCACCTGTGTATGCGCTTCACAGAGGCTGATCTCGACGTGAATGTGCTGCAAGATGTGAGCCTGCGCCTGCATGCTGGTGAGACCCTGGCCATCGTGGGTGCGTCGGGTTCAGGCAAAAGCACCCTGCTGCACCTGCTCGGTGGCTTGGCGGCACCCACGCAAGGCCGCATCCAACTTCAAGGCCAAGAACTCACCCGTCTCAGCGCCACCCAACAAGGCCAATGGCGCAACCAACACCTCGGCTTTGTCTACCAATTTCACCACTTGTTACCCGAGTTTTCTGCCCTGGACAACGTGGCGATGCCCTTGCGGATTCGGCGCCTCCCCGAGGCCCAGGCGCGCGATATCGCGCACGATGTGCTCAACCAAGTGGGCTTGGCGCACCGGATGCGACACCGCCCGTCTGAACTCTCAGGCGGTGAGCGCCAGCGGGTTGCCATTGCGCGGGCGTTGGTGGGCAAGCCTGCGTGTGTCTTGGCTGATGAGCCCACGGGCAACCTGGATCGCACGACCGCGCAGACGGTGTTCGACCTCTTTTTGAGTCTGACGCGTCAGCAAGGCATGGCCAGCGTGATCGTGACCCATGACGAGGCTTTGGCCGTACGATGTGACCGATTGCTTCGTTTGGATCAGGGAAGACTGCTGGAATGAGCGACAATTCATGCATCATTTGCCTGCGTTGGCTGTCAACAACAATACGGCGAATGCGAAGCGCTTAGTCTCGCTTTCTTCCCAGGCATGAACCGCTTGCGAGTTTATTTTGGTATCTTCTGACCAATTTTTGATTTCTAGTTAATGAATATCTCGTATCGCGCCACCACGCTGCCTATATTCGGGCTTGGTCAGCCCACTAGAAAATAACCTCCGTTTTAACGAGATGGGAGACGCTTTGAAAAGACATTCACTCCAACTGGGTCGCTTCGCGCTGACATCGGTTGCCTTGGCCACATTGCTGGCACATGCTCCGGCTTGGTCACTTGGCTTGGGCAGGCTGTCGGTGCAATCCGCATTAGGCGAGACCTTGAAGGCTGAAATTGACGTCGTCAGTGTCTCGCCGGATGAGGCTGCCGCGCTCAAAGTGCGTGTCGCTTCGCCCGAGGTATACCGCTCAACCGGGGTTGATTACAACTCGGTGTTGCCGGGTACCCAGGTGTCTTTGCAACGCCGTGGTGATCGCCAGGTTTTGGTGTTGGTCAGTGATCGTTCTGTTCAAGAGCCCTTTGTGGACGTGATCCTCGAGCTCGATTGGGGCTCTGGTCGCCTGGTGCGCGAGTACACCCTGCTGTTTGATCCCCCCATCGCGCGCGCGCCTGCCCCCCCTATCAACACGCCAGCGGCAATTTCACCGGCACCTGCAGCGTCACCGGCACCTGCCACTCCCCGTGCAGCGCCGCCCGTGGCCCCGCCTGCGGCGGAGGCGCCCGTTCCCACACCACCGCGGACGCGCACCGCCCGGCCTACCCCTGCCCCCAGCGAGCCCCGCGCTGAGGGTGACTCTGAGTACAAAGTCAAGCCGGGCGACACCCTCTCGCGCATCGCCAATCAAAACCTCAGCCCGGGAGTCTCTCTTGAGCAAATGTTGGTCGCCCTGCAACGTGCCAACAGCTCCGCCTTCATCAATAACAACGTCAATTTGCTGAAGACTGGTGTGTTGCTGAACGTGCCGGCCGCCAGTACGGCAGGGGCCATCCCGCCTGCCCAGGCCCGCGAGGCTCTTCGCGCACAAAGTTCAGACTTCCGTGCTTACGCTCAGCGCCTGGCATCAACGCCTCAAGGCGGCCCGACGGAGGCCACCAGCGCCAAGGCCGGCGGCAAAGTCAAGGTCGACGTTGTAGAGAAAAGGCCCGGTCCGGTACCAGACAGCACGCTCAAACTGGGCGCCCCGGGGGCTGCAGAGGTCAGGATTGCGAAAGAGCGTGAGCGTCAAGAAGCGCGTGAGCGCGTGAAAGAGTTGGCTAAGAATGTTAAGGATCTCGAGAATGCCAAGAAGGGCGGTGCGGGATCTGCGGGTGCCCCTGGCGCTTCGCCTCCAGGAGTGAACGTGCCTGCTCCTGCGCCTATGGTGGTAGCGACCGCGCCACCACCACCACCACCACCACCACCACCACCACCACCACCACCACCACCACCACCACCTGAGCCGGCCCCAGCGCCAGTGCCAGTGCCAGTGCCAGCTCCTGAGCCCACGCCGGCCCCAGCGCCCATGCCGGCCGAGGTTCCTGCGCCTGCGGCGCCCATGCCAGAGCCTGCGTCCGCCCCGTCTCCCACCGCATCTGCGGGTGAATCCTCTGGCACTATGAGCTCACTCTTTGGCGACAACTCGCTGGCGTTAGTGATTGGCGGTGGTTTGATCGCATTGCTGGCAGGTTTTGGCATTTTCCGCCTGAGTCGTCGAGCCCGCAAAGACAGCGGTGAGACCTCGTTCCTGGAAAGCCGTCTGCAGCCGGACTCCTTCTTCGGTGCGAGTGGCGGTCAGCGCATTGACACCCGCAACGAGCCTGGGGCTTCATCCTCCATGAGCTACTCGCTCAGCCAACTCGATGCCATTGGCGATGTCGATCCTGTGGCCGAGGCCGATGTCTACCTGGCCTACGGTCGTGACCTCCAGGCTGAAGAAATCCTCAAAGAAGCCATCCGCGGCAATCCTGACCGTCTGGCCATTCGCACCAAGCTCCTCGAGGTGTACGCCAAGCGTCGGGACGTCAAGGGGTTCGAGCAACTGGCCACCCAGCTGTTCACGCTCACCCAAGGGCAGGGCGAGGACTGGGCTCGTGCGCAAGAACTTGGTGCGCAGATCGATCCTGACAACCCACTCTACCGTCCTGGTGGCGCGCCGGGCGCCGGACCGGGCATCGATGACATGAAGTCAGCGCCCCCGGTGCGCTCCTATGAACCCGAGCCGCCCCCTGCGCTTGATTCAGGGCCTGTCGATCTCGATCTCGACCTCGCCCCTGAGTCGATGAATAGCGCCTACGCCAAGGCAGAGCCTCTACCGCCTGCTCCGGCCCCGGCCGAAGTTGACTTCAACTTCGACATGGATCCTCCCAGCGTGCCGGCGCCCCCGCCGCCGGCGGTCGCCCGGGTGTCGGATTTCGACATGGGTGACATCTCTCTCGACCTTGACGCAGGGATCACCTCACCTGGCGCTTTGGCCGAGCCTGCGCCTAGCGGTGCGGTTGACCTCGATCTGGACGACGACGGGCGCGATCCGCTCGTTCGAAAATTCGAGCTGGCCGAAGAGTTTCGCCAAATCGGTGACGTAGAGGGGGCTCGCGATCTGTTGCAAGAAGTGATCGCCCGCGCTGATGGCGCCTTGAAATCCAAGGCCCAAGCCATGTTGAGCACCCTGGCTTGATCGCTTGCAGTGTGACCGTGCGTCACACTGCTATTTTCAGGCTCGAACGCCAGTGTGCTGTGATGCGCACTGGCGTTTTCCGTTGCACGGGCGTGTTTCTTAGGACGTCGGCCTGAAGCCCATAGGGCATGGATAACTTCGGTCGAGAATTTGCAACCGTCGATTCCAAGTTCAACATGGCTTTGGGTCTGGTGGGCGAATCCATCGATGTCATTTTTCCGGCGTTTTGGTGAAACTGATAAAGGCAGTGCATTGTCATGAGACTGGCTTTGGGTGTGAGTTACAGCGGCTCTGCCTACGAGGGGTGGCAACGTCAGCCGGTGGGTGCCACCGTTCAAGGCTGTCTGGAGGCAGCCCTCAGCGCCTTCGCCGACCAGCCTGTGACCACGATCTGTGCCGGGCGAACCGATGCGGGAGTCCATGGCCTCAACCAAGTCGTGCACATCGACACTGGCCTGCTACGTCCCGAAATGTCCTGGGTTCGGGGTACCAACCGCTTCCTGCCCTCTGATATCGCTGTGCAGTGGTGTCATCCAGTGAGTGATGAATTTCATGCCAGATTCAGCGCCCGCGGTCGTCGCTACGTCTACCTGCTGCGCGAGAGTCCCATGCGCCCGGCGCTGGAGAGCGGGCGCGTGGGCTGGGTCTTTCGACCTTTGAGCCTGACGGCCATGCAAGAGGCGGCGGCCCATCTGGTGGGTGAGCACGACTTCAGCGCGTTTCGAACCTCGCAATGCCAAGCCCGCTCGCCCATCAAGCGCCTGTACCCCATCCGCATTCAGCGTTTCGGAGCCTACTGGCGCCTTGACTTCGATGGCAGCGCTTTTTTGCACCACATGGTGCGCAACATCATGGGCTGCTTGGTGTGCATCGGCCAGGGCAGTCAGCCCAGCGCCTGGATGGCCGAGGTATTGCGATCACGCGATCGCCGCATCGCTGCACCCACTTTTGCGGCCGCCGGGCTTTACTTCGCCGGCCCCTATTACGATGCACACTGGGATTTGCCCAGCCAGACCCCCGTCGCCGACTGGCTTCCGATGTCTGCCACCCCGTTGACCGATCCTGCACCATGAGCCATCGCACCCGAATCAAAATCTGTGGCCTGACCCGCGAAGAAGACGTTCTGAGCGCCGTACAAGCCGGTGCAGACGCCATAGGCTTGGTGTTTTATGCGGCCAGCGCCCGCTGTGTCAGCCTGGCGCGCGCCGAGCAGTTGGTGGCTTTGCTTCCCCCTTTCGTGACCCCCGTCGGCTTGTTTGTGAATGCCAATCTGGGTGACATTCGCCGTGCCACTGACGCCATTCCCCACCTGGTTTTGCAGTTTCATGGCGACGAGACCCCGACCCAGTGCGATGCAGCGGGTCACCCCTACTTGCGGGCTGCCCGCATGCAAGTCGGTTTGAATTTGGTAGACTTTTCAACTCAATTTGCAAACGCTCAGGCCCTGCTGCTCGACGCTCATGTCGAGGGATTTGGGGGTGGCGGAAAGGTTTTCGATTGGTCACTCATACCCCCTCACGTGCGCCATCCGGTCGTTTTGTCTGGTGGCTTGCATGCCAAAAATGTGGCCGAGGGCATTCTTCAGGTTCGGCCCTGGGCTGTTGACGTCAGCTCGGGTGTTGAGTCGGCCAAGGGCATCAAAGACCCTGAGGCCATCTACCAGTTTTGCCAAGCGGTGCGCGATGCTGACCAGCAGGTTCAGCGCGCCGCCCTGAATCCCAAAGAAGGCCCCCATGTTTGACTACCACCAACCCGATGCCCGCGGCCACTTTGGCCCCTACGGCGGCACCTTTGTCTCTGAGACGCTCATCCATGCCCTCGACGAACTCAAAGTCGCCTATGCCGAGGCCAGCCAAGAGCCAGCCTTCATGGCTGAATTTCGCTCTGAGCTGGCGCATTTTGTGGGCCGTCCCAGCCCCATCTACCACGCCGCTCGTTTGAGCCGCGATCTCGGTGGCGCCCAGATTTACCTCAAGCGCGAAGACCTCAACCACACGGGGGCTCACAAGATCAACAACACCATTGGTCAAGCGATGCTCGCGCGCCGCATGGGCAAGCCCCGAGTGATCGCTGAAACCGGCGCCGGCCAACACGGTGTGGCCACCGCCACCATCTGCGCACGTTATGGCCTGGAGTGCGTGGTCTACATGGGCAGTGAAGACATCAAACGCCAATCCCCCAACGTCTACCGCATGCACTTGCTGGGGGCCAAGGTGGTGCCTGTTGACAGCGGCTCCAAGACGCTCAAAGATGCACTCAACGAGGCTTTGCGTGACTGGGTCACCCACGTTGACAACACCTTCTACATCATCGGCACCGTGGCGGGCCCCCACCCCTATCCCATGATGGTGCGTGATTTTCAACGCGTGATTGGTGACGAGTGCCTGGTGCAAATGCCCGAATTCATTGGCCGTCAGCCGGATGCCGTGATCGCTTGTGTCGGCGGCGGGAGCAACGCCATGGGCATTTTTTACCCCTACATCGCTCATGAAGGCACCCGTTTGATTGGGGTGGAGGCCGCCGGCGAGGGCCTGGCCAGTGGCCGCCACGCTGCCAGTCTGTCCGCGGGCTCCCCAGGTGTTTTGCACGGCAACCGCACCTACTTGCTGCAAAATGCCCACGGTCAAATCACCGAAACCCACTCCGTCTCAGCGGGCCTGGACTACCCTGGCGTTGGCCCCGAACATGCCTACCTCAAAGACATCGGTCGCGCCGAGTACGTGGGCGCCACCGATACTGAGGCGCTGAGCGCTTTTCACACGCTGTGCCGCACCGAAGGCATCATTGCGGCCCTGGAGTCATCCCACGCCGTCGCCCATGCCATGAAGATGGCACCGCAGATGCGCCCTGACCAACACCTGCTGGTCAACCTGTCGGGACGAGGTGACAAAGACATTGGCACCGTGGCTGATCTCTCCGGTGCCGAATTTTTCTGTCGCCCATCTTGCCGCGGTCAAAGTGTCAAAGGCGGCGCAGCCACTGTCAGCCTGGTTCGGGCTGCATCCACCCAGGTCACCCCATGAGCCGCATTCACGCTACCTTTGAGCGCCTCGCACAGCAGGGTCGCAAGGCCTTGATTCCCTACGTGGCCGCGGGCGACCCCGACGTTGAGGCCAGCGTTGAAATCCTGCGTGCCATGGCTGACGCGGGGGCCGACATCATCGAGTTGGGCGTGCCCTTTTCCGACCCCATGGCCGATGGCCCTGTCATCCAGCGCGCTGCCGAGCGCGCACTCGCCCAGGGCACCGGTTTGCCGCAAGTGCTGGCCATCGTGGCGTCTTTTCGCCAAACCCACCCCCAAACACCGGTCGTGCTGATGGGCTATGCCAACCCCATCGAACACCACGGGGTAGACCGCTTTGTCAACGATGCCAAGGCGGCCGGTGTCGACGGCGTCTTGGTGGTCGACTACCCGCCTGAAGAATGCGAAGACTTTGCACGGCGCCTGCAGTCGCAAGGACTTGACCCCATCTTTTTGCTCGCCCCCACCTCGACTGAGGCCCGCATGAGGCAGCTTGGTCTCATGGCCAGTGGCTATGTCTACTATGTGTCAATACGCGGTGTCACGGGGGCCGCCCACCTCGATATTAGCGCCGTGGCCGATATGATCCCGCGCATCCGGCAGCATGTGCATGTGCCGGTTGGTGTGGGCTTTGGCATTCGCGATGCGCAAACCGCCCGGGCCGTGGCCCAGGTGGCTGACGCGGTGGTCATCGGCTCGGCCTTGGTACAGTGCCTGGAATCTCAGCCGCGCGACCAGGTCGCCGGGGCCGCCGGGCGTTTCATCCAAGATATTCGTCAAGCCTTGGATGCCTAACGCGGTGCTGTGGTCAATACTCGGTTGTAAGTCATTGAAAGGACACCCATGAGCTGGCTTGAAAAGTTGTTGCCACCCAAGATGCAACAAGGCGATCGCACGGACCGCCGCACCGTCCCGGAAGGCTTGTGGAGCAAATGCCCGTCGTGTGAGACCGTGCTCTACAAGACTGACTTAGAGCAAAACGTCAATGTGTGCCCCAAGTGTGCCCACCATCTTCGCATCAGCGCCCGCACCCGCCTGGATGCTTTTCTCGACGCTGAAGGTCGCTTCGAAATTGGCCAGGAAGTTTTGCCCGTCGATGCGTTGAAGTTCAAAGACAGCAAAAAATACCCTGAGCGCCTCAAGCAAGCCCTCGAAACCACCGGCGAAACCGATGCCTTGGTGGTCATGGGTGGTTCGGTGCACAGCATTGCGCTGGTGGCGGCCTGCTTTGAGTTTGATTTCATGGGCGGCTCCATGGGCTCGGTGGTCGGTGAGCGCTTTGTCCGCGGTGTAGAGGCCGCCATCGAACAGAAAACCCCCTTCGTGAGCTTCACGGCCACAGGCGGCGCCCGCATGCAAGAGGGGCTGCTCAGCCTCATGCAAATGGCCAAGACCAATGCCTCGCTCACCCGTCTGGCCAAAGCCAAACTGCCCTACATCAGCGTGCTGGCCGATCCCACCATGGGCGGGGTCTCGGCTGGTTTTGCTTTCATGGGCGATGTGGTCATTGCCGAGCCCAAGGCGCTGATCGGATTCGCTGGCCCCCGCGTGATTGAAAACACCGTGCGCGAGACCTTGCCCGAGGGTTTTCAGCGCGCCGAGTTCCTGATTCAAACCGGCGCTGTCGACATGATTGTTGACCGACGCGAGCTACGCTCCACTATCGCTCGGCTCCTGGCCATGTTGCAACGCCAAAGCGCTGATGCCGTAGCCTGAACAACGTCCGAGTAGGGCGTGTTCGGCTTGGAATCAAAGGCTGCAATTGCCATTTGAAGCGCCCAGGCCGATTTGTTCCTACTTGAGCGGCTCTGGCGCTGGCGCTGGCACGCTCGGATAGTCGGTCGTCAACGGGGGATAGTTGGCAGAGTCCGTCGGGTCGGTGGCTGACTTCGGTGCTTCGTCAAAGCCCAGTCGCATCACATAATCACCCTTGGCGCGCTCGTTGTAAAACCAATCGCCATCCGCCTGCGTCACATCTTTGGGGGGCTCCAGGGCCTGGACAGGCACGTTTTGCAGGGCCTGCTTCATGAAGTCGACCCATACAGGCAGCGCCAGGCGGCTGCCCGATTCGTTGGGCCCCAGGCTGCGGGGGGTGTCATAACCCATCCAAACAACGGCCACCAGGCTGGGTTGAAAACCGGCAAACCAAGCGTCCACTGCGTCATTGGTGGTTCCTGTCTTGCCATACAAGTCTGGGCGTTTGAGTGTGGCCTGCGCCACGGCGGCCGTTCCGGTGCGGGTGACTTCTTCGAGCAGGCTGTTGGTGATGAAGGCGTTGCGTGCGGGGATCACACGTTGCTCTTCGCTCAGCTTTTTGGCGCTGGCATCAAACAGCACCTTGTCTTGGGCATCCGACACGCGCGTGATCACCACCGGGTCGACCTTGTAGCCGCCATTGGCCAGAACAGCGTAGGCCCCGGCCAACTGCATCGGGGTCGTTGACCCCGATCCCAACGCCAATGTCAGGTTGTCTGGCTGCTTGTCTATCGCAAAACCAAAGCGCTGTGTCCATTGCCGTGCAGTGTCCACCCCCATCATTTGCACCAGGCGAATGCTGACCAAATTCTTGGACCGCGCCAATGCTTGGCGCAAGGTCAAGGCACCGTCAAACTTGCCATCTGAATTTTGTGGCTCCCAGCTTTGAGGTGTGGTGGAAGTCGATTCCAGCACCACGGGGGCATCATTGATCAACGTGGCCGGCATCACGCCGTGCTCCAGGGCAGCCGAGTACAAAAAAGGCTTGAAGCTTGAGCCCGGCTGGCGCCAGGCTTTCTCAGCATGGTTGAACTGGTTGCGTCCAAAGTCAAACCCCCCCACCAAGGCCCGCACATGACCACTTTGCGGCTCCATGGCAACGAACGCCCCTTCGGCCTGGGGCCATTGGGTGATGGCCCATTGGGTGCCCGTGCGCACCACACGAATCACTGAGCCGCGCTGAATTCGGAGCGCTTTAGTGGCGCTGGCGCGCAATGCGGCCTGAACTGCCTTGAGCCCTTCCGCGGTGACGACCACGACTTCTCCTGAGGCCAAGGTCGCCACCACCGCGCCAGGCGAAGCTTGCGTCACCAAGGCCACCCGCAGATCCTCGTCGTCATCGTGGTCGGCCAAAGCCTGGGCCACGATCGGGTCAGCTGCTGGGACATCGCCGGGCAAGTCTTCCGTCGCTTCGGGGCCGCGATAAGGCTGGCGTCGCTCATAGTCGATCAAACCCTTGCGAAGCGCTTGGTAGGCGGCCTGCTGCTCCGTCGAACGCAAGGCGGTCATCACTTTGAGCCCTCGCGTGTAGGCCTGCTCACCATACTTTGTGTGCACCACCTGCCGCACCATTTCCGCCACATGCTGGGCGTAAGGGGGTGGGGGTGGGGTGCGCTGCAATTGCAGAGGCTCGGCTTTGGCCGCCTGGTATTTTTCCTCGTCGATGGCTTGCGTGGAGCGCATGCGCTCCAGCACCACCAACTGCCGTTTGCGGGCGCGCTCGAAGTTGGTGATGGGATTGGCGTGCGCCGGGTTCTGCGGCAGGCCCGCCAACATGGCGGACTCGCCCACCGACAACTCACCCATCGATTTGCCAAAGTACGTTTTGGCAGCTGCCTCAAAGCCATAGGCGCGCTGACCGAGGTAAATTTGATTCATGTACAGCTCAAGAATCTGGTCTTTGCTGAGCTGCTTCTCAATCTTCAAGGCCAACAACATCTCGCGCACCTTGCGCTCGTAGTCTTTGCGCGAGGTCAGGTAAAAATTGCGCGCAACTTGTTGCGTGATGGTGGAGGCTCCTTGGCTGCGGCTGGTTCTCAGGTTGGCCACTAAGGCGCGAGCCACCCCCTTGAGGTCGACTCCGGGGTGATCACGAAACCGGGTGTCTTCCACGGCCAGCAGGGCGTCTTGCAGCTGGGCTGGAATTTGCGCAATGGGCACAAAGTACCGACGCTCGACCCCATACTGACCAATCTCGATCCCATCTTGGGTGTAGATGCGCAGGGGCTGATGGGGTTGGTAGTGGCTGAGATCGGTGATGTCGGGGAGATTGCTCGACAGCAGGTACAGCCAGGTGCCCAGCGCACCGCTGCCCAGCACCAAAACGGCCAGGCTGCCCCATAACCATCGACGTAACACCTTACCTTGCTGTCGCCCCCGACCAAGGCGGGAGGATGAACGCGGGGCGCGTGGGGAAATCAGTGACATGGACAAAGGGGCCTCATCGCAACACAAGCCCCGATTATCAGGAAAATTGACCCTGGTGCGCCGTGTATCTGCCTCACCCCTTACCATCTTCGCCCTATGCAGCCCCTACCCACCACACTCGATACCTGGCTCGCACGCTGCGAGCACTTACACCCCACCGAAATTGACATGGGTCTGGCGCGTGTGCGCGAGGTGGCCGACCGCCTGGGCTTGTCGTTTTCAGCCCCTGTGGTCATGGTGGCAGGCACCAACGGCAAGGGCTCCACATGCGCCATGCTGGAAGCCATTGCCTTGCAAGCTGGCTACCGGGTGGGGCTGTACGCCAAACCCCACTTGGTTCACTTTGAAGAGCGTTGCCGGGTCAATGGCTCGCCCGTAGAGGCGGGCGCCTTGGTACCGCACTTTGAGGCCGTTGAGCGGGCGCGCGCCGAGGTTAGCCTGACCTATTTTGAATTCACGACCTTGGTCATTGCCCACTTGTTGTCCCAGACCCCCCTGGATTTGGTCATCCTGGAGGTAGGCTTGGGCGGCCGACTCGACGCCGTCAACATCGTTGATGCCGACTGCGCCGTCATCACCAGCATTGACCTCGATCACACCGAGATCTTGGGTGCTGACCGCGAGGCGATAGGGCGCGAGAAGGCGGGCATCATGCGAGCAGGTCGTCCGGTCGTGGTCAGCGACCCGCTGCCACCTCAAAGCGTCAGCGATGCTGCAGCCGCCTTGGGCGCCGACCTGTGGTGTTTTGGCCGCGACTTCAACTATTCCGGCGACAAGCAACAATGGGCTTGGGCCGGCCGAGAAAAGCGCTTCAACGCCTTGGCCTATCCAGCTTTGCGCGGCGCCAACCAATTGCTCAATGCCAGCGGCGCCTTGGCCGTCTTTGAAGCCTTGCGTGAGCGCTTGCCTGTGAGCGCACAAGCTGTCCGCAATGGTTTTGCGTGGGTTGATTTGCCTGGACGCTTCCAGATCGTTCCGGGACAACCGACCTTGGTGCTCGACGTGGCTCATAACCCGCACGCTGTGGCTGCCCTGGTACAGAATCTCGATCAAATGGGGTTTTTCCCGCGCACACATGCCATTTTCGGTGGCATGGCTGACAAAGACTTGCGAGCCATCCTCACGCGCATGGCGCCGGTGGTCGACCATTGGCACTTTACAGACTTGCCGCGGCCTCGCGCTGCCACAGCGATTGATTTGCAGCGCTTGCACGCCTCGTTGGCCTTGCCGGGCCCCGGTGGGCCGGTCACCGTGGCCACTCACACCTCGCCAGAGGTCGGTCTTGCAGCGGCGGTCGCACAGGCTGACCCCGCTGATAGAATCGTTGTTTTCGGCTCGTTCCTGACGGTCGGAGGCGTGTTGAAGCACGGGCTGCCAAAGTTGGCAGCCCGACACGTGAACTGAGCGCGGTCCGACTTGTGGCCGCGTACTGACTGTTTGCACCCGAGGAACTCACCGCGCATGGGTCTGTTGTCCATCTTCCAGTCCAAAGGCAACGCCGCCTCGCCTGACACCGTCAGCGACCTCGCCGACGCTGTTCAGCAAGCCCGCCTGCGTGCCCGCCATCGCCTGATTGGCGCGGCCGTCTTGCTGATGATCGGCGTCATTGTTTTCCCTCTGCTGTTTGAGACCCAGCCCCGACCTGTTGCGGTCGACATCCCGATTGAAATCCCTCGCAAAGACGGTGCTGTGGCCTTGACCATGCCACCCAAGTCGAGCCCGGGTGCGCCACGTAATCAGGATGCACCTGACACCCTCATCGAGGCCGCAGAAGACGCGGGCCGCGAGGTCGTCCTCCCCAAAGCGCCGGTGCCCGGGTCTGTCCTGGCTGAGGCCAGTGCCGGTGCGCCCGTTCCGCTTCCAGCCCCGGCACCCGTGCCGGCCCCCACGGCCGCTGAAAAGCCCAGCCGCTTCGTCGTGCAGGCGGGCGCCTTCGCTGACAACGCGTCAGCCAAAGAAGTGCGCGGCAAAGTTGACAAGTTGGGGCTCAAGACCTTTGTTGAAACGGCAAACACCCCCGAGGGCAAGCGCATCCGCGTCCGGGTGGGCCCATTCAACTCCAAAGAAGAAGCAGAAAAAGCCCAAGCTCGCATGAAGTCGGGCGGTGTGTCCGCGGTTGTACTCAACCTGTGACCGCGCGTGAATTGGAGTTGGATTGACGCAGTCTTCGGGAGCATCCTCACGCTCTCAGTGGTCGTGGGGTGTTGGCGGGGTTTGGTGTTTGAGCTCATGTCCCTGATGGGTTGGTTGGTGGCTTATGGGGCGGCCTTGGTGTTTGCGCCGCAATCGGCGCCCTATTTGCCCGTCGGCCAACCGGGTGGGGCACTCAACGCCTTGGCGGCTTATGGTTTGTTTTTTTTAGGCGCCTTGATTATTTGGGGCTTGATCGCGAAATGGGTGCGCTGGCTGATCCAGGCCACTCCCCTGAGCGTCATTGACCGCGCGCTCGGCGGGTTTTTTGGCTTCTTGCGCGGGGCCTTGATTTTGTTGTGTGTCACCACGGGAGTGGCTTTCACCCCTTGGGCCAGATCCCCTGAGTGGCGCACCTCTCCGAGCGCGCAATGGGCCACCGAGGCGCTGCTCGCGATCCAGCCTTGGCTTCCCGCTGAGCTTTCTCGTTTTTTTCCGTCCGGCCTGAATGAAGGATGACCTTGTATGTGCGGCATTGTTGGTGTGATTTCACAATCTCCCGTGAACCAGTTGATCTACGACGGTCTGTTGCTCTTGCAGCACCGCGGGCAAGACGCGGCGGGCATTGTGACCATGCAAGGCACCAAGTGCTTCATGCACAAGGCCCGTGGCATGGTGCGCGACGTTTTCCGCACTCGCAACATGCGTGCTTTGCCCGGTATGGTGGGCTTGGGCCAGGTGCGTTACCCGACGGCCGGCAACGCCTACAGCGAAGAAGAAGCACAACCCTTCTACGTCAATGCACCCTTTGGTATTGTTTTGGTTCACAACGGCAACCTCACCAACGCACATGCCCTCAAGAAGGTGCTGTTCGACATTGATCGGCGCCACATCAACACCGACAGCGACACCGAGGTCTTGTTGAACGTGTTGGCCCACGAGCTCGAGAAGTCCGCCCGTGATCTGCCTCTTACCCCGGGCGCTATCTTCAATGCGGTCAGTGCGGTGCACCGGCGCGTGAAGGGCTCTTACGCGGTGATCGCGCTCATCGCCGGCCATGGCCTGTTAGCGTTCCGCGACCCCTTTGGCATCCGCCCCTTGTGCTTTGGCCGCAGCGACGGCCCTCAAGGCGCTGAGGTGATCGTGGCCAGCGAGTCCGTGGTCATTGAAGGCACCGGCCATGAGGTGGTGCGCGATGTTGCCCCGGGTGAGGCCATTTTCATCGACATGAATGGCACCGTACATGCGCAACAGTGTGCCGACAACCCCAGCCTGCACCCCTGCATGTTCGAGTTCGTTTACCTGGCGCGTCCGGACTCTGTGATGGACGGCATATCGGTTTACCAAGCACGGCTCAACATGGGCGAGAGCCTGGCCCAGCGCTTGATCTCGACCATTCCACCCAACGAGATCGACGTGGTGATTCCGATTCCCGAGTCCAGCCGCCCATCGGCCATGCAGCTCGCTCAGCGCATTGGCAAGCCCTACCGTGAGGGCTTCGTCAAAAATCGCTATGTCGGCCGCACCTTCATCATGCCGGGGCAAGGGGTGCGCAAGAAGTCGGTGCGTCAAAAGCTCAACGCCATTGGCCTGGAGTTCAAGGGCCGCAATGTGCTGTTGGTTGACGACTCCATCGTGCGAGGCACGACCTCCAAAGAAATCATTCAAATGGCTCGGGAGGCTGGTGCGCGCAAGGTCTACATGGCCTCGGCTGCGCCGCCAGTGCGTTTTCCCAATGTCTATGGCATTGACATGCCCACCAAGAGCGAGCTCATCGCCTACGGCCGCACCACCGAGGAAATCCGCGACTTCATTGGGGCCGATGCCTTGATCTACCAAGACGTCGAGGCCATGAAGCGCGTGGTGGGTGCGCTGAACCCCAAGGTTCAAGGTTTTGAGGCCTCTTGCTTTGATGGCCACTACATCACGGGCAACGTGACGGCAGAAGACTTCGATACCTTGTCGGCCCAGCGGCAAACCCAGGGTGAAGAAGACGACGGCACCGAACGCTCTCGTTTGGCCTTGCCCAACGCCTCCGAGCGCTCCTCATGAGTGAGCCGATCCCCAAGGGCATTGCCCGCGTTGACCTGCCACCGGGTGTGCACCCAGACACCCTGGCCGTGCGTGAAGGCTTACCGCCCAGCCAATGGGGTGAAAACTCCGAGGCGCTCTACCTGACCAGCAGCTTTGTCCACCCCAATGCGGCCACGGCAGCAGCGCGTTTCGCCAACGAAGAAGACGCCTTCGTTTATTCGCGCTTCAACAACCCCAGCGTCACCATGTTCGAGCGCCGTTTGGCCGCCATGGAGGGCGCGCAAGCCTGCATCGGCACGGCCAGTGGCATGGCCGCCATCTTGCTCACCGGGATGGCCCTGCTCAAGGCCGGCGACCATGTGGTGTGCTCGCAAAGCGTGTTTGGCTCCACCATCGCTTTGTTCAGTCGTGAGTTTGCGAAGTTCGGCGTTCAAACCACCTTTGTCTCACAAACCGATCCGCGGGCCTGGGCGGCAGCCATCACCCCCACGACCCGCTTGCTGTTTGCAGAGTCGCCCACCAACCCCCTCACCGAGGTGTGCGACATCCCCGCCCTGGCTGACATCGCCCACCAGGCAGGTGCCTTGCTGGCGGTTGACAACTGCTTTTGCTCACCCGCCTTGCAGCGCCCCATTGCGCTCGGGGCCGATTTGGTCATCCACTCTGGCACCAAGTACCTCGATGGCCAGGGGCGTGTTGTGGCTGGCGCCGTGTGTGGTCCCGAGGCGCTGATACGTGACAGGTTTGTTCCAGTGCTGCGCTCAGCCGGCATGTCCTTATCTCCCTTCAATGCCTGGGTGGTGCTCAAGGGCCTGGAGACGCTGGGTATCCGCATGCAGGCCCAAAGCCAGCGAGCCCTGGCCTTGGCACAGTGGCTGCAACAACAGCCGCAAGTGGCGCGGGTCTTCTACCCCGGCCTGCCCGAACACCCCCAGCATGCGCTAGCCATGGCCCAGCAGTCGGGGCAGGGTGGGGCAGTGTTGTCATTTGAGGTGCATGCGGCAGCCAACTCGGCGGCCTTGCGTGCAGCGGCGTTTCACGTCATCGACCACACCCGCATTTGCTCCATCACGGCCAACCTCGGCGACACCAAGACGACCATCACCCACCCTGCCAGCACCTCGCATGGCCGCTTGAGTGATGTACAGCGCGATGCCGCCGGCATTTCCCAAGGATTGGTTCGGGTGGCGATGGGTCTTGAGCACGTGCCCGACATCCAGGCCGATTTGCAGCGTGGGCTCGATAGCTTGCCGGCTTGAGACTCGTTTTTCACACCCGGCGAAACCGCGGTTGAACTCGGCCTTCAAACTCCGCAGTTTCAAAAAACATCGCGTGGGGTCGAACCCACCAGCCCGCGTCGTGATGTGCTGGCCGGTAGACCACCAGCGGTTCCAAAGTTTCACTGTGCCGCGCGACACCGACGACGTCATACAGCCCTCCTCGGTAGTGCCGATAGCGCCCCAGAGGGGTATCGGGCAGCGGCGTTAACTCTTCTTCATCCACAGGTCACCACTTTGGTTGGCTTGCATCCACGATAATTGCCTGCTATGCATCCTAACGCCCTGATTGAACTTGCCACTGAATTGCTTCACCAAGTGATGCAATTTGACACCCCTGCAGACCGCGTCGTCTCGGATTTTTTCCGCACTCACCGCAACCTGGGGTCACGAGAGCGCCACACTTTGGCTGAGACCACCTATGGCGTCGTGCGTCGCCGTTTGCTGTACCAACATTTGGCTCAGTCGGGCCGTGGCGAGCAAACGAGGCGCTTGGTGCTGCTGGGGTGGCAGGGCAATGCAGGTTTCTTGAAAGCCACCTTGTCGGAAGAGGAGCAAACCTGGCTGGCCAAGGTGCAACTGATTGATCAGCAAAGCCTGCCCGAGAAACTCCAGCACAACCTCCCTGAGTGGCTGGCTGATTTGTTGAAGGCCCAGCTGGGTGAGAGCTTTTGGCCCTTGGTGCGCAGCCTCCAAGAGCCAGCACCGCTGGATGTGCGCGTCAATGCCCTCAAATCCAAGCGCGACGACGCCGTTGTGGCACTGAATGCCGGCCAGCTGCCCTGCGTGGCCACTCCCTACTCGCCCTGGGGCCTGCGCTTTCAGGGCAAGCCCGCCCTCAACAAACATCCGCTCTTTGAGGCGGGTGCGCTGGAGGTGCAAGACGAAGGCAGTCAACTCTTGGCCCTATTGACCGACGCCAAACGTGGCGAGATGGTGGTTGATTTTTGTGCTGGGGCGGGCGGCAAAACTTTGGCGCTGGGTGCGGCCATGCGCAACACAGGGCGCTTGTACGCCTTTGACACCTCCGGCCATCGTTTGGCGGCGCTCAAACCGCGCTTGGCGCGCAGCGGTCTGTCCAATGTGTATCCCGCTCAAATTGCCCACGAGCGTGATGACCGAATCAAGCGCTTGTCTGGCAAAGTTGATCGTGTGTTGGTCGATGCGCCATGCTCTGGTCTGGGTACTTTGCGCCGCAACCCCGACATGAAATGGCGCCAGTCGCCAGCCAGCGTCCAAGAGATGGCAGCCAAGCAGGCGGCCATTTTGAGCAGTGCGGCACGATTGCTCAAATCGGGCGGGCGCCTGGTCTACGCGACCTGCAGCTTGCTCGCTGCCGAAAATGAAGACGTGGCGATGGCCTTTACGGAATCCCAAAAAGGCGTTTTCAAGCCTGTGCCTGCAGTGCAGGCCTTGTTGCAGGCGCACGTGACGGCGGCCGAGACCCTGGTACAGGGCGACTATTTGCGTTTGTGGCCGCACCAACATCACACAGATGGGTTTTTCGCCGCGGTTTGGGAGCGGTGTTGAGCTTGAGCGGTGTCAATTGAAGTTCATTTTGGATGATCTCCTGCGAGCCGCCCGCCTACAATGAGGCCAATGTCCAATCCGGACACTTAATTTTCTTGCTTGGAAAGCGATTCATGGACAGTTTGGCAGTGGTATTCGACAGCCTATTGGCTTGGCTGGCGGACGGCTTGGTGGGTGCCGCCTGGTGGCAAGTCTTGATCTTTACCCTGGTGGTCACGCACATCACCATCGCGTCAGTCACGATTTTTTTGCATCGTTCCCAGGCCCACAAGTCTCTTGACTTGCACCCCATCGTCAGTCATTTTTTCCGGCTTTGGCTGTGGTTGACCACTGGCATGGTGACCCGTGAGTGGGTGGCCATTCACCGCAAGCACCACGCCAAGTGCGAGACCGAGGAAGACCCCCACAGCCCTGTGACGCGTGGCATCAAGACCGTGTTTTGGCAAGGCAGTGAGTTGTACCGGGCCGAGGCCAAAAACAGTGAGACCATCGAAAAGTATGGTCATCAAACGCCCAATGACTGGATCGAGCGCAACCTGTACACCCGTTATTCCTGGCAGGGTGTGGGCCTGATGCTCATCTTGAACGTGATGATGTTTGGCGCTTTGGGCCTGACGGTGTGGGCTGTGCAAATGGCCTGGATTCCCGTCACGGCTGCTGGCATCATCAACGGCATTGGTCACTGGTGGGGCTACCGCAATTTTGAAGCAGCTGATGCTTCTACCAACGTGTCACCCTGGGGTATTTTGATTGGTGGCGAGGAGTTGCACAACAACCATCACACCTACCCGACGTCAGCCAAGCTGTCCGTCAAACCCTACGAGTTTGACATTGGCTGGCTGTATATCAGCCTGTTGCAATCGGTGGGCTTGGCCAAGGTGCGCAAGATGCCCCCGATGATGAAGCTGGGCTCGGTCAAGCCGGTGGCCGATGGTCAAACCCTGGAGGCCATCATTGCCCATCGCTATGAAGTGATGGCCAAATACGCCAGCAACCTGCGTGAGGCTTGTTTGGCTGAGGTTCAGCGCTTGAAAGCAGACAGTGCCAGCAATGGCAGCCTGCTTGCCCAGATGAAGGTGGCGCAGCGTTGGTTGCACCGTGACGAAGACAAAATTCCCACCGAGGTCAAACCCATGCTCCAGTCCGCCTTGCAGCACAGCCCTGGCTTGGCCAAGCTGGTGCTCATGCGAGAAGAGCTCCGTTTGCTCTGGACACGCACCAATGTTTCAGCGGAGCAGCTGGTGGCTGATTTGCAAGCTTGGTGCCACAAAGCCGAAGAGAGCGGTATCGTGGCGTTGCAAGAGTTTTCACTCAAGCTCAAGGCGGTTCGGGTTTAAGTCCGATAGCGCTGAACCCAACAAAAAACCCGCTCATCAGAGCGGGTTTTTTGTTGGGTGCTGGCTGGTGTTTTACTTCAGCTTGGTTTCCTTGTACATCACGTGCTTGCGAGCTTTGGGATCAAACTTCATGATCTCAATTTTCTCGGGCTTGGTCTTTTTGTTTTTGTCGGTGGTGTAGAAGTGACCGGTGCCAGCTGAAGACTCCAGCTTGATTTTTTCGCGTCCGCCTTTTGCCATGATCTATATCCTCAGGAGTTGGTTCAAAGTTCGCCGCGGGCGCGCAAATCGGCCACGACTTGGTCGACGCCGACTTTGTCGATCAGGCGAAGGGCTGCATTGGAGATACGCAGGCGAACCCAGCGGTTCTCAGTCTCCAACCAGAAGCGACGGTAGTGCAGGTTGGGCAGGAAACGCCGTTTGGTTTTGTTGTTGGCGTGAGAAACATTGTTCCCCACCATCGGGCGCTTGCCCGTGACTTGACAGACGCGTGCCATGACGCTTCTCCGATATAGAATAAGGTTTCAGAGCAAGGGATACCTGCTTCAAATCACTGAGAATGTCAGTGACTCAAGCGAAGGCATCAACCTCGGAATTTCGCAAAGACTCCGATTATAAGCCGCTTTTGAGTACGCACACAAACTCGCGCCATGCGCGAGTACAGACTTGAGCAGGACGTCCCATGAATACCCCGGTCATTTTTAAAAAGTTGTGGTCGCATGCTGTTCGTTTCGCCCGCAGCGGCGGCTTGCGTGGGGTTGTTGCTGCGGTGCGCGCGGCCCTGGGCCGGGTGTTCAAGGCCAAGGCACCCGGCGAGCCTGCCCGGAGCACGCCTTCAGGAGGCGAATCCGGCCCTGCGCCTGAGTTGCCACAGGCTCAGTTTCGGGAGGGATCTCACACTGAGGGCCACCACGTGCGGGCCTTCAAGTTGTTTGTGCCGCCCCACGAGGCCGGCGTGCCCTTGCCCTTGGTCGTGATGCTGCATGGCTGCACGCAGAGCCCCGATGATTTCGCCATCGGAACCGGCATGAATGACTTGGCTTTGGCGCAAGGTTTTTTGGTGTTGTATCCCGCCCAGTCGACTGATGCCCATGGGCATCGCTGTTGGAATTGGTACCAACAGCAGCATCAGCAGCGTGGCCAAGGTGAGCCGGCTGTGCTGGCAGGCATGACCCGAGCGGTGATGGCTGAGTACCGCATTGATTCGCAACGGGTGTATGTGGCTGGGTTGTCCGCCGGCGGCGCCATGGCCGCCATTTTGGGTGATGCGTACCCGGAGCTGTTCTCAGCGGTGGGCGTGCACTCGGGTTTGGCCACCGGTTCGGCAAGAGATCTGGCCTCCGCCTGGGTTGCCATGAAAGGCCATGCCGGGCACATGATTTGGGGCCTGCCAGGCTGGCGGGTGCCTGGGTCGGTGGTAACGCACGGTCGACCGACGATTGTTTTCCACGGTGATAGTGACAAAACTGTGCACCCGATCAACGGCGCGCGGGTGGTGGCCGCCAGCTTGGGTGCAAGCGCCCTGGTGCCGCCGCGGTTGCACCGTGCCAGCACAGCGCAAGGTTGCAGCTATACCCGCTATACACACCAAGATGCCAGGGGCCACGTGGGCGCAGAGCATTGGGTTGTGCATGGCGCCGGCCACGCTTGGTCAGGTGGCCGGACTCAGGGGTCATATACCGACCCCAAGGGCCCCGATGCATCGACAGAGATGCTGCGCTTTTTTTGGGCCCACCCGGCACCGACCTTGCACTGAGCGCTATTGCTCAAGAAAGCGCTGGGCATCCAGGGCCGCCATGCAACCGGTGCCTGCGCTGGTGATGGCTTGGCGGTAGACATGGTCTTGCACATCGCCTGCGGCGAACACGCCTGGCACGCTGGTCATCGTCGCCATGCCGGTGAGTCCACTTTGAGTGACGATGTAGCCGTCTTTCATGGTCAATTGGTTCTCAAAGATTTTGGTGTTGGGCTGGTGCCCAATGGCCACGAAGCAGCCATTCACCTTGAGGTCGGTCGTCAGGCCGGAGTCGGTGTGTTTGATGCGCACGCCGGTGACACCGCTGGCATCGCCGAGCACTTCGTCCAGCGTGTTCCAGAGGTGCAGCTTGACTTTGCCCGCCTTGACTTTGTCATAGAGCTTGTCGATGAGGATGGCCTCGGCTTTGAATTTGTCGCGGCGGTGGATGAGGTTGACCTCGCTGGCAATGTTGGAGAGGTAGAGGGTCTCCTCGACAGCGGTGTTGCCTCCACCAATCACGCACACCGCCTGATCACGGTAGAAAAAACCGTCACAGGTGGCGCAGCCGCTGACGCCGCGGCCCATGAACGCTTGTTCAGAGGGTAAGCCCAGGTACTTGGCTGAGGCTCCGGTGGCAATGACCAGGGCGTCGCAGGTGTACTCGCCCGAGCCCCCGCGCAGCGTGAAGGGCCGCTTGGAGAAGTCGACCTCATGAATGTGGTCGAACACGATCTCGGTGTTGAAGCGTTGGGCATGCAGGGCAAAGCGTTGCATGAGGTCGGGACCCATCACACCGTCGACATCGGCAGGCCAGTTGTCAACGTCGGTGGTCGTCATGAGCTGGCCGCCTTGGTCCATGCCGGTGATCAGCACCGGTTTGAGGTTGGCACGTGCGGCATAGACGGCCGCTGTGTAGCCGGCGGGACCGGAACCCAGGATCAGGACTTTGGCGTGTCGGGAGGTGCTTGTCATCGGTTGTGCTCGGCTGGAGGGGTTGAGAGCTCAGGGCTGAACTCTTTGGGGACGAATTCAAAGATGGCGCCTTTTTTCGGGTCATCAATAGGTCTTATTGTGCCAAGAGCTCGTGAAAATAGGTGTGCAGGTCATTCGTGACCAATGACAGTGACTTCTTGGGCAGTGTTGTTTGCGCGCTCATTTCAATCAATGGAAAGGGATTGCTCATGGCCATGTTGTCCAACCTGGATTTGATCCGGCGCGTACCGCTTTTTTCGATGCTGACCACCGAACAGGCGCAAGGCATCGCTGACAGCGTGGTCAAGCGGCGTTTTCGGCGCGGCGAGATCATTGTGGAGCACGGCCGCAAGTCGAATGCGCTGTTCATCCTGCTCACTGGCCGAGCCCGTGTTTTGACGGCCGACTCGCGGGGGCGTGAGGTGATTTTGGCGGTGTTGCAGTCCGGCGACTATGTGGGCGAGATGAGTTTGATCGACAACGAACCTCACTCGGCTACTGTGCGGGCGGAGGTTCAGACCGATATGCTGATTTTGGGGCGCGCTGAGTTTGCCCGCTGCCTGCCCGAGAACTCGAGCTTGTCTTACGCCATCATGCGGGGCCTGGTTCAGCGCTTGCGCAATGCTGATCGGCAGATTGAATCGCTCGCTTTGCTGGATGTGTATGGCCGCGTGGCGCGCACCTTGCTTGACATGGCTGAAGATGATGGCGAGACCAAAATTATCCGCAGCAAGGTGTCACGTCAGGATTTGGCCAAGGTGGTGGGCGCCTCCCGCGAGATGGTCAGCCGCGTGATGAAAGACCTCGAGGAGCGCGGCATGGTCGAGACGCAAGAAAACGGCTCCGTCATCATCAAAGAACGTTTGGCTTGACCGTGCGCTCCCCAGGGGCGCAATCGTCAGTACCGCCTGATCTGAGCGCTGAAGTTGTCCTGGTGGGTGTTCATCCGCGACAATGACGGCCATGACCTTTCCGCTCGGATCTCTTCGCCCTGATGCCCCTGCGCCTGTACGGGGTAAAAAATCCAAAGCCTCCGCCGACGAGGCGTTACCCCGATCCCCACATTCATCGTGGCTGGCGGGCATTCGTGCGCAAGCGGTGGTGTTTGCCACCGGGGCGTTGCTGTTGCTGGCCTTGCTCGCCTTGACCAGTTACCACCCCGCTGATTCGACTTTTTTTTTCCGCGGGCATGCCACGCAGGTGTACAACCTGGTGGGTTCGCTGGGTGCTTCGGCCTCTGCGCTGAGTTTTTTCGCGTTCGGTTTTTCGACCTGGTGGCTCATGGTGGTGGGCTTTCGGGTGTGGCTGGGCGGCTTGGCCCGAGTTCTTCGTGGCGCTGATTGGCCTGCGGATCAGGCCTATCGTTTGCCGCGCTGGATGTTTTGGTTGGGGTTGGTGTTGTTGTTGTGTGCCAGTTGCTCATTGGAGTGGACACGCCTGTACCACTGGGAGGCTCGTGTCCCCGAGTCGACCGCCGGGGGGGTGTTGGGTAGCACGCTGGGCTTTTACAGCCAGCGCTGGTTGGGGTTTTCAGGCTCGGGCGTGTTTTGGATTTCGATGCTGGTCCTGGGATTTGCAATGGCATTTCGCTTCTCCTGGCTGCGCCTGGCCGAACGCATTGGGGCAGCGCTGGAGTCCTTGTTTGATCAACGGGTGGCTGAGCGTGAGCGTGCGCAAGACCAGCGTGTTGGCAAAAAGGCGCTGCGTGAACGTGAGCGAGAACACGTCATCGAACAACGGGCGCATGCCGTGGCGCACCCACCGATCGTGGTCGAGCCCCCAGTGCTTGACATTCCTAAAAGCGAGCGGGTGGCCAAAGAAAAACAAAAGCCTTTGTTCACGGAGTTGAACGACAACAAGCTCCCGCAAGTCGATTTGCTGGATTCGGCCCCGCGCACGCGCATCGAGTCGGTGACGCCCGAGACCCTGGAGATGACTTCGCGTCTGATCGAGAAAAAGCTCAAAGACTTTGGCGTTGAGGTGAGGGTTGTCACCGCCTCACCGGGGCCCGTGATCACGCGCTACGAGATCGAGCCGGCCACAGGCGTCAAGGGCTCGCAGGTGGTGAACCTGGCCAAAGACCTGGCCCGCAGTTTGAGCCTGGTGAGCATCCGGGTGGTGGAAACCATCCCCGGCAAGACCACCATGGCGCTGGAGCTGCCCAACCCCAAGCGCCAAACGATCAAGCTGTCTGAGATTTTGGGGTCGACGGTGTACAACGATGCAGCGTCGATGTTGACCATGGGTTTGGGCAAAGACATCGTTGGCAACCCGATCGTGGCTGACTTGGCCAAGATGCCTCACTGCCTGGTGGCGGGCACCACGGGTTCGGGTAAATCGGTGGGCATCAACGCGATGATTTTGTCCTTGCTGTACAAGGCCGAGGCGCGTGATGTACGCCTGATTTTGATCGACCCCAAGATGCTGGAAATGAGTGTGTACGAGGGTATTCCCCATTTGCTGTGCCCGGTCGTCACCGACATGAAGCAAGCGGCCAATGCGCTCAACTGGGGCGTGGGCGAGATGGAGCGTCGCTACAAGGTGATGAGCAAGTTGGGTGTGCGCAACCTGTCGGGCTACAACAAAAAGCTCACCGAAGCGGCGGAGCGTGGCGAGACCCTCCCCAACCCCTTCAGTCTGACCCCTGAAGCGCCCGAGCCGCTCGACCGTTTGCCATTCGTCGTCATCGTGATCGACGAGCTGGCCGATTTGATGATGGTGGTGGGCAAGAAGATTGAAGAGCTGATTGCTCGCCTGGCTCAAAAGGCCCGCGCCGCCGGTATTCATTTGATTCTGGCCACCCAGCGGCCGAGCGTCGACGTGATCACGGGCTTGATCAAGGCCAATATCCCGACCCGCTTGAGCTTCCAGGTCAGCAGCAAGATCGACAGCCGAACCATCTTGGATCAGATGGGTGCCGAAGCACTGCTGGGCATGGGCGACATGCTCTACATGCCGTCAGGTACGGGCTTGCCAGTGCGTGTGCATGGCGCCTTCGTGAGCGACGAAGAGGTGCACCGCGTGGTCAGCTACCTCAAGAGCCAAGGCGAGCCCAACTACATTGAGGGCATCTTGGAGGGTGGCACGCTGGAAGGCGAGGGCGATGAGGTCAGCATGGCCGGTGGTGGAGAGGGCAGTGAGAGCGACCCCATGTACGATCAGGCGGTCGGCATTGTGTTGCAACATCGGCGGGCCTCGATCTCACTGGTGCAACGTCATTTGCGCATTGGTTACAACCGTGCAGCCAGGTTGCTTGAACAAATGGAAAAATCGGGGGTCGTATCGAGCATGTCTACCAACGGAAACCGGGACATCATGGTCCCGGCACGCGCAGAATGAAGTTTTTGACGATGGCCGTGGCGGGAGTGATGGGCTTGGTGTGTGGGGGCGTCGCCTTGGCCGCCGATGGGGTCGATGACCTGCGTGCTTTTGTGAGTGAGGTCAAGACCGGGCGAGCGCAGTTCACTCAGGTCGTGACGTCCGGTGACGGGCTCAAGAAAAAGAACTCCAACGGTTATTTTGAGTTTTCTCGGCCCAACCGTTTTCGGTTTGTCTACAGCAAACCATTCGAGCAGGTGTTGGTCGGCGATGGTCAAAAGGTCTGGATGTACGACCCCGACCTGAACCAGGTCAGCACCCGCTCGTTGTCAGACGCCTTAGGCGCGACACCCGCGGCCCTGTTGTCTGGCAACGGTTTGGACAAAGACTTTGACCTGAGCCCTTTGCCCGCCAAAGATGGGCTGACCTGGGCCAAAGCCACCCCACGGGTCAAAGAGAGCAATTTCCAGTACCTGAGTGTGGGTTTTCGTGGCAAAGACCTGGCTGCCCTGGAAATCATCGACAGCTTTGGGCAACGCTCAATGCTGCAGTTTGCCGATTGGAAGCCTGGGGTCACGTGGTCTGCGACACACTTTGAATTTGTGGTGCCGGCTGGGGCCGATGTGCTGACCCAGTGAAGCTTGTGGATCAGGCCTAGTACCCCGTCTCAGTGGATTTGAAAGGTTGATTCAAAGAGTCGAACAGGGGGCGCATTGGCAGGTGGGGCGTGCAGGAATGGAGTGCGCGCGGTCCTGCTGCGCCTCAGGCACCCTCCTGGATCCCCGCCTGCGCGGGGATGACGGGAGAAGGCGGGGATGACGGGCGCAGGGTTTGGCATCTCACCACGTCATTCCCGCGCAGGCGGGAATCCAGCAGCCTGTGTACTTCACTATGGGCCCCGCAACAATTCAACCTTTCAAATTCATTGAGACGGGGTAATAGCTAATTCCCGCGGGCGCGACGCGAAAAACAGGACGCCATACTGGTGCGAATCAGCGCATCAATCGCATGGCGCGAAGACCTCCGTATGCCGCGTGCCGCGAATGAACTCCGGTGGGATGACGTCAGCGGCCTGTGCGATGAGGTCTTGCCAATGCCCTGGAATGCCGCTTGGGCAGGCATATATTTCCATCCACGTGGCAGGCTGATCGGGTGCTGCGTGCAGATCAACGCGCTGAAGCAGGCGGGCGCTCAAGCCAGGGTGGGCATCACACAATTGTTGCTGAAAAGCCAGCACAGCAACTTTCAGCGCCTCGCCGCGGCCTGGCTGGACGGTGTAGTAGATGAACAGTTCGCTTTGCATCTTACTGAACCCTTTGGGTGCACTGCTTGCGCCAGCGCTCTGTCAACTCCAAGGGAGCTGGTGCCCCCGTCTCAGTGAATGTGAAAGGTCGATTTCGCTAAAGCGAACAGGTGGCGCATGGGCAAGCTGAGCTTGCAGGAATGCAGTGCGCGGGCATAACGCTCCTGAGGCACCCTCCTGGATCCCCGCCTGCGCGGGGATGACGGGAGGCGGGTTTGGCATCTCCCCACGTCATTCCCGCGCAGGCGGGAATCCAGCAGCCTGTGTACTTCACTATGGGCCCCGCAACAATTCAAGCTTTCAAATCCACTGAGACGGGGTACCCGTACCCCGCAGGCGTCAGGGATTCGATCAAATGCGCCTTGCAAGCTGGCGGAATCGTAGATGTTTCGGGTCATTTTGCCCCAACGAAATGGCTCAGTGGTCGTGTTTAGGCCTTATCGTCGTCCGTGATCGAGAGTGGGTAGGGCATGGCTTGTCGAGTCAATACGGTGCCATCGACGTGGCTCAAGTGAAGGGCGCCGCCGTCGAGCCCAGCCAGTTTGATGCCCACCAGCAGTGAGCTCCCTCCGCCTTGAGGTCGCGGTGCGGCGCTGACCACCAGGCCAGCGGGCTGGTCCGGGTCGCCTTCATGGAAGACTTCTTGGCCGGCTTGGGCGGGGGCATCAACGTCAAACAAAACCATGCGTCGCTTCACAGTCCCACGGTATTGGCTGCGGGCCACGACCTCCTGGCCGGGGTAGCAACCTTTTTGAAAATCGATGCCGCCGATCAACTCGAAGTTGATCATTTGGGGGACGAATTGCTCGGCTGTTTTCAGCTCAATCGTCGGAATGGCACTTTGAACATCGAGCCATTGCCACAGATCCATGGACAAACTGGGGGCAGTGGGGGCGAGGGCGCTGACCCACAGGGCACGCTGTGTGCCAGCCGCGTCCGGCAGCCGCATGAGTGAGCCTTCGGGCTGACGCTGATGCCCCCACACGGGCAAGTCACCCGCCCTGGCCAAGGCCTCGTGTGCGGTGTTGCCTGCCAAGCCCCATAGACGGGGCGACTCGCGCTCACCCTGGCTTTGCACATCACTCAAGCGGCAGTCGGCTCGCATCACGAACATTGACAGGCGTTTCACGGTGCTTGCCAACACGCTGCGATGACAGGCCAACCAGAGCTCATCCGGGGCCGTACGCCAGCCCAAAAAGGTGGCCAGCAGTCGGCCCTTGGGGTTGCAGTAGCCCGCCAAACGGACTTGGGCCTCGCTGAGTTGCTTGAAGTCGGTGCTGAGTTGGCTGTGCAAGAAGGTGGCTGCGTCTCGGCCCTGGACATGAATCAAGCCCCAGTGGGTCAGTTCAGTGGCGCCGTCGAAGGAGGTGGGGGCTGTGCTCATGAGGCGATTATCATCACCTGGCATGCATTCCTAACCAGGAAGCCACTTTGATTTGACGGTGTTTCTCATGAGAGTTTTTCGGTACCTACTGTTTTTTTCCTTCCTGAGCTGCGCTGCTGCGGTGGCTGGGGCGTGGTGGTGGTTGCAGCAACCCCTGCCTTTGGCGAGCGACACGGTTGAGTTGTCCATCGAGCCAGGCACCACGCCTCGTGACATCGCCAACGGCTGGGTGCAGGCCGGTGTGAAGGCGCCTTCTTGGGCCCTGTACCACTGGTTTCGCTGGTCAGGTGAGGCGAAGAAGATTCGCGCGGGGAGCTACGAGATCGATGCCTCCAGTACCCCACGCAGCTTGCTCGAAAAGATGGTGCGTGGCGATGAAACGATGGCCACTGTGCGCCTGATTGAGGGCTGGACGTTCCGTCAGTTCCGGGCTGAATTGGCCAAGGCACCCGGCTTGCAAGCGACCATCACCCAGCTGAGTGATGAGCAGGTGATGGCTCAGCTGGGGGAGGCTGCGCAGTGGCCAGAGGGGCAGTTCTACCCCGATACCTACACCTACAGCAAAGGAACCAAAGACCTGGCCGTATTGAAACGGGCACATCGCGCCATGAAGCAGCGTCTGGCTCAGGCTTGGGCGGCACGTGCTACCGAGGTTCCGCTGCGCAGTGAGGCTGATTTGCTGATCTTGGCGTCGATTGTCGAGAAAGAAACCGGCGCTGCTGCCGAGCGCGGCAAAGTCGCTGCCGTATTTATCAATCGCCTTCGGGTGGGCATGCCCTTGCAAACCGACCCGACGGTGATCTACGGCATGGGAGCGGCTTTTGACGGCAACCTGCGCAAGCGCGACCTGCAAACGGACACGCCGTACAACACCTACACTCGCAACGGCCTTCCGCCCACGCCCATCGCCATGCCCGGTAAAGCGTCACTGATGGCCGCGGGTCGACCTGAATCGATCAAAGCTTTTTATTTTGTGGCTCGGGGTGATGGCACCAGCGCGTTCAGTGAGACCTTGGCCGAGCACAATCGGGCCGTCAATAAGTACCAGCGCGGGCGCTGAGCCCTGTTCTTTCCGCTCTTCGAGATCATCTTTTGAAACGCAGATTCATCACTTTTGAAGGCATTGATGGTGCCGGCAAGTCGACCCACTTGCAGACTGTTGCGGCGCGATTGCGCGCAGCCGGTAGCACCGTTGTCGTGACCCGTGAGCCTGGTGGCACCCCTGTGGCTGAACAGTTGCGAACCCTGCTTCTGAGCGCCACCATGGATCCTCTCACCGAGGCTCTGATGGTTTTTGCGGGGCGCCGTGACCACGTGCAGCAGGTGATTGCGCCCGCCCTGGCGCGTGGTGACACGGTGGTGTGTGATCGATTTTCTGATGCCAGTGCGGCTTATCAGGGTGGCGGGCGCGGCGTGCCCGCGGAGGTGTTTCGTCAGCTTGAAGATTGGGTGCACCCGGGTCTGCAGCCGGATCTCACGTTCTGGTTTGATCTGCCCGCCGAGGTGGCCGCACAGCGCTTGTCGGGTGCGCGTCAGCCTGACCGCTTTGAGCGGCAAGACACTGCATTTTTTCGCCGAGTGAGTGATGCTTATTCGCAGCGCGCCGCACAGGCCCCAGGGCGATTTGTCAGGGTGGATGCCAGTGTCGATGTCGCCTCAGTGGCCCAGCAGATTCAACTCGCTTTGCAGGTCCGCGGATGGTAGCGGTAACCCGCACGGTGTCTGAGCCGGTGGTCATGCCCTGGTTGGCTGGGCCCTTGCAGCAGGCGCTGCACACGCTGAAAGGCCACGCCTTGTTGGTCTGTGCCCCCCCAGGGGCCGGCGCTTTTGAGTTGTCGCTGACAGTGGCGCAAGCCTGGTTGTGTCAAGCGCCCCAGGCGCAGGGGCCTTGTGGGGTCTGCCCCAGTTGCCATTGGGTGACCTCACGCAGCCATCCCGACCTGCTGTGTTTGTTGCCTGAGGCTTTGCAAGAAGCCTTGGGTTGGCAGGGTACGGAGGCTGACAATCAAGACAAGTCCAGCAAGGCCAAGCCCAGCCAAGAAATCAAGGTGGACGCGGTTCGTGCTGCGGTGTCTTTTGCCCAGACCACCTCGTCCCGAGGGCAGGCCAAAGTCATTTTGATTCACCCTGCTGAGCGGCTGAATGTGATCGCAGCCAACGCCTTGCTCAAAACGCTGGAAGAGCCAGCCGGCTCGGCTCGTTTTGTCTTGAGTTGCACGGCCCCCCAGGCCTTGCTGCCAACCTTGCGCAGTCGATGCCAGGTGTTGCCCGTGGCCTTGCCGAGCTTGGACGAGGCCGTGAACTGGTTGGGCACCTTGGCCATTGATCAGCCTGAAGTGCTGCTGGCAGCCACGGGTGGTTTGCCCTTGGCTGCACGTGATTGGGCCGCCCAAGGTTTGACGGCCGAGGTCTGGCAAGCTTTGCCCCAGGCCGTGATGAAGGGCGAGCCGGGTTCTGCCGTGTCTGCCTGGCCGGTGGCACGCTGGGTGGATGCCTTGCAGAAGCTGTGCCACGACGCGATGTGCGTGGCCGCATCCGGTGCCCCTCGGTTTTTTCCTGTTGCCGTGGTGCCTCAGGGGGCGTCGTTGTCTACCCTGTCGGCGTGGGCACGCGAGCTGCAGCGCTTGGCGCGGCAGGCTGATCACCCCTGGAGCCAACCGCTGGCTGTAGCGGCCCTGCTGCAGCGAGCTCGGCAGGCCCTCGCACCCGGGCCATAACGTGCGACAGCGGCACTCTGAGTCCGGGCGCGCAGCATGTGCGCAGAACAGCTGCGCAAAGTCATGCCAAACGCACGTTTTGTGACCCAGGTGCTTCGCTACACTTGGCGGCATGAGTCTGTCCCCACCTCGTGGCACCCCGTCGGCGCAGGCGCCCACTGGCGCTGGGCGCCCCAGCGTGATCCAGCTTGTGTTTCGCGAGCGCGGGGCCCTTTACGCGGCCTACATTCCGCTGATGCGCGAAGGCGGCTTGTTTGTGCCGACCAATCGAGACTACCGCCTGGGTGATGACATCTACCTGTTGCTTTCTCTGCCAGAGGATCCCCAGCGCTTCCCTGTCGCAGGTAAAGTCGCGTGGATTACCCCTGCCAACGCCTCAGGAGGGCGCACACAGGGTGTGGGGGTCAGTTTCCCCAATGACGACAAGACGCGTCAGCTCAAGATCAAAATTGAAGGCATCTTGGGCACCGCGATTTCGTCCAGTAAGCCGACCCAAACCCTCTGAGCGGTACAGGCTCCTGATCGTGCGGGGCAGAGCCCTGGCGCCAGGGGCGTTTTTCATTTGTTGAGGTTTGCATGTTTGTCGATTCCCATTGCCATCTGAACTACCCGGAGTTGCGCGAGCGCTTGCCCCAAATTCGGGCCGATATGCATGCGGCTCTGGTTGATCGGGCCTTGTGCATTTGCACCACTCTGGAAGAGTTTGACCAAGTTCATGCCTTGGCCTTGGAACATGACAACTTTTGGGCGAGTGTCGGTGTCCACCCCGACAACGAGGGGGTGACCGAGCCCAGCGTCTCTGAGCTGGTGCGTCTGGCTGCCTTGCCGCGCGTGGTGGCCATTGGTGAGACGGGTTTGGACTACTTCCGCCTGGAGGGCCGCAGCGTGGCCGACATGGCCTGGCAGCGTGATCGCTTTCGGGTCCACATACAGGCGTCCCAAGAATCAAACCTGCCCTTGGTGGTCCACACTCGCAGCGCCAGCGACGATACCTTGAGTGTGTTGCGTGAGGCCGGCCAACCGCTTCAAGGGGTGTTTCATTGCTTCACTGAAAGCTGGGAGGTGGCGGAAGTGGCACTTGATCTGGGCTTCTACATCTCTTTCTCTGGAATATTGACGTTCAAAAGTGCGCAGGCCTTGCGCGAGGTGGCCCGCAGGGTGCCCCTGTCACGGTGTCTGATCGAGACCGATAGCCCGTACTTGGCGCCCGTTCCCTACCGCGGCAAAACCAACACACCCGCCTGGGTTGTGCATGTGGCTCAAGCATTGGCTGAGATCAAAGGCTGTGAAGTGGCCGAGGTGGCCGCAGCGACCACCCAAAATTTCGAGTGTTTGTTTCGAGTCTGAAATAGAAAGGTCAGTCTCATGTTGAGCAAGTGGTTGCGTTGGGGGTTGCAAGTCGTCTTGCTGTGCGCGGTGTCGTGGGCCCACGCTGGGTCATATGAAGACTTCTTCAGCGCCATTGAGCGCGACGATGGCGCAAGCATTAGCGCCCTGATGGCCCGCGGCTTTGATCCCAATAGCCGCAATCCCGAGGGGCAGGTGGGCCTGTTTCTGGCCCTTCAGAAAGAAAGCTTTGGCGCAGTGGCTGCGCTCATGAAGTCCAAAGACGTGAGCATCGACATCGTCAATACGGCGGGGGAGACCCCCTTGATGATGGCGGCCTTGAAGGGCCAGCTCGAGTGGACTCGGCAAATATTGTTGCGTGGCGCCAAGGTCAACAAAGCGGGCTGGACTGCATTGCACTACGCCGCCAGCGGGCCCGAGCCGGCCGTGCTGTCCCTGTTGTTGGACAACGGCGCCCTCATCAACGCCGAGTCTCCAAACGGCACGACGCCGTTGATGATGGCGGCACGTTATGGCACAGAAGGCCATGTGCGCGTGCTTACCGCACGCCAAGCGGACGGTCTGAAAAAGAACCAGCAAGGCTTGAACGCGGCGGACTTCGCTAGGCAGTCCGGCCGCGACCAATTGGCCAAGGCCATTGAGCTGCGCTATCGGTAGGAGCCGGTCCGATTGGGCGTCACCCGCTGCAAAATGCCCCCGGGGCGACCCATTTTGGTTGTGCACCAGGCCTGACTCGGGCGAACCCGAGTCAGACAAAACCTGACAGGCCTTTTGGTGCCAACCCGACTGTTCGCATTGGCGGTGCGCAGCGACGATGACATCGACCCTCTTCCTTGGAGCCTGCCATGCAAGATTCCCCGCTGATTGCCAACCCCTTCGCGATGATGATCAACCCACAAGCGGTGATCCAAGCCATGGAGCAGTCGCAAAAGCTCAATTGCTTGCACAGCCGGATTTGTCGCCCCTTGGACAATCCCAGCAATAAAAAGTCCGACGACATGGACGGCCCTGAATCGCAGATGGGTTCAATGCAAGGCCCTGGAGGCTACTGAGACTCTGACGCGGGGCGGTGGGCCGTGTTACTGCGCGGTCCAGCCGCCGTCTACCGCCCAGGCGACGCCGCGTACGTTGTTGCCTGCGGGTGAGCACAAGAACACCGCCAATTCACCGAGCTCTTCGGGCGTCGTGAATTGCAGTGAGGGCTGTTTCTCAGACAGCAAGCGGCGCGAGGCCTCTGCGTTGTCGATTCCTTCGGCAGCCACTCGCGCATCGAGTTGCTTTTGCACCAGAGGTGTCAGCACCCAGCCTGGGCAGATGGCATTGACGGTGATGCCCGTGGTGGCTGTCTCCAGGGCGACAGCCTTGGTCAACCCGGTGATCCCATGTTTGGCCGCCACATAAGCCGATTTGTTGGCTGACGCTACCAAGCCATGCGCTGAGGCAATGTTGATCACACGTCCCCAGTTCTTGGCACGCATGCCCGGAATGGCCAAGCGCGTGGTGTGAAAAGCGGCACTGAGGTTGATCGCCAAAATGGCATCCCATTTCTCGACGGGGAAGTTTTCCACCGACGCGACGTGCTGGATACCAGCGTTGTTGACCAAGATGTCAACCCCACCAAAATCGGCATCGGCCTGCGCCATCATGCGCTCGATCTCTGCCGGCTTACTCATGTCGGCCCCGGAGAAACCCACCTTCACGCCCAATGCGCGAACCTGCGCCTGGGCCGCCTTGGTGTCGCCAAAGCCATTGAGAATGATGTGTGCACCTTGCCGCGCCAAACTCAACGCCATGCCCAGACCAATGCCGCTGGTTGATCCGGTCACCAATGCGGTTTTTCCTTGAAGCATGAGACATTCCTTTCAAAAAAGTTGAGGACAGGTTGTACGATGGAATTAAATTTCATTTTGATTGATTTCCACCCACTCGACGACTGACTTGGGGTTTCAATGACGGTTTCTTTCAATCAACCTCGCTTGCACCACGTTCAATGCTTGCGCCCGCAGCAGCTGGCTCGCATCGCTTACTGGGAGTGGGGTGACCCCAGCAATCCCCGGGTGTTGCTGTGCCTGCATGGCTTGACTCGCCAGGGACGTGATTTCGACATCCTGGCTCGGGCCATGGCCCAGCACTACCGTGTGGTGTGCCCCGACGTGGCGGGTCGTGGGCAATCTGACTGGTTGACCGATCCCACGGGCTACCAAATTCCCGCCTATGTGGCCGACATCGTGACCCTGCTGGCGCGGGTCGATGCCGACTGCCTGCATGTGGTGGGCACGTCAATGGGCGGCCTGATCGGCATGGCGTTGGGCTCTTTGCCGAAATCGCCCATTGAGCGTCTGGTGCTCAACGATGTGGGGCCGCACCTGCCGCTGGAGGCTTTGGTGCGGATCGGGGCCTACCTCGGGCTGCCCATGCATTGGGATGATGAAGACCAGGCAGCAGACTATTTGCGCTTGATCTCAGCCCCCTTCGGCCCTCACACCCGCGAGCAGTGGCTGGCCTTATCGCGCCCCATGCTCAAGCCCGACGGCTCGGGTTTTACTTTGCACTACGACCCCCAATTGGCGCTGGCGTTTCGGAGCATCACGCCGGCCTTGGCTGCTGCCAACGAGGCTCTGCTGTGGCAAGCCTATGACGCCATCCGGTGCCCCACACTGTTGCTGCGTGGTGCCGATTCAGATTTGCTCAACCCCGTCACTGCGCTGGCCATGACCCAGCGCGGGCCGCGCGCGCAGCTGCATGAGTTTCCTGGGGTCGGGCATGCCCCCACCCTGATTCAGGATGACCAGGTCGCCGTGGTGAGGTCATTTTTGTTCGCATGACGTGAAAACCGGCCCAACACAGAGCACCGCTTCCACCATCGTTCAATGGGTTGACGCCCAAGAGGTTGATGACGACTCGCAGTTGGTGCGCGCGCGTGCGTTTGCGCAGCCGTTGTTGCATGGGCGAGCGCTGCACTCGGGGGAAGATGCCTTGGTGCACGCCGATGGCGTGGCATCGATCTTGGAGGGCATTGATGCTGCGCCTTCGATGCGTGCAGCCGTGTACTTGGTGTACGCGGCCGACTACCTGGCCCAGCCTGAAGAGGTGGTGGCCAAAGCTTTTGGCCCCACCTATGCGAGCTTGATGTCGCACACCCGCAAGCTGGTGCAAATTCAGCGTGCAGCCCGTCAGGCGCAAGTGGGTGCAGCCCAGCAGGCCCTGCAGACCGAGCGGGTGCGCAAGATGCTGTTGGCGTTTTCGCATGACTTGAGGGTGGTGCTGTTGCGCTTGGCCTCGCGCTTGCAAACTTTGCGTTTTCACGCCGAGTCCAAGCAAGCTTGTTCGCCTCTTGTGGCTGAAGAAAGCCTGCAGGTTTTTGCCCCCTTGGCCAACCGCTTGGGCATCTGGCAAATCAAGTGGGAGCTCGAAGACCTCGCCTTTCGTTTTTTGCAGCCCCAGGACTACCGCACCGTGGCCCGCCTGTTGGACGAGCGCCGCACAGAGCGTGAGGCCGGTGTGGAGCTGTTTCGTCAGCACCTCAGTGCCGCCTTGGCCGCGCACGGCCTGGATGCCGAGGTGCAAGGCCGACCCAAACACATCTACAGCATCTGGAAAAAAATGCAGGGCAAGGGCTTGGCCTTTGCTCAAGTGTTCGATGTGCGCGCCATGCGCGTGATTGTCCCGACGGTCGAGGCCTGCTACGCCGTGCTCAGCCAGGTGCATGAGCTCTTTAGTCCCGTGGCGGGCGAGTTTGACGACTACATCGCGCGGCCCAAGCCCAACGGCTACCAATCCTTGCATACCGTGGTTCTTGACGGTCGCGGGCGGGCGGTCGAGGTGCAGATTCGCACGCGCGCCATGCACAACCATGCCGAGTTTGGTGTGGCCTCACATTGGGCTTACAAAGAGGCCGGGGTCAAAGGCTATGCAGGCGTCAGCACGACCGAGTCCCAGGCCCAACTCAACGAGGCGCGCAAGGCCGTATTACGCCAGTTGTTGGCCTGGGAGCGTGAGCTTGTGGCCGTCAACGCCAATGTGGCGGATGAGCGCATCTACGTCTTTACGCCGCAAGCGGCGGTGGTCGAGTTGAGCGCCGGGTCAACCCCAGTTGATTTTGCTTACGCGGTGCACACCAGCTTGGGCCATCGCTGCCGGGGGGCCAAGGTGGATGGTGTGTTGGTGCCACTCAACACGCCCTTGCAAAGCGGTCAAACGGTCGAGGTGAGCACGCTCAAAGAGGGAGGGCCGTCGATGGACTGGCTCAACCCCCAGCTGGGCTTTTTGCAAAGCCACCGAGGACGGGCCAAGGTGCGTGCCTGGTTCAACGCCCAGGCCCAAGCTCAGACCATTGCCAAAGGGCGAGAGGCGGTTGAGAAGGTGCTGCAGCGCGAAGGCAAGACGGCGATGAAGCTCGATGACGTGGCCTCGCAGCTCGGTTTTGCCCATGCCGATGCGCTGTTTGAATCGGTGGGCAAGGAAGAGTTTTCTTTGCGCCACGTGGAGGCCAGTTTGCGTCCCCCTGAGCCGGATGCGGTGGTCGATGATGTCCCGCGCTTTCGCCCGCAGCGTGGCACCACCTCGGGTCAGGTGTTGGTTGTGGGGGTGCACTCCTTGATGACGCACTTGGCGCGTTGCTGTCGCCCGGCCCCACCGGACGCCATTGGCGGTTTTGTGACGCGTGGCAAGGGTGTCGCAGTGCATCGACGCAGTTGCAGCAATTGGCGTGAAATGAATCGGCGCTCACCCGAGCGTTTGATCGAGGTGGCGTGGGCCTCCAGCGCGCCTGCCGCTCACGCCACCGTTTACCCCGTTGACATCAGTGTCCAGGCTGCAGACAGACAGGGCCTGCTGCGCGATATCTCTGAGGTGTTTTCGAAGGAGAAGACGAACGTGGTCGGTGTCAAAACACAGCCTGTTCACGATGCGCGTGGCCCCACCGTGTGGATGACCTTCACGGTAGAGATGCCCGACGTGCAACGCCTGGATGACATGCTGGCGCGGGTGGCCCGGGTGACAGGCGTGCGCAGCGCGCAGCGGCGCTGACGACTGTTCTTCCGGCATGTCGATGCAGATTTGCTCAAGAAGTTGATGCGTTTGAATGGCAAGCACCAGGGCCGCCAGCACGGCCATTGACGTGCCTTAGAGGTCGAGTGAGCGGGCAACTTTGTGGTAAAGTCTGCGGCTTCGTTAGACGTTAGGCGCGTAGCTCAGCTGGTTAGAGCACCACCTTGACATGGTGGGGGTCGTTGGTTCGAGTCCAATCGCGCCTACCAACTTCGGCAACATTGATGACGGCTCTCGCCTCATGCCAGGTTGGTGGTTTCAGGGCAGCGTTCTCTTCGCTGCTTTTCAAGACTCCTTGATTCTTTGGCGCAGGATGTGCCGTGATGTTGCTCACACACTGTGGGCTGCAAACCGAAAATCAAGCGTTGGCGGGCATTCAAGGCACGAAAGCATCGCACAAGCCCATGAAAGCTTCTTAAAATGGTTTGGCGCCCCGCGCTAATTCATCAGGAGCTTCCATGGCCCAATCTCGACGCCCCGCCCCGGCTGCAGCTGACGATGCTGTTGCTGCACCCCCCAAAGACAATGGGCTGCGTGTGCTCAAGAAGTACCCGAACCGGCGTTTGTACGACACCGAAAACAGCACCTACATCACCCTGGCGGACGTCAAGAAAATGGTCATGGCGGGGCAGGAGTTTGTGGTTCGTGATGCAAAAACCTCTGAAGACCTCACTCGCAGCATCTTGCTGCAAGTCATCCTCGACGAGGAGAGCGGTGGGGTTCCCATGTTCTCCACCCCCGTTTTGGCTCAGATCATTCGCTTCTATGGTCACGCCATGCAAGGGTTGATGGGCACGTATCTCGAAAAAAACATGCAGGCGTTTACCGACATGCAAACTCGCCTGACTGAGCAGTCCAAAAGTTTGTCGCCTGAGCTCTGGACGCAGTTCTTGAAAGGTCAGACACCGGGCATGCAGGGCTGGATGGGCACGTACATGGAGCAGTCGAAAGGCATGTTTCAGCAAATGCAAGAGCACATGAGCAAGCAGGCGGAAACCCTGTTTCCCGGAATTCCGGGGTTTCGAGCGCCAAAGAAGTAGCGCTACGTTTTTCAGCCGGCTCCGCCTTCGGAATTTTGAAGGTCAGCGCATCGGCGAGAATCGGCAGATGACGCAAGAATCTTCCCCCACTCCAGCTTTTCCCACAGTCGCCCCCAAAATCGGTTTTGTTTCTCTGGGTTGCCCCAAGGCCCTCACTGATTCCGAGCTGATCCTCACGCAGCTGCGTGCCGAGGGCTACGACACTTCCAAAACGTTCGCAGGTGCCGATTTAGTGATCGTGAACACCTGCGGCTTCATTGACGACGCGGTCAAAGAGAGCCTTGACACCATCGGCGAGGCTCTGGCTGAGAACGGCAAAGTCATTGTCACGGGGTGTTTGGGCGCCAAAGCCGGGCAGGGCGGCGGCAATTTGGTGCGTGAGATGCACCCCAGTGTGTTGGCCGTGACGGGACCACACGCCACGCAAGAGGTGATGGATGCGGTGCATCGGCATGTGCCCAAGCCGCATGATCCTTTTGTTGATTTAGTGCCCGCGGTGGGTGTCAAGCTGACCCCGCGCCACTACGCTTATCTCAAGATCAGCGAAGGTTGTAATCACCGCTGTTCGTTTTGCATCATCCCCAGCATGCGGGGTGACCTGGTTTCGCGTCCGGTGGGTGACGTGCTGAACGAGGCACAACGCTTGTTCGAGTCGGGCGTCAAAGAGTTGCTGGTGATCAGTCAGGACACCAGTGCCTATGGCGTCGATGTGAAGTACCGCACCGGGTTCTGGGACGGTCAGCCAGTGAAGACGCGGATGCTTGACTTGTGTGACAAATTGGCTGAGTTGGCGACGGCGCACGGGGCTTGGGTGCGTTTGCACTATGTGTACCCCTATCCTCATGTGGATGAGGTGTTGCCTCTCATGGCCGCGGGGAAAATTTTGCCCTACTTGGATGTGCCGTTTCAGCACTCACACCCTGATGTGCTCAAGCGCATGAAGCGCCCCGCCAATGGGGAGAAAAATATCGAGCGTATTTTGCGGTGGCGTGAAGTGTGTCCCGATATCGTTATTCGCAGCACCTTCATTGCGGGCTTTCCTGGCGAAACCGAGGCCGAGTTCGAGCACCTTTTGAGCTTCATGAAAGAAGCGCAGATTGATCGGGCCGGTTGCTTTGCCTACTCACCTGTGGAAGGCGCGAGCGCCAATGCTTTGCCTGGTGCTGTCCCGGACGAAGTGCGCCAGGAACGTCGCGCGCGGTTCATGGCCGTGGCGGAGGCGACTTCGGTGGCCAAGTTGCAGCGTCGTGTGGGCAGTACTTTGCAGGTGTTAGTGGACGGCGCCTCGGCTTTGGGCCGCAAGGGCGGGGTCGGGCGCAGCTATGCCGATGCGCCTGAGATTGATGGTGTGGTGCACCTACTGCCCCCCGAAAAAGCCTCAAAGACCTTCAAGGTCGGCGAATTTACCAAGGTGAAAGTCATCGGTGTGCAGGGGCATGATTTGGTGGCGCGGCCGGTGTGATCATGAGCCAGCCCCCACTCGAGTCGACCTTGGACCCCGTCACCCAGCTGATCCATCACCCCTACGTGCCGCCAGGGGGATTCGAGGCCATGGCGCCTCCCGTGCACCGTGCCTCGACAGTGATTTTTCCAAACACCGCGGCCCTGCATGCACGCCAGTGGAAGGACAAGACGGGCTACACCTATGGTCTGCACGGCACGCCCACCACGTTCACCCTCGAAGAACGCATCGCCACCCTGGAGGGGGGTCTGCAGTGCTTGCTGGTGCCGAGTGGTTTGGCTGCTATCAGCTTGGTGGACATGGCCTTGTTGTGCTCGGGCGACGAGGTGCTGATTCCGGACAATGCCTATGGCCCCAACAAAGAGTTGGCGCGGCATGAGTTGGCAAGCTGGGGAATCTCACACCGCTTGTACGACCCTCTGGATGTGACGGCCGTGGCGCGGTCAATGACGCCAGCCACGCGCCTGCTGTGGGTCGAGGCCCCTGGCTCGATCACGATGGAGTTTCCCGACCTGGTCGGCCTCGTGCGTTTGGCGCGTGAGCGGGGCGTGTTGATCGCCCTAGACAACACCTGGGGCGCGGGGCTGGCGTTCAATCCGTTTGATTTGACGGGCGACGGCAAGCTGGGGGTCGATATCTCAGTGCAGGCCTTGACGAAGTTTCCTTCGGGGGGGGGCGATGTGTTGATGGGTTCGGTCACGACGCGCGACTTGCCCTTGCACCACCGTTTGAAGTTCTCGCACATGCGCGTGGGCTGGGGTGTGGGGGCCAATGATGTGGAGTTGGTGCTGCGCTCTTTGCCTACGATGGCCTTGCGCTACGACGCACAGGATCGCAGTGCGCGGGCACTCGCCGCGTGGTGGGCGCAGCAGCCGGAGGTACTTCAGTTGCTGCACCCTGCGCTGGCGGGCTCGCCGGGGCATGTGCATTGGCAGGCCTTGAGCACGCGTGCTGCCGGGCTGTTTTCAGTCGTGTTGGATGCGCGCTTCAGTGGTGAGCAGGTGGATGCGTTTTTGGATTCCCTGCGCTTGTTCAAGCTCGGCTACTCCTGGGCCGGGCCTGTCAGCCTGGTGGTGCCCTACGACTTGTCGGTCCTGCGGGCCCACCCTGCTTGGCCAGGCAGGGTGGTGAGATTTTCGATGGGGCTGGAGGCGGTTGATGATTTGATACAGGACTGCGCCCAGGCGCTGCAAGTGCTGCGCAGTTGACTCCCTGAGCACCGGTTGGAAGACGTCTTTGACGTGTATTGCGCGGGATCATACGGGCTTTGCTTAGCAGCTTTTTCCATCAAAAAAGCTGACGCTTATCAGTGGCTCAAGTGCGGAGCTTGACGGTCGATAAGCCTGGGGTCACGTGGGGTTCTGCCGTGGGAGCAACGCGTGAAATATGTCACTGCGTTCAACTGAAAGGTCCAACACATGCGTTCGATTGCGCTCAACCCCCGTCGTATCCTGACTCTGTGTGTGCTGACGCCTGTGGCGATCGGTGTGGTGTGGATGTTGGCAGGCTGAGGCGGCAGCCGACGCATTTCCCGCGAGTTTGTCGGTCGGTGTGCCGACGGAGCTGAGCAATTCGACCCCAGTCATTTTTCGACCGTGATCTGCAGGGGGGGGGCGCTGCCTCTAAACTCCGCCCCCATGCACATTCTGGGAATCGAATCTTCTTGCGACGAAACCGGCGTGGCCTTGGTTGAATGCCAGGCCCATGGCGTTCCCTGTCTGCTCGCCCACGCCTTGCACAGCCAGATCGACATGCATCAGGCTTACGGTGGCGTGGTTCCTGAACTGGCCTCACGAGACCACATCAGGCGCGTGATCCCCTTGTTGCAGCAGGTCTTGCGTGAGGCCGGAGTGACGCGCCAAGCCATTGACAGAGTAGCGTACACCCGGGGGCCCGGTTTGGCCGGGGCTTTGCTGGTGGGGGCTGGCGTTGCCAGCGCGCTGGCAGCCGCACTCGATGTGCCCGTCTCAGGGGTCCACCACCTGGAGGGGCACTTGCTGTCCCCGTTTTTGTCCGCTGATCCCCCAGAGTTTCCTTTTGTGGCGCTGCTGGTGTCGGGCGGGCACACTCAGCTGATGCGGGTGGACGATGTCGGTCAGTACACCTTGTTAGGGGAAACGATTGATGATGCGGCGGGCGAAGCTTTTGACAAGTCAGCCAAATTGATGGGCTTGGGCTACCCAGGCGGTCCGGCTCTGGCCCGCTTGGCCGAAGCCGGAAACCCGGATCGCTTCGCTCTACCTCGCCCCTTGCTGCACAGCCCCAACCTGAACTTCTCTTTTGCGGGGCTGAAGACGGCAGTGCGCACCCAAGTACTCAAGCTGGCCGAGCCGCGCTTGCCACAAGACTTGGCGGATGTCGCCGCGGCGACTGAGCTGGCCATTGTCGACGTCTTGGTTCACAAATCACTCGCGGCACTCAAAGAGACCGGCCTGCGTCGCCTGGTGGTGGCCGGTGGGGTGGGCGCCAACCGCAGCTTGCGTGCCCGCTTGAATGACGCCTGCCATCGGCGCCAGGTGAGGGTGCACTACCCCGAGCTGGCCTTGTGCACCGACAACGGCGCCATGATTGCTTTGGCCGCTGGCATGCGCTGGCAGCGCGGCTTGCTCGAGGACGCGACGGAGTATGGTTTTGGCGTTTTGCCGCGCTGGGCCCTCGACACATGCTCGGCGGCTGATCAAGGCTGAGGCCAGGCTTTCCAGCTATAATCAACCCTTTCAGGGTCAATTTGCCCGAAAAACCGCACGGCGCCGGTACGTTTCACTGGCGACCGCAAGTCATATTTACAGGAAACACCCATGACCACCAGCACAGCCCAAAAGGCCGACATCGTCAAAGAAAATGCCCGCAGCGCCAACGATACCGGGTCTCCGGAAGTCCAGGTCGCCTTGCTCACCGCTCGCATCAACGATCTAACCCCCCATTTCAAGACCCACAAAAAAGACCACCATGGTCGCCGTGGTCTGCTGAAGTTGGTCAACGCACGCAAAAGCCTGCTGACCTATCTGAGAGGCCGTGATGCCGACCGCTATACCGCATTGATCCAGAAGCTGGGTCTGCGCAAATAATCCAAGTTCACGAGAACCAAGAGCCTGTCTGGCCCCCCAGCACAGGCTCTTTGTTATTGTGTGTCAGGCGCCAGGCCGCTCAGGGCCTTGAAGTCGGGAGCAGCTTGGCGCGTGCCATTTTTGCAGTGAAGTCACTCTGGACAAGCTGGTGCAACGCTGCACTAGGCGACGGGTGTGTCATTCCAAGGCGGTTGTGGGCAAAACTTGGCCCCTCAGCCGCGCTGGAATGGCATCCAAGCAGCTTCAATCCAGTGGCAAGTCAATGTGCCATCCGGCACCCTACACAACAACGGAGAAAGCCATGAGCAGCATGTTCAACAAAGTCACCAAGACCTTCCAATGGGGTCAAAACACCGTCACCCTGGAGACGGGTGAAATTGCCCGCCAAGCCAGCGGTGCCGTGATCGTCAACATGGACGACACCGTGATCTTGGCCACCGTGGTTTCCGCCAAGAACGCCAAACCCGGGCAAGACTTTTTCCCCTTGACCGTCGATTATCTCGAGAAGACCTACGCCGCCGGCAAAATCCCGGGCAGCTTTTTCAAGCGTGAAGGCCGCCCCAGCGAGCTCGAGACGCTCACGTCTCGCCTGATCGACCGCCCCCTGCGCCCGCTGTTTCCTGAGGGTTTTTTCAACGAAGTCCAGGTTGTGATTCATGTGCTGTCCCTGAACCCTGAGGTGGCCGCTGACATCCCCTCACTGATCGGTGCCAGCGCAGCTTTGGCCATCTCCGGCGTGCCCTTTAACGGCCCCATTGGTGCGGCTCGCGTCGGCTACCTTCACGGCGAGTACGTGCTCAACCCCAGCAAGGCCCAGTTGAGCGAGTCCAAGATGGACCTCGTCGTGGCGGGTACCCAAGCCGCGGTGCTGATGGTCGAGTCCGAAGCTCAGCAGCTCAGCGAAGAAGTGATGCTCGGTGGTGTCGTGTTTGGCCACGAGCAAGGCAACATTGCGATTGCAGCCATCAACGACCTCGTGCGCGATGCTGGCAAGCCCGCCTGGGATTGGCAGCCGCCCGCCAAGGATGAGCCCTTCATTGCGAAGGTCAATGCCCTGGCCGAAGGCCCCCTGCGCGAGGCCTACCAAATCCGCTCCAAGCAGCTGCGTACCCAAGCCACGCGTGAAGCCTACGCCAGCGCCAAGGCCGCCCTCAAGGCAGAAGGCTTGCCATTCGATGACGTCAAGCTCGATGCCCTGTTGTTCGACATTGAAGCCAAGATCGTTCGCGGTCAAATCTTGTCAGGCGAGCCCCGCATCGACGGTCGCGACACCCGCACCGTGCGCCAGATCGAAATCCGCAACAGCGTGCTGCCTCGCGTGCATGGCTCCAGCCTGTTCACACGGGGTGAAACCCAGGCGCTCGTGGCAGCCACCTTGGGCACCGACCGCGACGCGCAAAAAATTGATGCCTTGGCGGGAGAGTTCTCCGAGCACTTCATGCTGCACTACAACATGCCCCCCTTCGCCACCGGCGAGACCGGCCGCGTGGGCACGCCCAAGCGCCGCGAAGTGGGCCACGGCCGACTGGCCAAGCGGGCCTTGGCGGCTGTGCTGCCGGACCGTGGCGACTTCCCCTACGCCATGCGAGTGGTGTCGGAAATCACCGAATCCAACGGTTCATCCTCGATGGCTTCGGTGTGTGGTGGCTGTTTGGCGCTGATGGACGCGGGTGTGCCCTTGAAGGCGCACGTTGCCGGTATCGCGATGGGCCTGATCAAGGACGGTAACCGCTTTGCCGTGTTGACCGACATCTTGGGCGACGAAGATCACCTCGGCGACATGGACTTCAAAGTGGCGGGCACCAGCACAGGTGTGACCGCCTTGCAAATGGACATCAAAATCCAAGGCATCACCAAAGAGATCATGCAAGTCGCGCTGGCCCAAGCCAAAGAGGCTCGCCTGCACATCCTGGGCAAAATGGTCGAAGCCATGGGCACAGCGAAGACCGAGGTGTCTGAGTTCGCTCCACGCTTGTTCACCATGAAGATCAACCCCGAGAAGATCCGCGACATCATCGGCAAGGGTGGCGCTGTCATTCGCGCCCTGACCGAAGAGACCGGCACTCAGATCAACATCGATGAAGACGGCACCATCACCATCGCATCCAACGACAGTGAAAAGGCCGCTGTTGCCAAGCGCCGCATTGAAGAGATCACCGCCGAAGTTGAAATCGGCAAGATCTACGAAGGCCCGGTCACCAAGATTCTCGATTTTGGTGCCCTGATCAACCTGCTGCCGGGCAAAGATGGTTTGTTGCACATCAGCCAGATTGCTCACCAGCGCGTGGAGAAGGTCACTGACTTCCTCAAGGAAGGCCAAATCGTCAAGGTCAAGGTGCTCGAGACCGACGAAAAAGGGCGTGTCAAGCTGTCCATGAAAGCCCTGATCGAGCGCGAGGCGGCACCCCAGCCGGCAGAGCAGGTTTGACCGAACGTCCCGCCCGGCAGTGCTGTCGGGCTGTGCCCAAGACTTGTCCATGCAGATGAATGTCGTCGAAATCAGCTCCTTCGGTGCGCCCGACGTGCTGCGCTTGGCGCAGCGTGTGCGGCCCGCTCCCGGCGTCGGGGAGTTGCTCATTCAGGTGACAGCCAGTGGCATCAATCGCCCGGATGTCTTGCAACGCAAGGGGCACTATGCAGCCCCCCCGGGGGTCTCTGACATCCCCGGCCTGGAAGTGGCGGGGATCGTGGTGGATGGTGATCGGCATGCCATGGCCGCCGCGGGTTGGCAGGTGGGTGATCGTGTCTGTGCCCTCGTTGCCGGTGGGGGCTATGCGCAGTATTGCGTTGCGCCTGTGGGCCAATGCCTGCCCATCCCTTTGGGTTTGAGTGATGTGCAGGCCGCCTGCTTGCCCGAAACCTGCTTCACAGTGTGGTCTAACGTATTTGAGCGCGGTGCCCTGCAGCCCGGCGAAACCCTGCTGGTGCAGGGTGGCAGCAGTGGCATCGGGGTCACGGCCATTCAGATGGCAAAGGCCTGGGGGGCGACGGTTCTTGTGACGGTCGGTTCCGCTGAAAAGGCAGCCGCCTGTTTGGCCTTGGGTGCTGACCACGCCATTCTCTACCGCGAGGAAGATTTTTCCGCGCAAGCATTGCGGCTCACGGACGGCCGAGGCGTGGACGTCATCCTCGACATGATCGCCGGTGACTACATTGCCCGCGAGTTGGCCTGCATGGCCGAAGATGGGCGTTTGGTATTGATTGCTGTGCAGGGCGGTACCCGTGCGCAGTTTGATGCCGGTGTTGTTTTGCGTCGGCGTTTGACGGTAACAGGCTCCACGTTGCGTGCCCGCTCACTCGCGTTCAAAGCCCGCCTGGCGCAAGCCGTCAAGGATGTTGTTTGGCCCTGGGTGGCGGCACAACGGGTCAAACCCGTGTTGTTCCAAAGTTTCGAAGCGGGCAGGGCGGCACAAGCCCATGCGCTGATGGAGTCCAACCAACACATCGGCAAATTGGTGCTGACGTGGTAGGGCGCACCTCGACTCGACTCAACCTATTCACAGCATCAAGATTCAACAGGAGCTAGAAATGCGTCGTCCCCTGGTGGTGGGTAACTGGAAAATGAATGGCAGCCGTGCTGCCAACAGTGCCTTGTTGGCTGAGTTGCGTGAAGCCGCGGCCCTTGTGCCCTGCGATCTGGCTGTCTGTCCGCCTGCGGTCTATCTGGCTGATGTAGGCACGGCGCTGAAAGGCTCCAAGGTCGCTTGGGGTGGGCAAGATTGCTCCGCTCACGAGCCCGGCGCATTCACAGGCGAGGTCGCGGCCGTCATGCTGCAAGAATTGGGCAGCACCTTCGTGATCGTGGGGCACTCTGAGCGCCGCACTCTGCATGGTGAGTCCGACCAGTTGGTGGCGGACAAAGCCAAGGTGGCCTTGGCACATGGGTTGGTGCCCATCGTTTGTGTGGGCGAGACCCTCAGCGAGCGTGAGGCTGGCCAAACCACCGCGGTGGTCAAGCGCCAGCTGTCCGCCGTGATTCATACCCTGGGGCAATGTGTGCCCCAGATGGTGGTGGCATATGAGCCTGTGTGGGCTATTGGCACGGGCCGCACCGCCTCCCCTGAGCAGGCCCAAGAGGTCCACGCCGTTTTGCGGGCGCAATTGGCCGCAGCAACGCCCCAGGCTGAGCACATGCGCTTGCTGTATGGCGGTAGCGTGAAGCCTGACAATGCTGCGGTGCTGTTTGGGCAGGCTGATATCGACGGTGGGTTGATCGGTGGTGCCGCACTGAAGGCGGCTGACTTTTTGGCGATCGCGCGCGCAGCCGCGTGAGACGCCCTGACATTGGAGTGATTGAGACATGAACTGGTTGACGAATTTGATCGTGGTGGTGCAAATCTTGACGGGTCTCGCCATCGTGGGTTTGGTGTTGGTCCAACAAGGCAAGGGGGCCGACATGGGGGCCTCGTTTGGCAGCGGTGCATCGGGCAGTTTGTTTGGGGCCACAGGCAGTGCCAACTTCCTGTCCCGCTCGACGGCGGTGTGTGCGGCTGTTTTCTTTGCCTGCACGCTGGCATTGGCGTTTTTTGCGCACGGCGTGAAGTCCAATGCGGCTCAGGAAAGCGTTCTTGACAGTCCCCTGTCCGGCAGCGCGACGGGTACGCCCGTCGGGGCATCTGCGCCGGTGACCACCGATGCGGCCAAAACCTCGGCCGTTCCCAGCGCTGTGCCGACAGCCGTGCCGGGGTCGGTGACGCCTGTTGTGCCCAGCGTGCCCGCCGCAGCTGCGGCCTCAGCTGCTGATTCTGCCGCCTCCAAATAACTCAGGGCCAAGAGAGCCCGAAGCCGTCACGACACGAACTGCGCGTTGTGGTTTTGGTGTCCACTCAGGCAGGGTTTAGCCTGAGTTTCGGGTTAGAATAGAGAGCTGTTTGGGGCTCAAACTTTGCGCTCGGGGTCGGAAGGCTCAAAGCGTTGCCTCATGCTTCAAGCAGGGTGCTTTTAACAGCAGCTCTGGCCAATCGGCTCGGGCTGTTTATCTGGGTGTTTTTTTCCCGGGCCGACGTGGTGAAATTGGTAGACACGCTATCTTGAGGGGGTAGTGGCGAAAGCTGTGCGAGTTCGAGTCTCGCCGTCGGCACCAAATGCAAATTGTTCCAAAAGACGCTGCTCCGCAAGGTTTGCGCGTCTTGTCTGCAACGATCATCGGAAGCCGGCGACAAACCATGAATCTCAACGAGTATCTGCCGATCATCCTTTTCATCTTGGTGGGCGTGGCAGTCGGGATTGTTCCTCAGGTGCTTGGCTTTGTGATGGGCCCGCGTCGTCCTGACGCGGCCAAAAATTCCCCTTACGAGTGCGGCTTCGAGGCCTTCGAAGACGCCCGCATGAAGTTTGATGTGCGCTACTACTTGGTCGCCATCCTCTTCATTTTGTTCGACCTTGAAATTGCGTTTCTTTTCCCCTGGGCTGTCTCGCTCAAAGAGATCGGCCCGCATGGCTTTTGGGCCATGATGATGTTTTTGGGCATCCTTGTCGTGGGGTTCATTTACGAGTGGAAAAAAGGCGCCCTGGATTGGGAATGAGGTCACAACATGGGCATTGAAGGCGTATTGAAAGAAGGGTTCGTCACCACCAGCGTGGACACCCTCATCAACTGGTCCAAAACGGGTTCTTTGTGGCCCATGACTTTTGGTTTGGCTTGCTGCGCCGTCGAGATGATGCACGCCGGTGCGGCGCGCTACGACATGGACCGTTTTGGCATGTTGTTTCGCCCCAGTCCGCGCCAAAGCGATCTGATGATTGTGGCGGGCACCTTGTGCAACAAGATGGCGCCCGCATTGCGCAAGGTCTACGACCAAATGGCCGAGCCGCGTTGGGTCATCAGCATGGGGTCGTGTGCCAACGGTGGCGGTTATTACCATTACAGCTACTCGGTGGTGAGAGGTTGCGACCGCATCGTGCCCGTCGATGTCTATGTGCCAGGGTGTCCCCCGACGGCGGAGGCCTTGCTCTATGGGGTCATGCAGTTGCAGGCCAAGATTCGTCGTGAAAACACCATCGCTCGTTGACGGCAGCACCCCATGACCCGACTCCAAACGCTTCAAGCCGAACTGGAAAGTATTCTCAGCTCGCAACTCAGCAGTCTGCGGGTAGACCGTGGCGAGATCACGATCACTGTGTCTGCCGCTGACTACCTGGCTGTGGCGCTTACGCTGCGTGACCACGAAAAACTGAAGTTCGAGCAAAACATCGATTTGTGTGGGCTCGACTACGCCCACTACAAAGACCAACCCTGGGAGGGTCCCCGTTTTTGCGTGGTCTCCCACCTTCTGTCGGTGACGCACAACTGGCGTGTGCGCCTCAAGGTGTTCTGCCCGGATGACGACTTGCCTACCGTGGCCTCACTCACCGAGGTTTGGAGCGGCGTCAACTGGTTCGAGCGCGAAGCTTTTGATCTCTTTGGCATCATTTTTGAGGGCCACCTCGACCTGCGTCGTATCTTGACCGACTACGGCTTTATTGGTCACCCGTTCCGCAAAGACTTCCCCACCTCGGGTCACGTTGAAATGCGTTACGACCCCGAGCAAAAGCGTGTGATCTATCAACCGGTGTCCATTGAGCCGCGCGAGATCACCCCCCGCATCATCCGCGAAGACAACTACGGTGGCCTGCACTGATGCGTCGCACCTCGCTGCACCAGACTCAGGTTGAATGAGCATGGCTGAAATCAAAAACTACACCCTCAACTTCGGCCCGCAGCATCCTGCGGCACACGGCGTGTTGCGCCTGGTGCTTGAGCTCGATGGCGAGGTGATCCAGCGCGCGGACCCCCACATTGGTCTGCTGCATCGCGCCACTGAAAAGCTCGCCGAGAGCAAAACCTACATCCAGTCGCTGCCCTACATGGATCGTCTGGACTACGTGTCCATGATGTGCAATGAGCACGCCTATTGCCTGGCCATCGAGAAACTGTTGGGCGTTGATGTGCCCGAGCGTGCGCAGTACATCCGAGTGATGTTCAGTGAGATCACCCGCTTGCTCAACCACTTGCTGTGGCTGGGCTGTCACGGCCTGGACTGTGGTGCGATGAATATTTTCATCTACTGCTTCCGCGAGCGTGAAGATCTCTTTGACATGTACGAAGCCGTGTCCGGCGCACGCATGCACGCAGCTTATTTCCGTCCCGGGGGCGTGTACCGCGACTTGCCTGACACGATGCCCCAGTACAAGGCCAACAAGATCCGCAATGCCAAGGCCATCGCCCGCCTGAACGACAACCGCCAAGGCTCTTTGCTCGATTTCATCGACGACTTCGTGAAGCGTTTCCCGACGTACATGGACGAGTATGAGACCCTGCTCACGGACAATCGCATCTGGAAGCAGCGCACGGTGGGCATTGGCGTGGTGACCCCGGAGCGCGCCCTGAACCTGGGGTTCACGGGAGCCATGTTGCGCGGGTCCGGTATCGCGTGGGATTTGCGCAAGACTCAACCTTACGATGTCTACGCCAAGATGGATTTTGATGTGCCTGTAGGCGTTAACGGCGACACCTACGACCGCTACCTGGTGCGCATTGAAGAAATGCGGCAATCCAACCGCATCATCAAGCAATGCTTGGACTGGCTGCGGGCCAACCCCGGTCCGGTCATCACAGACAACCACAAGGTCGCGCCACCTTCACGGGTTGAGATGAAGACCAGCATGGAGGAGCTCATCCACCACTTCAAGCTCTTTACCGAAGGCTTCCACGTGCCGGAAGGTGAAGCCTACGCTGCGGTAGAGCACCCCAAGGGTGAGTTTGGTATCTACTTGGTGAGCGATGGCGCCAACAAGCCCTACCGGCTCAAAATTCGCGCACCAGGTTTTGCTCACCTGGCAGCACTGGATGAAATGTCTCGCGGTCACATGATCGCCGACGCGGTGGCCGTGATCGGCACCATGGACATCGTGTTTGGGGAGATTGACCGGTGAGTGTGCCCATGATTTCTGAAGCCACCCAGGCCCGCTTTGCCCGCGAAGTGGCGAAGTATCCGGCCGTGCAAAAGCAGTCGGCTGTGATGGCCTGCTTGGCCATCGTGCAACAAGAGCAGGGCTTCGTGTCGCCCGAGAGCGAGAAGTTCATTGCCGACTACCTCGGCATGGCGCCTATTGCTGTGCACGAGGTCACCACTTTCTACAACATGTACAACCAGCGCAAGCTGGGACAATACAAGATCAACGTCTGTACCAACTTGCCCTGCCAGTTACGTGATGGGCAAAAGGCGCTCGAGCACCTTTGCCACAAGCTGGGCATTGACGAGGGCGGCACCACAGGTGATGGTCGCATCACCGTGCAAAAGAGTGAATGCCTGGGGGCTTGTGCCGATGCCCCCGTGCTGTTGGTGAACGACCGGCAGATGTGCAGCTTCATGAGCCCCGAGCGGCTCAATGAGCTGCTGGATCTGCTCAACGCCCCGTCCACCTCTGCTTAAGCCAACGGTCACAAGGTTCTTTCATGCTCGATCTTTCGATGTTTCAAGCCACGGGGCAGCAGACCTGTTTCCATGGTCGTCACCTCCAGCCACAGATTTACGCGGACCTGAATGGTCACAACTGGCGCTTGAGCGAGTACCTCGCTCGCGGTGGCTATCAGGCACTCCGGAAAATTCTCGGTCTGGATGGCGGGCCTGGTTTGACGCCTGAGCAAGTCATTGCCGAAGTCAAAACGTCGGGTCTGCGCGGGCGTGGTGGCGCGGGCTTTCCCACCGGTTTGAAGTGGAGCTTCATGCCGCGGCAGTTTCCTGGGGCGAAATACCTGGTATGCAATTCGGATGAGGGCGAGCCCGGAACCTGCAAAGACCGCGACATCCTGGTCTACAACCCCCACATCGTCATCGAAGGCATGGCCATTGCCGCCTATGCCATGGGCATCGCGGTGGGTTACAACTACATCCATGGTGAGATTTTTGAAGCTTACGAGCGCTTCGAGGCGGCGCTGGAAGAGGCCCGTGCGGCCGGCTTTTTAGGGGCCAATATCCAGGGCTCGGCATTCAGCTTCCAACTTCATGCTGCCCATGGTTTCGGCGCCTACATTTGCGGCGAAGAGACCGCCTTGCTGGAGTCCCTTGAGGGTAAAAAAGGCCAACCGCGCTTCAAGCCCCCATTCCCCGCCAGCTACGGTTTGTACGGCAAGCCCACCACGATCAACAACACCGAGACCTTTGCCGCGGTGCCATGGATCATCCGTCATGGCGGCCAGGCTTACCTGGAGGTGGGCAAGCCCAATAACGGTGGCACAAAAATTTACTCGGTGTCTGGCGATGTTGAACGCCCAGGCAACTACGAAATCCCAATGGGCACACCGTTCCCGGTGCTGCTGGAGTTGGCCGGCGGGGTGCGCCGTGGCCGCAAGCTCAAGGCGGTGATTCCTGGCGGATCATCGGCGCCCGTATTGCCGGCGGCGGCCATGATGGAGACCACCATGGACTACGACAGCATCGCCAAGGCGGGCTCTATGCTCGGCTCAGGTGCGGTCATCGTGATGGACGACTCGCGCTGCATGGTCAAAAGCCTCCTGCGCTTGTCCTACTTCTACATGCACGAAAGCTGTGGGCAGTGCACCCCCTGCCGTGAAGGCACGGGTTGGCTCTACCGTCTGGTGGAGCGCATTGCCCATGGCCAGGGCCGCACGGAAGACATCGACCTGCTCAACTCCGTGGCCGACAACATCCAGGGTCGCACCATTTGCGCACTGGGCGATGCCGCAGCTATGCCGGTGCGCGCCATGATCAAACACTTTAGGGCTGAGTTCGAGCACCTGATTCAGCACAAGACACCCCTGGTGGTGGAGCCAGCATGATTGAAATTGAACTGGATGGCAAAAAGCTTGAAGTGCTTGAAGGCAGCATGATCATGCATGCCGCGGAAGTGGCGGGTACGTACATTCCTCATTTCTGCTATCACAAGAAGCTCTCCATCGCGGCCAATTGCCGCATGTGTTTGGTTGACGTTGAGAAAGCACCTAAGCCCTTGCCCGCTTGTGCCACGCCTGTCACGCAGGGCATGATCGTTCGCACCAAGAGCGATAAAGCCATCAAGGCGCAGCAAAGCGTGATGGAGTTTTTGCTCATCAACCACCCGCTCGATTGCCCCATCTGTGACCAGGGCGGCGAATGCCAGCTCCAAGACTTGGCCGTGGGTTATGGGGGCTCTTCTTCACGCTACACCGAGGAAAAGCGTGTGGTGTTCCACAAGGAAGTGGGTCCGCTGGTTTCTATGCGGGAAATGAGCCGCTGCATCCACTGCACGCGCTGTGTGCGTTTTGGCCAAGAGGTTGCTGGTGTGATGGAGCTTGGCATGATCCACCGGGGTGAGCACTCCGAGATCACCACCGTCGCAGGCGACACGATCGACTCCGAGTTGTCGGGCAACATGATTGATATCTGCCCTGTTGGCGCCTTGACCAGCAAGCCCTTTCGCTACAGCGCCCGCACCTGGGAACTCTCTCGCCGCAAGAGCATCAGCCCGCACGACAGCACCGGGGCCAACCTGGTGGTGCAGGTCAAAGCCAACAAGGTCATGCGTGTCGTTCCTTTGGAAAACGAAGCGGTCAATGAATGTTGGATCGCTGACCGTGATCGTTTCTCCTACGAAGCCCTGCAGTCGGATGACCGCTTGACCTCTCCCCAAATCAAGCAGGGCGGTGAGTGGAAGGCGGTCGACTGGAGCACGGCGCTAGAGTACGTGGCCAATGGTCTGAAGCAAATCAAACAAAACCATGGTGCGCAAAGCATTGGTGCACTCGCCGCGCCGCACAGCACCGTGGAAGAGTTGCACCTGCTGGCCGAACTGGTGCGAGGTTTGGGCAGCGACAACATCGACCACCGCCTGCGCCACGCCGACTTCAGCAATGTGGGGGATGCCTCCACGGCCCGTTGGTTGGGCACCTCCATCGCGTCCTTGTCCAACTTACAGCGGGTGTTCGTCGTGGGCTCATTCCTGCGCAAAGATCATCCTTTGTTCGCTCAACGCATACGCCAAGCCGCACGCCGGGGAGCGCAGGTACACCGCCTGCAGGCCGTCTCTGACGATTGGCTCATGCCGGTCGGTGAAACATTGACCGCCACCCCCAGCGACTGGCCCCGTGCCCTGGCCGAAGTGGTCAGTGCCGTCGCACAGATCAAGGGCGTGCCTGCACCGTCTCTGGTGACCCCCTCGGCAGCCGCCCAAGCCATCGCCCAGTCGCTGCTCAGCGGTGAGAACAAAGCCGTGTTGTTGGGCAATGCTGCCGCCCAGCATCCCCAGGCTGCGTGCTTGCTGCGCTTGGCCCAATGGATAGGCGAACACACGCAAGCCAGCGTGGGCTACCTGACCGAGGCAGCCAATTCCGTGGGTGCCCAGTGGGTCGACGCCTTGCCGCGCAATGGTGGCTTGCACGCGCAGCAAATGCTGGCAGGCTCGCTCAAGGCCGTGGTGTTGCTCAACATCGAACCCGCCCTCGATCTGGCCGATGGCGCCGCCGCTCTCCAAGGTTTGCAAACCGCCGAGATGGTGGTGGCCCTGACGCCCTTTAAGAGCGGCGTTCTCGATTGCGCCGACGTGATCTTGCCCATTGCCCCATTCACAGAGACGGCAGGCACATTTGTCAACGCCGAGGGCCGAGCGCAGAGCTTTCACGGCGTGGTCAAGCCTTTGGGTGAAACCCGTCCTGGCTGGAAGGTGTTGCGTGTACTGGGCAACATGCTGGGCCTGAGTGACTTTGCTTTTGAGACCTCAGAGCAGGTGCGCGAAGCGGCCTTGGGTGACCCTGCCAGTTTCCCCGCGCGCCTCAATAACCGCGTCTCGACGGCGTCACAGCCTGTGCCAGCAGAGCCCTTTGCGGCTGATCGTCTTGAGCGTCTGGCAGACGTGTCGATCTACGGCACCGACAGCCTGGTGCGTCGCGCAAGCTCTCTGCAGCTCACGTCGGATGCCCGCCCGGTGGTGGTCAGCGTGTCCACCGCAGTCTGGAACACGCTCGGTCTGACCGAAGGCGGTTCGGTGCGCGTCAAACAAAACGCCGCTTCGCTGGTGTTGCCCGTGCAATGTGATCCCAGCCTGGCGCCACAAGCTGTGCGCGTGCCTGCGGGCCGCGACATGACCGCCAACCTGGGGCCGTTGTTCGGCCCCATCACTGTCGAGAAGGTCTGAGGCGCACATGCTCGAAATTTTGCACACCTTCCAAGCCTGGGGCGCAAGCACGCTGGGCGTCGCCTGGACCTTCGTGTGGACCTTGCTCAAGATCGTGGCGCTGGTGTTGCCACTGATGATCTGTGTGGCCTACCTCACGCTTTGGGAGCGCAAGGCCATCGGCTGGACCCAAATTCGTCCAGGGCCCAATCGGGTCGGGCCGCTGGGTTTGCTGCAACCCATCGCTGACGCGGTGAAGCTGATCTTCAAGGAAATCATCGTTCCTTCTGCGGCCAGCAAGGCCTTGTTTTTCATTGCGCCGGTCATGACCATCATGCCAGCTTTGGCGGCTTGGGCCGTGGTGCCTTTCGGGCCGGATGCGGCCCTGGCCAACATCAACGCTGGCCTGCTGTTCCTGATGGCCATCACCTCCATGGAGGTGTACGGTGTGATTGTGGCGGGTTGGGCTTCCAACTCAAAGTACGCCTTCCTGGGCGCGCTGCGTGCTTCAGCCCAAATGGTCAGCTACGAAATCGCCATGGGCTTTTGCCTGGTGGTCGTGTTGATGGTCTCAGGCACCCTGAACATGACTCAAATCGTGCTGGGGCAGGGCCGTGGCCTGTTCGCTGACATGGGCGTTCCCTTCCTGAGCTGGAACTGGCTGCCCCTGCTGCCCATCTTCGTGGTCTACGTGATTGCCGGCATTGCCGAGACCAACCGCCACCCCTTTGACGTGGTCGAGGGCGAGTCTGAGATCGTGGCGGGTCACATGGTCGAGTACTCGGGCATGTCATTTGCCATGTTTTTCTTGGCCGAGTACGCCAACATCATTCTCGTGTCGGCCCTGGCTGCGCTCTTGTTCATGGGCGGCTGGATCGCGCCCGTGTCTTTCTCTGCCCTGGGGCTGAGCACGCCAAGGTGGATTGAAGAAACCATGTGGTTTTGGAATTGGTTCTGGCTGTTCGGCAAGACATTCATGGTTTGCACCCTGTTCTTGTGGGTTCGCGCCACATTCCCGCGCTTCCGTTACGACCAAATTATGCGTTTGGGCTGGAAGATTTTCATCCCTGTCACCTTGGTGTGGCTGGTGGTGGTGGGCCTGTGGATCCAGTCGCCCTGGAACATCTGGAACTAGTCGCAAGAAGGAAGGTTTGTCATGGCGGTCGCCAACATCAAGCAGCTGTTCTCCAGCTTCATGCTCGTCGAGCTTTTCAAGGGCATGGCCCTGACGGGGCGGCATTTCTTTGCCCGCAAGATCACAATTCAGTTTCCTGAAGAGCGCACCCCTGCGTCACCGCGTTTTCGGGGCCTGCATGCTTTGCGTCGCTACGACAACGGTGAAGAGCGCTGCATCGCATGCAAGCTGTGCGAGGCCGTGTGTCCCGCCATGGCCATCACCATCGAGTCTGAGGTGCGCGATGATGGCTCACGCCGCACCACCCGCTACGACATCGATCTGACCAAGTGCATTTTTTGCGGCTTCTGCGAAGAAAGCTGCCCCGTCGACTCGATTGTCGAAACCCATATTTTTGAGTACCACGGCGAAAAGCGTGGCGACCTGTATTTCACCAAAGACATGTTGCTGGCGGTCGGTGACCGCTACGAAAAGGAAATTGCTGCCAACCGCGAGGCAGATGCTTCTTATCGTTGATACGGCCAGCTGAACACCACATGAACATGACCCCCGTTTTCTTCTACATTTTTGCTGCCGTGCTGTTGTTCGCAGCGTTCCGCGTGATCACTGCCCGCAGCCCTGTGCATGCGGCCTTGTTCCTTGTGCTGTCCTTCTTTTCCGCATCTTGCATCTGGGTCCTGCTGGAGGCCGAGTTTTTGGCCATCACATTGGTCTTGGTCTATGTGGGTGCCGTGATGGTGCTGTTTTTGTTCGTGGTGATGATGCTCGACGTCAACAGCGAATCCTTCCGTGAAGGTTTTTGGAAGCACTTTCCGGTGGCCGCTTTCGTCGGGGTGGTGATTGCCCTAGAGATGGCCTTGGTCTTGATCCCCGGCTTTGATGTGCGATCAGCACCGGTTGATCCGCGCTTGGCCGAGATGGGCAACACCAAGCTCTTGGGCATCGAGCTCTATACCAACTACCTCTATCCCTTGCAAATCGCGGCTGTGTTGCTCCTGGTGGCGATTGTGGCCGCCATAGCGCTCACCCTGCGCCAGCGCAAAGACTCCAAGTACGTTAACCCCTCAGATCAGGTGCATGTCAAGCGTGCTGACCGCGTGCGCCTGATCAAGATGCAACCCACGATCGAGGCGCCGGATGTGCCTTCAGAGCCCTCCCCAGGAGACAAGGCATGAGTTTCTCCCAACTCGCATTGGGTCATTACCTGACCCTGGGGGCGATTTTGTTCGCCTTCTCAGTCATCGGTATTTTCCTCAACCGCAAGAACTTGATCGTGTTGCTCATGGCCATCGAGCTCATGCTGCTGGCGGTCAACATCAACTTCGTGGCCTTCTCACACTACCTGCCCCTGGCGGCTGATCGCATGGCGGGGCAGGTCTTTGTTTTCTTCATCTTGACAGTGGCTGCGGCTGAATCGGCGATTGGTTTGGCGATTCTCGTGGTCTTGTTCCGCAATCGCTCGACCATCAGCGTCGAGGAGATGGACGCCCTTCAAGGCTGATCCAGTAATCCCACAAGCACAAGAACATGTCTACACAACTCTCGCAAAACATGCTGCTGCTGGTGCCGCTGGCCCCCTTGGTGGGTTCCGTGGTGGCCGGCATGATGGGCCGGGTGGTCGGACGGCGCGGCGCACATTGGGTCGCCATCCTGGGGGTGTTGCTATCTTTTGTGGTTTCGGCCTTGGTGCTCAAGGCCGTGGTTCTGGAGGGTGCCCGTTTCAACGGCACCGTTTACGAGTGGATGGTCTTGGGCTCGCTCAAGATGGAGGTTGGGTTCATGATCGATGGTCTGTCGGCCATGATGATGTGCGTGGTGACCTTCGTGTCGCTGATGGTGCACATCTACACCATCGGCTACATGTCCGAAGACCCCGGCTACCAGCGCTTCTTCAGCTACATCTCCTTGTTCACCTTCGCCATGCTGATGCTGGTGATGAGCAACAACCTGCTGCAATTGTTCTTTGGTTGGGAAGCGGTGGGCTTGGTGTCTTACCTGTTGATTGGCTTTTGGCATCAAAAGCCAACGGCTATTTTTGCCAATATGAAAGCGTTCCTGGTCAACCGGGTGGGTGACTTTGGCTTCATCTTGGGCATTGGCCTGATCGTGGCTTTTGGCAACACGCTCAACTACACCGAGATCTTCGCCAAGGGCGATCTGCTGGCCAAATACCTGCTGCCGGGCACTGATTGGATGCTGATCACCGTGATCTGCATCTGCCTGTTCATTGGCGCCATGGGCAAGAGTGCGCAATTCCCACTGCATGTGTGGTTGCCCGACTCGATGGAAGGCCCGACCCCCATTTCCGCACTGATCCACGCGGCAACCATGGTGACGGCTGGCATCTTCATGGTGGCCCGCATGTCGCCCTTGTTTGAGTTGTCAGACACGGCGCTGAGCTTCGTGATGGTGATCGGTGCCATCACGGCGCTGTTCATGGGCTTCATGGGGATCATTCAAAACGACATCAAGCGTGTGGTGGCTTACTCGACCCTGTCGCAGCTGGGTTACATGACCGTGGCGCTGGGGGCTTCCGCTTACTCGGTGGCTGTCTTCCACCTGATGACGCACGCGTTCTTCAAAGCCTTGCTGTTCTTGGGCGCCGGCTCGGTCATCATTGGCATGCACCACGACCAAGACATTCGCAACATGGGCGGTCTGCGCAAATACATGCCGATCACCTGGCTCACCTCGCTGCTGGGCTCACTCGCCTTGATTGGCACCCCTTTGTTCTCCGGTTTTTACTCCAAAGACAGCATCATCGAGGCGGTGCATGAAAGCAATTTATGGGGCGCGAGCTTTGCCAGCTTTGCCGTTTTGGCGGGGGTGTTTGTCACGGCCTTCTATTCATTCCGCATGTACTTCCTGGTCTTCCACGGCAAAGAGCGCTTCCGCCACAAGCCTTTCCCCGGCGAACATGACCACCACGATGCCCACGGGAAGGTTCATGAACCTCATGAGTCGCCTTGGGTCGTGACCTTGCCACTGATTTTGCTGGCCATTCCGTCGGTGTTCATTGGCTACCTCACGATCGAGGATCTGCTTTATGGCAACTTGTTCACGGGCGCGATTGTTGTCAACAACAGCTTGCACCCCGCCATGCACACCTTGGCCCAAGAGTTCCATGGTGCTTGGGCCATGGCGGTACACGCCCTGGGGACGCCGCCGTTGTGGCTGGCGGTGGCAGGCGTTGCCACAGCGTACCTGTTCTATATGCGCAAGCCGCAAATTCCGGCTGCCATGGAGGCCGCCTTCCCCCTGACCGTGTTCAAGCGCGTCTTGGAGAACAAGTACTACCTCGACGCCTTCAACGAGAAGGTGTTGGCTGCAGGCGCGCGCTTGTTGGGGCAAGGTTTGTGGAAGGTCGGTGACGTGGGCTTGATTGATGGGCTCGTGAATGGTTCTGCTCGCACTGTGGGCCTGGTGTCGTCCCTCGTTCGTTTGGTGCAGACGGGGCATCTCTACTGGTACGCCCTGGTCATGATTTTGGGGGTCATTGGTTTGATGACCTGGCAGCTGTGGCCCCACCTGAGCAGCCTTGTGAGTCGGTCCTTCTGATTAGGCTGCGGAGAAAAAGAACATGCCTTTGTTGAGTTTGGCAATCTGGTTGCCTATTTTTTCTGGTCTCTTCCTGCTGTCCATGGGGCGGCAAGACCAAGTGCGGTTGGTGCGTTGGTTGGCGTTGCTGGCTGCGCTGGCCAGCTTTGCCGTCACCCTGCCGCTGATCCTGGGGTTTGATACAAGCACCGCGGGCATGCAGTTTCAGGAAGACTTGGCTTGGATCTACAACCTTCACGTACGCTACCACCTCGGTGTTGACGGTATTTCGGTGTGGTTCGTGCTGCTCACGGCCTTCATCACGATCATCGTCGTCCTTGCAGCGTGGGAGGTGATCACGGAGCGCGTCAATCAATACATGGGCGCCTTCCTGATCCTCTCCGGCATCATGGTGGGAGTGTTTTGTGCCCTGGACGGCTTGTTGTTCTATATCTTCTTTGAGGCCACCTTGATCCCCATGTACGTCATCATTGGCGTCTGGGGTGGTCCACGTCGGGTGTATGCCGCGTTCAAGTTTTTCCTCTACTCCTTGGCAGGCTCTCTGTTGATGTTGGTGGCGCTGATTTACCTCTATAGCCAATCCGGCAGCTTCAGTATTCTGGCCTGGCACAAGCTCCCCTTGTCCATGTCGGCCCAGACCTGGCTTTTCTTTGCCTTCTTTGCTGCGTTTGCTGTCAAGGTGCCGATGTGGCCCGTCCACACCTGGCTGCCCGACGCCCACGTCGAGGCTCCGACAGGGGGCTCGGTGGTGCTGGCCGCCATCATGCTCAAGCTGGGGGCTTATGGCTTTGTGCGTTTTTCATTGCCCATCACCCCGGATGCTGCGACCCACTGGAGCTGGGTGATCATTGCCTTGTCGCTGACGGCGGTGCTCTACATTGGCTTGGTGGCTTTGGTTCAGCAGGACATGAAGAAGCTGGTGGCTTACTCCAGCATTGCCCACATGGGTTTTGTGACGCTCGGATTTTTCATGTTCAATGAGCTGAGCATGTCAGGTGCTCTGGTTCAGATGATCTCTCACGGTTTTGTGTCGGGTGCCATGTTTTTGTGTATTGGCGTCCTCTACGACCGCATGCACTCCCGCGAGATCGCCAGCTACGGCGGGGTGGTCACCAAGATGCCCACCTTTGTGGCTTTCGCTGTGTTCTTTGCCATGGCCAACTGCGGTCTGCCGGGCACCGCGGGTTTCGTGGGCGAGTGGATGGTCATTTTGGGCGCCGTCCAGTACAACTTCCTGATTGGCATCCTGGCGGCCACCACCCTGGTGTTTGGCGCCGCGTACACCTTGTGGATGGTCAAACGGGTGTACTTTGGCCCGGTCACCAATGAGCACGTGAACGAGCTCACCGACATCAATGGCCGCGAAAAGCTGATGTTGAGCGTGCTGGCTGTCGTGGTGCTGGCCATGGGCGTCTACCCCAAGCCTTTCACCGACACCATGCATGTTTCGGTGACCGAATTGCTCAAGCACGTGGCCATTTCGAAGCTGCCGCAGCCAGGGCGCTGAGGGCGATGGTGTGATGACCGTGCTCCCCCCGCCTGTGGCCGAGTGGTCGGGCCTCGTTGATTTTCTCTAGATTGAATGCGATGAACATGCACTGGTTCTCCACTTTCCTGTCCCATTTTTCTGGCCTTCTGCCCGAGCTTGCCCTGTTGTGTTGCGCACTGCTTGTGACGCTGGCTGACCTGTGGGTTAAGCACCCTGGCCGGGCACCCACGTATTGGTTGACGCAAGCGTCTTTGGTTCTCGTGGCCTGTTTGCATTGGTCCTTGTTTGAAGATGGCAAGGCCGAGTACCTGATGAACGAGATGGTGGTCTCGGATCCCTTGGGGCACTTACTGGGTTTCTATGCATCGCTGGCAGTGATGGTTACCCTGGTTTACGCGCGGGGGTATGCGGCAGCGCACGACATTCTCAAGGGTGAGCTGTTTTCCTTGTCTCTGTTTTCGCTGTTGGGCATTTTCATCATGCTGTCGGCTAACAACTTCTTGGTCACCTACTTGGGCCTGGAGTTAATGAGCTTGTCGCTCTACGCTCTCACGGCCCTGAGGCGTGATCAGGCGAATGCCACGGAAGCGGCGATGAAGTACTTTGTGCTTGGGGCTTTGGCCAGTGGCTTCTTGCTCTACGGTTTGTCCATGATGTATGGCGCCACCGGTTCATTGACGATTCGTGAGGTCTTTGAGGCCATCTCCACAGGTCGGATCAACAAGGCGGTGCTGGTGTTTGGGGTAGTGTTCGTGGTGGCGGGTCTGGCTTTCAAGCTGGGTGCCGTGCCGTTCCACATGTGGGTGCCGGATGTCTATCAAGGCTCGCCCACAGGGGTGACCCTGCTGCTGGCTGGTGCGCCCAAGCTGGCGGCCTTTGCCTTGGCCTTCCGCTTGTTGGTGGAGGGCATGTCGGGGCTGGCCGCTGACTGGCAGCAAATGCTCATGCTGCTGGCCGTCGCTTCCATGGCTTTGGGCAATCTGGCCGCCATCGCCCAAACCAATCTCAAGCGCATGTTGGCTTACTCCACCATTGCGCAAATTGGCTTCATGTTGCTGGGCTTTACCCCCACCGTGGTTCAATTGACCACCGACTCGGCTGCCAATGGCTACAGCTCGGCCATGTTCTATCTGGTGAGCTACGTGTTGACCACCTTGGGTACCTTTGGCGTCGTGATGCTCTTGTCGCGGCAGGGTTTTGAGGCCGACAAACTCAGTGACTTCAAAGGTCTGGCCCGGCGCAGTCCTTGGTTCGCTGCGGTCATGGCCATCTTCATGTTCTCGTTGGCCGGGATTCCACCCACCGTGGGGTTCGCAGGCAAGTTGGCTGTGCTGCAAGCCTTGATCACTACCAACGACCCGTTCTACATCGGCTTGGCCGTGGTGGCCGTGATGCTGTCTCTGATCGGTGCTTTTTACTACCTTCGTGTGGTCAAACTCATGTACTTTGACGAGCCCACCGACACGCATGCACTGCAAGCCACCGGGGATGTTCGTGCCGTGCTGTCCCTGAATGGCGTGGCCGTCTTGTTTTTCGGCATCTTGCCCGGTGGGCTGATGGCTTTGTGCATCGAGGCCGTGCGCAAAGCGTTGAGTACCTGAACGACCCTCATCCTGGATCATGAACTCATCAGACGCTCGCTTGCGTGAGGAATCGCTTCACAGCGAGCAAGTTTACCGGGGTCATTTTCTGGATGTGCGTCGGGACGAGGTTCGTTTGCCCGATGGGGCTGTGGCCTCGCGGGAGTACGTGGTTCACCCCGGTGCGGTGATGATCGTGCCTCTGTTGGACGATGGACGTCTCGTGGTGGAGCGCCAATTTCGGTTCCCCGTGCAACGCGTGATGCTGGAGTTCCCCGCAGGCAAGCTGGATGCATTTGAGACCACCTTGTCGTGTGCGCAGCGCGAGTTGCTCGAGGAAACGGGTTATCAGGCCCGAGAATGGGCCCACGCCGGTGTGCTCCACAACGCCATCGCGTACTCCAATGAATTCATTGAGGTCTGGTTTGCGCGGGGCTTGGTCGCTGGTGCGCAGCAACTGGACGAAGGTGAGTTTCTTGAGGTCGATATTGCCACCCAAGATGAACTTGAAGCCCAGGCCAGACGGGGCGAGCTGACCGACGCCAAAACGCTCATCGGCTTGCTCTGGCTGAGACAATGGCGCGACGGTCGCTGGCCCCTGCATTGGCAGGTGGTTTCCACGTGAAGGTCTTCAATCTGCGTTGTGATCAGGATCATCGCTTTGAGGGCTGGTTCGGATCGGATGCTGATAGGCAACGGCAACTGAGCGAAGGTCTATTGACCTGTCCTCTGTGCAGCAGTGCCGACGTCACACTGCTTCCCAGTGCGCCTCGGGTGCAGCTCAATCGTGGCGTTGAGCCGGACCCCTCGGCTGCGACCTCCACAGCGGTCGCGCCTCCCAAAGGGTCTGGTGGTCAAACGGCAGCCACCTTACAGGCCGCGTGGATCCAGGCCGTTCAACACGTGATCGCGCATACCGATGATGTGGGTGCGCAGTTTGCCGACGAGGCTCGGCGCATTCACTACGGTGAGGCGGAGTCACGTGGCATTCGAGGTCAGGCTACCCACCAGGAAACCCTTGAGTTGGTGGATGAAGGCATCGACGTCGTCCGCTTGCCGGTGCCTGAGCTGTTGAAAGGCCCATTGCAGTAGCGCGTGTCGCGCTGCTGCCGTGCGTCGTCAGCCTGCGACGGAGTGTTGAGTTGGGTGGTTTTTCGCCAGTTGTTTGGCCTGGCTTAACCGCCAGCGCACATGCAAGGCACAGGCAGCAAACAACACCAAACACAGCGCCACTTCGATCCCCGCCAGGGCTGCACTCAGGCCCTTGTCGCCACTGGCTCGCACGACACCTTCGGCAAAATAAATCCACACCATCAAGCTGACCCAGCGGTAGGTGTACATGCGGTTTTTCAGCAAGCCAGCCAGAGGCAGAGTCAGCGGCAAGACTTTCAGGGCCAAGGTGCCGCCGCCGGTGGGCGCCCAAAACAGCTCCCATCCCAGGCCCAAAATGATCAGCCCAAGCAAGCTGCCAACCGCCAACCAGCGAGACAGCGCCACAGCTCTTGAGGGCTGTGCCGTGGGGCTGTGAGCGGGGCTAAGGGGGGGTGAATGAGGGGGGGTGGAATGCGTCACGGGCGGGGTCATCCCTGGATCATACCCAAGCCTCAAATGCTGCTGCCTCGTCGGCTGTCGCCACCGCCGATGCCGTAACGCCGCAGCCGCGTCGCGATGGCCGAATGCGAGGCACCGAGTCGCTCGGCCAGTTTGCGGCTGGATGGGTAGCGCGGGTACAGCTCAAGCAGCAGTGCCTTCTCGAAGGCGGCGACTGCGTCCATCAGCGTCCCTACGTCGTCGGCAAAACATGGCGATAGACCCGCTGGCGATGCGCCCGCCAACTCCAGGTCGGCGACGTCAATGACCGTGGCGTCGCTCATCGTGGCTGCACGGAACACCACGTTTTGCAACTGCCGCACATTGCCGACCCAGGGATTGCTCAGCAGCGCTGCGGCTGCTGCCGCACTCAGCCGCGCCTTCGGTCGCGCTGTCTGCGCGCAGGCACGCACCAGGAAGTGCTCGGCCAGCGGCACGATGTCCTCGGAGCGTTCGCGCAGCGGAGGCACGTGCAACTGCAGGACATCCAGTCGGAACAGCAGATCTTGGCGGAAGCTACCCGCAGCCACCATGTCCTCTAGTGCGCGGTGGGTGGCGCTGATGATGCGCACATCGGCTTTGAGCTCGCGATCACCTCCGACGCGGCGGAAGCTGCCGTCGTTCAGGAAACGAAGCAGCTTGGCCTGGAGGTAGGGGGACAGCTCAGCCACCTCGTCGAGGAACACCGTGCCGCCGTGGGTGAGCTCTAACAACCCCGGCCGCCCACCCCGCGAGGCGCCGGTGAAGGCGCCGGGCGCGTAACCGAAGAGTTCACTCTCGGCCAGGCTCTCAGGCAGCGCGGCACAGTTCAGCGCGAAGAAGGGTTGCTCGCGGCGCCGGCTGCCCGCGTGGCAGGCATGTGCCACCAACTCCTTGCCCGTGCCGGTTTCCCCGCGGATCAGGAGTGGCGCGTCGACCTGGGCCATGCGTGCGGCACGCTGCTTGAGCTGTCGGATCGCGGGTGAGTTGCCCAGGATGGCCTCAAAGCCGCCCGCGTTATGGTTTTGCAATGCGCTCAAGCGTTCGCCGATGCGTTGGGGTGCATGCAAGGTCAGCATCGCACCCGCCACAGTGCCACTGGCCTCGTGCAGTGCCACTGCCTCCATCAGGAAGGGCTCGCCGCCGAGTTGCACCTCGCTCCCTTGCATGCGCAGGCTGTTACTGAACGCCGAATCTTGCCCCGTCAAGGCCTTCAGCGACGAGCCTAAAAGCTGGCTTTCAGGCAGGCGGCTGGCCGCCACAGCCGCCGCGTTGGCAACGACCACGATACCTCGATCATCAACCGCCAGGACGGGGTCTGCCTGAGAGGCCAGCAGCGCATCCAAATAGAGACGGCGCCGCGCCCCGGGCAGCATCGCCAGTGTGTTGACCGAGACGACGCCGGCCACCTGGAGCAGCTCGCTGCGCAGATGCTCCAGCCTCGCTGCATCAAGGGCGGGGGCTTCCAGGTAGACGTTGGGCGGCTCAAGCTCTACCGCAGAAACGTCCAGTGCCCGCCGCGCTAGCTTGGACAAAATCTCCTGGGCGATGCCTACGCGGTCGGTGAAGTGGACAACAATGCGCATGGGGGCCGTCGTGATTTCGAGACACTGTATGCTAATCGATACAGTAGACGTAATATATTGATTTAAAAGAGATTTTCCATAAAGTGGCATGATCCTGGATCAAAATCGTATTAATTTTGATACGGTATCCGCATTTGACGTCACGACGACGGTCGTAAGTTATTGATTTTATTTGAGTTTCAACTTTTGGTGCGAATTTTGCTTGAGCCGTTTCAGTGCTTTTGGAATCCTGTCGGGTTTGGGCCCTGTGGTGAAAGTGTTCGTACGACAGAAGATCGCCTGCTGGTGGGCGACCCCTTTCACAACAGACCCTCATTTCGACAAGCTCCAAGTCAGGGCTCAACCGGAGAATGATCCATGCGTGTCCTCGTGCTAGGCAGTGGCGTCATCGGCACCTCAGTGGCCTACTATCTGGCGCGATCTGGTCATCAGGTCACGGTTGTCGACCGGCAACCCGGCCCAGCCCTGGAGACCAGCTATGCCAATGCAGGCGAAGTCTCGCCGGGCTATTCGGCACCCTGGGCCGGTCCCGGTGTGCCGCTCAAGGCCATCAAGTGGTTGTTGATGCACCATAGCCCACTGGCCATCACGCCCATGCTGGACGCCGCGATGTGGCGCTGGGGCGCACAGATGTTGCGCAACTGCACCGAGGCTCGCTACAAGACAAACAAAGCGCGCATGGTGCGCCTGGCTGAGTACAGCCGCGACTGTCTGCGAGAGTTGCGCGCGGAAACAGGCATTCGCTACGACGAACGCAGCCAGGGCACGTTACAGCTGTTCCGCACGCAAAAGCAGCTGGATGGCGTGGCCAAGGACACGGAGATCCTGCGGCAGTACGGTGTTCCATTCGAGGTACTGGACCGCACTGGTTACCTCCGATATGAGCCCGCGCTGACCGAGGTGCAGCACAAGTTTGTCGGCGCGCTGCGCTTACCCGACGACGAGACCGGTGACTGCTTCAAGTTCACGCAGCAGCTGGCCGAGGCCGCCAAGGTCATCGGAGTGCAGTTCCGCTTCGGGGTTGACATCCAGGGCATCGATGCCTTTGGTGGTCGCGTCACCGGCGTGCGCACGTCTGAAGGCGTGCTGGAGGCTGAGCGCTATGTGCTGGCGCTGGGCAGTTATTCAACACAGATGCTCGCGCCACTGAGGGTGCGTATCCCCGTCTACCCCGTGAAGGGCTACTCGATCACCGTGCCCATTAGCGATACCAGCATGGCGCCCGAGTCGACCATCATGGATGAGACGTACAAGGTTGCTGTGACTCGCCTGGGCGACCGCATTCGGGTCGGTGGCATGGCGGGCTTGTCCGGCTTTGACCTCAACCTGGATCCCGCTCGGCGGCGCACGCTGGAGTTTGTCGTCAGTGATCTGTTTCCGCTTGGCGGCGACGTGTCACGGTCCGAGTTTTGGTGCGGCTTGCGCCCGATGACGCCCGACGGCACCCCCATCGTGGGCGGCACGGCCATCGACAACCTTTTCCTCAGCACCGGCCACGGAACCTTGGGTTGGACCATGGCCACGGGCACAGGTCGAGTGATGGCGGATCTCATCAGCGGTCGCACGCCACAAATTGACATGCAAGGTCTGACCATCGACCGCTATCCGCAGCCGCGGCCCCACCGTGCCAGCCGCCACGCCCAAGATGCCATCGCTTGAGCCCGCCGGCTCGCATGGTTTTGCCGGTTGTGCCGATCCAGCCACAGCGTCTGGCGAGTCCATCTGCAGTTCTCCGCCATGATGCACAGTCCCTCGACACCCTTCTTACGCACGCTCCTTGCCCCTATGCCCTGGTCGACCCGCCGCGCCTTGTTGGCTCAGTTCTGGCATGCCTTGCAGCACTGGCCTTGGCGCGCCACGTTTCGCACCGTGCGCCATCGCTTCCGCGAGGATCGTTTGGGGCTGACCGCGGGCAGCCTGACCTTCACCACCCTGATCTCCCTGGTGCCTCTGGTGACGGTGATGTTGGCTGTCTTTTCGGCCTTTCCGATGTTTTCAGATTTCCAGTCGTCACTGGAGAATTACTTCCTCAAAAGTTTGGTGCCTGACGACATTGCCAAGCCTGTCCTGCGTGCACTGACGCAGTTTTCCTCCAAAGCCCAACGCTTGGGTGCGGTGGGGCTGATTTTTTTCGTGCTGTCAGCCCAAGCACTGATGTTGACCATCGATCGAACCCTCAATGCCATCTGGCGCGTACGCAAACCCCGCCCGATCGCCCAGCGTGTGTTGGTCTACTGGGCTGCGGCCACCCTGGGGCCCTTGCTCTTGGGGGTTAGTTTGTCCATCACCTCGTATGCCGTGTCAGCTTCCCGGGGGCTGGTCGGTGCCTTACCGGGTGGGGTGGCGTTTATTTTGAGCGTGATCGAGTTTGTCATGCTCACGGGGGGGCTGGCGGCCTTGTTCCGATACGTGCCCAACACCTTCGTTCGCTGGAGTCATGCTTTGACCGGGGCTGTGGTCGCGGTGGCTGGTTTTCAGGTGGCCAAACGGGCCTTGGGCTGGTACTTGAGTTCGGTTCCCACCTACGAGGTGATCTACGGGGCATTCGCCGCGGTCCCCATTCTTCTGATCTGGGTTTTCCTGACCTGGGGCATTGTTTTGCTGGGGGCTGTGATTGCCGCCTATGCGCCAAGTGTGCAGATGAAAGTGGTACGCCAGGCTGATGTGGCGGGGGCGTCTTTTCATTTGGCGGTGACGATCTTGCGCCTGCTGATGGCTGCGCGTTCTCAGCCTGGCCGTGGTTTGAGCTTGGAGTCCTTGGCCACCAGCCTGCGCATCGACCCGCTGCAGATCGAGCCTGCCCTGGATGCCCTCGTCAGCCAGGATTGGGTGGCCCGGCTGGACGAAGCGGGCAGTGCCCGCTACGCCCTGATTTGCGAGCCCGAATCGACCCTGGTGGCACCCCTGGTAGCGGCCTTGTTGTTGGCACCTTCGGATGAGTTGGGTGGGTTTTGGCAGCAGGCCGGTTTTGACCAGATGCACCTCGCCACCCTTTTGGCGTCATGAAAGTGGCCCCCATTACGGGCCTCTTGGTGCGAGACAGCAGCGATATCCCTGAAAATGGTGGTACATATTGAACATTCCAGCGCGTAAGGTTGCGCGCTCCCCCATCTGGTTCAGAGGTTCGTCATGAAAGTCAGCGACATTCTTCGCGTCAAGGGCAGTGCTTTGTACACCGTGTCTCCCGAACAGCCCTTGGCCGAGGCCATGGCCACCATGGCCGAGCTCAACATGGGCTCACTCGTCGTCATGGATCACGGCGAGTTGGTCGGTATGTTGACCTTCCGTGAGGCGATTTCTGCGGTGGTCAAAAATGGGGGGACTGTGGGTCAGACTGTCATCCGCTCCGTCATGGACGACCATCCCGTGACCTGCACCCCCGAGACCGACATGGATGAAGTGCGTCGCATCATGCTGGAGCATCACACCCGTTACATGCCGGTCATGTCGCAGCGTGTGCTGATGGGGGTGATGTCGTTTTACGACGTGGCCAAAGCGGTGGTGGAGGGTCAAGATTTTGAAAATCGCATGCTCAAGGCCTATATCCGTGACTGGCCGGCAGACGATACCCAACACGCGGCGCTGTGAGCTGCCGGATCCTCCCTTTGAAGGTTTTTTCTCATGTCCGGCAATACTTTTGGTCATTTGTTTTGTGTCACCAACTTTGGTGAGTCGCATGGTCCGGCCATTGGCTGCGTGATTGACGGCTGCCCTCCTGGCTTGGCATTGAGTGAGGCTGACATTCAGCCCGAACTTGACCGCCGCAGGCCCGGTACCTCTCGCTTCGTGACCCAGCGCAATGAGGCCGACACCGTTGAGATTTTGTCCGGTGTGTATGAGGGGCACACGACGGGTACGCCGATTGCCTTGTTGATACGCAACACCGATCAGCGCTCCAAGGACTACAGCAACATCCTGCAAACCTTTAGGCCCGGTCACGCGGACTACACCTACTGGCACAAGTATGGGGTGCGCGATCCGCGTGGTGGCGGGCGTTCATCAGCGCGTTTGACTGCGCCAATGGTGGGGGCCGCAGCAGTGGCGCGCAAGTGGTTGGCGCAGCAGCATGGCATCCGTTTTTCTGGCCACATGAGTCAGCTGGGCGATATTGAGATCCCTTTCGAGGGCCTGGAGCACATCCCCAATAATCCATTTTTTGCAGCCAACGTCACCGACATCGCGCGCCTGGAGGCCTACATGGATGCCCTGCGCAAGGCCGGCGACAGCTGCGGTGCGCGCATTGAAGTCGCTGCGCACGGCATGCCCGTGGGTTGGGGCGCGCCTTTGTTCGACAAACTCGATGCCGATATTGCCTACGCCATGATGGGCATCAATGCGGTCAAGGGCGTTGAGATCGGCGCCGGCTTTGCGTCGGTTGCTCAGCGCGGCACGACCCATGGCGATGAGCTCACGCCTGCAGGGTTTCGCACCAACCATGCGGGCGGTGTGTTGGGCGGCATTTCGACGGGGCAAGACATCACCGTTCGCATCGCGATCAAACCGACCAGCTCGATTCACACGCCTCGGGATTCGATCGACATGCACGGACAGCCTGCTCAGGTGCGCACGGTGGGGCGGCATGATCCCTGTGTTGGCATTCGAGCCACGCCCATCGCCGAGGCGATGTTGGCCTTGGTGTTGATGGATCATGCCCTGCGCCACCGGGCTCAGTGTGGCGATGTCCAGGTGGCCACGCCTGTGATTCCCGGGCGCGTCTGAGCTCGGACAGGTCAACCTGGGTTCAGCAGCGACTTGGCTTGCCGACGGATCACCTTGAATTGTCGTGCAAGCACGGTGGGCGAGGTGGTTTTGCCGTATCGAAGGTCGTCGAGCGCACTGAGTGCCTGAGCCAAGGCTTCTCCGCGTTGGGACAGGGCTTGGCGCGTCTGCTGCGCGAGGGCCAGAGGGGGGTCGTGATCGGCAACCTGCATTCCCAGCGCCCTCAAGGCGTGGCGCAGGGCCACCATCTGGGTGGACCAGGGATCATTGTGATGATGGCGCCACCAAGCGAACAGCAGGCCCAGTGCCATGACTGTGCCGCCAATGCCCAACAGTATCCACGCCAGGTTTTCCCAGCGAGGGGCCTGAAAGCCGATTTGTTTCAGGAGCTCAAATTGTTGGTTGCTGGAGTAGTTGAGCACCCATTGATTCCAGCGGTTGTTGACGGCTTCCCATGAGTTGCGCCAGCGGGTGAGAATTTCAGCGCTGTTGCCGAGAGCTTCTTGCAGCTTGCTCACTACCAGGCCGGGAGGCGCGGGCAAGTTGGCGCTGCGGCTGATGCGCTCAGGGGCCACAGCGGCTGTGGGATCCGCCCGCACCCAGCCCACACCGGCTTGCCAAAATTCGGCCCAAGCATGGGCTGAATTCTGGCGCACGATGTAGTAACCATCGACCGGCAAGGGGTCGACACCTTGATAGCCCGTGACGACCCGGGCCGGCACGTCGAGCGCACGCATGACCACCACGAAAGCGGTCGCAAAGTGCTCGCAAAACCCGGCTTTCCGATCGAGCCAAAATTCGTCAATGGCGGTGTTCATGTTCGGGACGCCATACAGCCCGGGCGTCAGCGTGTAGTGAAAATTTTCGGTTCGAATGTGGCGCAGCACGGCCTGGGCCAGCGTCTGGCTGTCGGCTTGGGCCAGTGCGGGTTGTCGCCGCAATGCGGCAGCCCATGCCAAGGTGCGCGGGTTGGTGCTGGGCGGAAGGGCCACAAAGTCTTGCAGGCCCAGCAGCGGCGTGGTGGGCCCATGCTGAAAATCGATGTGTGCCTCGGCGCGTACACGCAAGCGCTCCTGGATGGGTGCGCGCGCGACCCAGCGTAAGTCGTTGGTGAGTTGCATGTCCAGCGGGGCGGTGCCCACGCCCTCACGTTGAGGCGGCGTTTGGGTGGCTTCGAGCAAGGGGATCTCTCGCAGCCGCTGAGGCTCCAGTGTCATCTCGTAGCGAATGCTCTCGCCCCCCAGGCGCAGCTGGGCTCGGGGGGTGTGGTGTGGCGCAAAGCTGGGTGTGGTCAGGGCGCGCCACTCGCGGCCGTCAAACTCAACCAGGACGGGGCCACGAAAGTACATGCTGGTGGGGCTGGGCGGCGGATCGATGAAACGAATTCGCATGACGATCTCGTTGCTTTGAGCCAGCTCGGCCACCGAGCCCATGCGCAGGCTGTCACCCAGGCCCGTGTTGAACACGCTATCTTGGGGCACGCCCCACAGGGGTCCCACCCGGGGGAACAACACAAACAGCACCACCATGATGGGGGCACCCAGCAGGGCCGTTCGCGCGGCCAACCGGGCCGCTTGCCGCAAGGCGGGTTGGCCCACGGGCATGTGCGTTAAAACCAAGGACGTCAGCAAGCCCCACACGGAAACCACCATGGCCAGCGCCACCACCATGGATTGTGAAAACAGAAAGTGCGTCAGCACCAGGAAAAATCCCAAAAAAAACACCACGAAGGCATCACGCCGAGCGCGCAACTCGAGTGTTTTGAGTGCCACCAGAGCCACGAGCATGGTCACGCCGGCCTGTCTGCCAATCAGGGTGCCGAATGACCACAGACTCAGCGCGACACACAACGCGAGCATGCCCAAAATGACCCACCGGCCCGGAAGCTGACCGCTGATCAGGGCCAACCGGGCGCGCCACACCAAGATGACGCCCGTGAGCGCGGCACACCATGTGGGGAGGTGGGACAGGTGGGGTGCCACAGTCCAGGCGATCACGGCCAGCATGAACAGCGTGTCGCGGGCGTCACGCGACAACGCCGACCCGGGCAGTGACAACCAGCGCAGGTTCAGGCCCACAATGCCAACACCTCCAAGGCCGCGTGGCGGTGGCTGTCCCCCGAGCCCATGGCGAGCTGGCGCTCGGGCATGCGCAGTCCAAACGACAGGTCGGCTTGGTGGGCGCGGATGACCCAGGCACTGAGCCGCGACAGTCGGGCTTCCGTATCGAGGCCCTGGCACGCTTGCCAGTCCAGCCACAACTCAGCGGGGGCGGCAGACTGGGTATCCCGGGTGACAAGCTCGCTGCCGCAGGCCATGGCTTGCGCCGCTTTTTTCCAGATGATGGCCTTGATGGGGTCGCCGCGACGGTAGCTGCGCACGCCGTCCATGTCACCGCGGCCCTGCCGTGGCCCGATGGCCGAACCCGTGGCCAGCGACTGCACCGGCGGCAGCGGTGGCGCAAGATCCTCGGGTTCGGGATAGACCAACACCTTGGCCGCCGGCCGCCAAGTCGCCCAGGCGCGGAACAAGCCCAGGGGGAAGCGCGTTTCGATGGTCCAGGTGGCAACCTGGTGGCGACCCCGCACTGTGGGCACGAAGCTCAGTGTCACATGGCACTGGTTGCCTGCGGGGACGTTGACCCAAGTGATGCCGTCGATCGGTGCCCCCGACAGCCGCAGCCCGACACCAAAGCGGTCTCGTGTCCTTTGCGACGGCCCTTGCAGCACCACGTCGAGTTGAGCGGTGTGTTTCACGAAGGTGGGGGCGACTGGCCGCAAGTAAAGCGTCAGGCCCCGCAGCGTGTTGTGGGTGAGGTGCATGGACACCAGCGCGCTGCCTGAGAGCAGGAAGGTCAGCGCATAGCCCAGGTTCAGCTGGTAGTTGATGGAGGCCACCAACAAGGTCAGCAGCGTCATGCCAAACATCAGGCCAGCCTTGGTGGGCAGGATGTAGACGTTGCGATGGCTGAGTTTTTGCGTATCGGTGCGCGGATGGCGTGCATCAAGCCACGCATCAAAGCGGCGGCGCAGGGGGGCGGACCAATTTGCCATTCGCCCATGCTAAGGCGATTGTGGTGGCGCCAGACGTCAAAAAGCCGCGGGATTGCCGCGGCTTTTGGGCTGGTTAGGCCAACGTGATGTTTAGATCACGCGGATGTTGGCAGCCTGCAGGCCTTTTTGGCCTTGCTTGACTTCAAACTCGACTTTTTGATTTTCTGCGAGTGTCTTGAAGCCGTTGCCAACGATGTCACGGAAGTGGGCGAAAAGGTCAGCGCCGCCTGCATCTTGAGCGATGAAGCCGTAGCCTTTGCTTTCGTTGAACCACTTCACAATACCGGTTTGCGTCGTCATGGACATATCCTATCTTTATCTAACGGAATAAAAAATAACAGAAATGCGCAGCACCATGCTGTCACATGCAGCAACACTCAAGGCTCGACCTGGGGATTTCTAACGATGCTCGCCTCGAGAACCGAGGGGAGATGGAATGAGATCACGAATGACTTACTTGGGATGACTGGTCTGAGGAATGTACACGAATGCCGGCGAAATGGAAGAGGTTTCGTGCAGCTTTCGCAGATAGTGTCGATTACCCGACGTAAAAAATGCGGACTGGTCTGCACATTTGCTGGGTTGGCGCCCGCAGAGCACCGAGGGTGCCGACTTAAATGAGCGCCTGCGGCACAATCTCGGGTTGCATAGTCGGGAGTGGCAGATGGCGGAAAACCAGCAAATCGAATTTGTACTGCGGGGCGAGCACATTGCGCTGGACGCATTGCTCAAAGCCGTGGGGTGGGCCGACAGTGGCGGCCGGGCCAAGGTGATGATTCTTGAGGGGGGGGTGCGTGTCGATGGCCAGCCCGAGACCCGTCGCGCGTGCAAGATCCGGGCTGCTCAGGTGGTGGTTTGGGCGGGTCAAAGTGTGCGGGTTCAGGCGGCTGCTGCATCATGACCGTCTTCGAATCTCAGGCAGCATTGCCTTCGGTGGCATTTTCCGAGCTCGATCAGGCCTTGGCCGGGCAGGGGTGTGCGGTTGTCAGCCCAGCTCAGTTGTGCCAGGCATTGGCAGTTTCATCCTCCGCTTTGACGGCCTTGAATTCGTTCTGGGACGACTTGCCCGCTGACGCTTATTTGCGTGATGGGGGGCGTTATCGGCGGCGGCGCCACGCTTGTTTCAAGGTGACGGGCGAGGAGGTGATCGAGGTGGCTCACCGTGCGCATTGGCAACCTGTGTCTTACAACGCCTTGCATGGTGGGATTGAACGTTGGTTTGAACCCTTGGCGCCCGTTTTGGTGTCCCAGCCCGTATGGTCCCAGCTGCTGGCGGCTTTGTGTGCGGTGTGTTCCTCCGTGAAGGGCTTGCAGCCCTGGTTTGTGGAGGCTCATCAGTTTCGGATTGACACCACGGATGGCATTGGTCGCCCCACGCCCGAAGGCGCCCATCGCGATGGGGTTGATTTTGTGGCGGTGATTTTGGTGTCTCGGACGGGGATCAAAGGCGGAGAAACGCGCGTCTTTGAGGCCCATGGCCCCCACGGCATTCGCTTCACGCTGACACAGCCTTGGACCATGCTGATGTTGGACGATGAGCAGGTGATTCACGAGACCACGCCCATCCAACCCCTGGACGGGGACGGTCATCGTGACACGCTGGTCTTGACGTTCCGGCGCCACGGCTTTCAGGGCCCCGAAGTCGACCCAATATCTAGGGCCTGTTCGGAAAGTCCTCGCCAGCCATAAAACGGCCTCTTGAAGCGGTCTGCTTTGTAGCAAATGCTCGCAATACCGACCGGTATTGCTGTGCTTTGCGCCTTGCAGCCCACTCCGAGAGACCATTTTCTTTCCGACGACGACTTTCCGAACAGGCCCTAACTCTTAAAAGGGCGCGTCGCTATGAAGCGACATGCGCAGGCCGGTCGCGGGGTGGGTAAATTCGAGGTACTGCGCATGCAGCAGCATGCGCGGGTTGCCCTGCGCAACCTCGGGGCAGGCATAGAGGCGGTCACCCACAATGGCGTGCCCAATGTGTGCCAGGTGAACCCGCAATTGGTGGCTGCGGCCGGTGACAGGGCTGAGTTGTACGCGCGTTTGAGGGGGCAGGGCTTGCCGGCTGAGTACTTGAAAACGTGTCAAGGAAGGCTTGCCAGCGGGGTCGACCTTTTGCCGCGGGCGCTGGGGCCAATCGGCCATCAGGGGCGCATTGATATCGCCGCTCTCTTGGGGCATCAGGCCATTCACGACAGCGACATAGCGCTTATGCACTTCGCGCAGCGCGAATTGGTGGCTCAGAGCCTGTTGCGCCGCAAGGCCTCGGGCAAACAACAACAGGCCCGAGGTGGCCATGTCCAGGTGGTGAACCACTTTGGCATCGAGGTATTGAGCCTGGATTTGTTGTGTGGCGCTGCCCACGGCCAAACTGTCGCGGCCTGGCACGCTGTGCAGTCCGCTGGGCTTGTTGAGGACGATCAGGAAGTCGTCAACATGGACGATTTGAAGCGGTTGTCCGCCCGTCATGAAAAAATTGTGATCCAAAGAGTTGGGCGGTGTTGTCGGGTTTCACGCAGGTGGATTTTAGGGCGCATCGCGTCGATACTGTGGTCTCACTGAGCATGTGTGTGATAGAGGGGTGTGGCCATGATCGAGAAGTCGCTGGTGTTGTTGGTGTTCTTGCTTTGTATCGCGATGATGGTGAACTTGCTCACCGAGGGCGCTTTGCGCCGGTGGGCGATCAAGGCTTGGCGACGTCTGCGCGATTGGCCGGCTGCCCGTCGGCGGCGAATTTATCAACTCAATGAATTTCGGGCCACACGTGAGCGGGGGCAGTCTAAGGCCCGCTCGACCTCTGACCATTGAGCACCTGCCGTTCGTGCCCCACTTTCGCGTCAACGTTCGTCCTTGGGGGCGTGGTCCTGGCCGTGGTGGCCCAGCGGTCGGTCAGGGTTTTCAGGCGCACCGCGCTTTGGGCCAACAGGCTGTTGTCCAGTTTGTTGTGGCGCTTTGCTTGGGCTGCGCAATACATGGCGTCAATGTATTTTTCTTCATCGAATGAGATCAGCAGCAAATCCACGCCTGCGTTGAGTGCCTGGGGGATGAGTTCGCAAAACCCGCGGTTGTAGGCGGCGGCCATGGTCAGATCGTCGGTCACCAAGGGGCCGTTGTGCTGCCACTCGCCACGAATCACCTTTTGAATGAGGGGGCCTGACAGCGAGGCAGGAGCCTGCGGGTCGATGTCGGGCACCACGACATGGCCCAGCATGATGAGGGCTTGGGTGTTGCGTGCCACTTGGCGAAAAGGCAGCCAGTCGCGCTCGCGCAAGGTTGGCACGGGGGTGTCCAGTGTGGCGGAGAAGAAGTGGGTGTCGTCGCGCACATCGCCCATGCCCGGAAAGTGTTTGAGCGTGGGCGTGACGCCCTGGCTCTGCAGGCCCAGACTGTAGGCTTGGGCGACAAGTGCCGTTTGTTGCGGGTCGGCAGAAATCGCCCGGGTGCTGATCAGGCTGTAAAAGTCAAGCCGGTTGGGTCCGTGGTCAACCTTCAAATCGACCACGGGGCTGAAATTGACATTGACACCCAGCGCTGCCAGGTCTCGTCCCTGTGTTCGGCCGTGTTGGTACGCCGTTGCGACCAAGGCGGTGCCGTCAGAAGTGTTGCGTGTGAGCGTGGCCAAGCTGTCCTGTCGCGGCAAAGGGGGGCTCATGCGCGAGACAGCGCCACCCTCTTGGTCAGTGCTGATGAGGAGGGCAGGCAGGCCGGCTTGCTGGCGCAGGGCTTGCAGTTCTGCGATCTCCGATTGCAGGGCTTCGATGGATTTGCCTTGAACGTTGCGGCGGGTCACAAACACGCCCCCGATCAGGCCCTTGGCGGCCAGCTCGTGCAAGACCAGGGGATCCCTGTAGCCCACGATGAAGTGAGGTGCCAGCGCCAGCACTTCGGGGGGCTGGCTCAGTACCCATTGTTTGCGGTACTCGTAGCTTCCTTCGCTCACCAAGGTCAGTGCCAGAGTGGCGCTCACGCCCCACAGACTCAAGATGCGCAACAGGCCCCGGTGATGGGTGCAGGTCCATGTGCCTGCCATGACCGCCACGGCCAAAAGCACCGGCCCTTCGATGTGGCGCACCAGGATCAGGCGCGGGTCTTTGAGGTGCCAGGCCCAGACCCCCATGAGCAGGATCAGCAGGCAGAACAGGAATCTGGTGAGGTGACGAAGTTTCATGAGCGACAGGGTTGGGGCCATGTCGTCCAATGTGCTGGGGGCGTGTGAGACAGCGATGAAGCCCGGACGCTGATGGCTCGGGCTTTGTGAAGACACGGTGAATGCTCAGTCCTGCGTGGCGCGGCGTAGCAGAGCCGCCAGGTAGGCCTGGCCATCGGGTGGCAGGCCGCTGCGTTGGGAGACCCACATCATGTCGCCCAGGCACTCCATGACCTCGTGGTGCGCCTCATGAACCGAGCTGCGACGCGCGGTGAGTCGGTCGACGGCTTGTTGGATGCCCCGAGGTTGGTCAATGCTGAGTTGTTCACTGATGCTCAGGTGCATCGACAGGTGCAAGAAGGGATTGGTGCGGCCGGATTCGATGTCGTAGACCGCCGCCAGGGCGGCAGGCAGATCGGACAGTGTGACGTGGTACTCGGGGTGCTGGTCGATCCATTGCGATGCCAGCGCTTCCATGGGCGTGAGGGGCAGCCCAGTGTGGGGCCGGGATTTGGCATAGGTGTCGCAGAAGAATCGGCGGACGTCGTTTTGGGAGGGTTGGTACATGCGGCGGGGGGATCAAGGCGTGGGGCGCTTTTCCACATAGGGCGTGACAGCGACGGCATCCATCTGGTAGCCGCTTGCGCCCATCTCGTTGTCAGTGCGCGCTAGGTTCAGTGTGCCGTTGACCCAGACCGCGTCCATGGCGCGAAGCCCGGTCGCCGGCGTTTTCAGCTTGACATAGATGATTTGGTTGGCAGGCGGTGGTGGGGTGTGAATGCAGGCCCCAAAGTACGGCACCAGCAAAAACTCCTTGAGTCCCGCGGTGCTTTCTTCCAGGGGCACCACAAAGCCGGGCACGCGTACCGCCGCCCCTGCCAGCGTCGGGTTGGTGGGGGCGTTGTCCCAGGCGGCGCGCATGCGTTTGAGGAGCTTTTCCGCCTCGGGGTCGTTGTCTTTGAGGTTGCTCAGGTTGATGCCCTTGAAGGACTTGAGTGGATCCCAGTCTTTGGGCACCATTTCCTCCCAGGCTAAATCGCGGTAGGTGGCTGGTGCTGCCGATGCTTTGGGTGACGCTGTTTTTTGGGCTGCAACGGGCGGGTGGACCGTGAAGCCGAGGATCAAGGCCAAGGCCGTTGCGGCACGCAGGTGAGTGAGTGGCATGGTGGTGCGTGAATAGACTTAAACGGTGGGCGACAGGCCGTCGGCCAGGGCGTAGCGGTAGGCGCGCCAAGCGGGCAGGGCGCTGGCGGTCAGTCCCGCCAGCATCACGCCCATGAGTACGACCATCTGACTCGGTGTCGGTGGCCAAAGTTGCAATGAAATGCCGTGCTGGGTTTGGCTCCAGGGGGCGAGGCCAGCGATCAATAGGCCCGTCAGAATAATGCCCAGGCCCAGACCCAAGAGTGTGATCCACAGCCCCTCCAGGCCGACCAGGAGCGCGATGTGCCGGGGGCTGGCCCCGATGGCGCGCAGCACGGCCAGCTCGCGTCGGCGCTCATTCAGGCCCGCCAGCACCACGGCCATCAGCCCCACCAAGCTGACCAAGGCCACCATGATGGACATGCCGAGCAAGGCGGTTTCGCCCAGCGCCAAGATGCCCCAGAGCTCATCCAGCGCCACGCCTGGCAAGATCGCCATCAGGGCTTCATCGGGGGACTGGGCTACTTGGCGTTGCACGTTGAAGACGGCGCTGCGGTTTTTCAAGCCTACCAGGGCCGCGGTGACTTCTTCGGGGACCAGGTTGAATTTACGCACCTGATCGGCGGGAATGCGCAGGCCCGGCAAGGGCGCGCCGCCCATCCAGTCCAGGTGGATCGCCGTCAACGATTCCAGGCTCACGTGCACGGTGCGGTCCACGGGCGTACCCGTGGGCGCCAGGATGCCGACGACACGGAAGGGCTTGTCGGCGTGATCAGTGCTTAAGGCGCCACCGGTGCCGTGTTGCAAGGTGATGGCTTGACCGATGCGGTAGCCCAAACGCTCAGCGACCTCGGAGCCGAGTGTGGCCTCAAACAGGCCGCCCGCCCCCTCATCAAAAGGACGGCCCTCGGTGCAGCGCAGGGCTTGTCGATCACCGTAGTGAAAATGCTGGAAGTAGTTGCTGCGTGTGCCGAGCACTGCAAAGCCACGGTGTGAATCGCCCAGTGAGAGGGGAACCACCCACGCTACGCTGGGATGTTGTGCCAACTTGTCGACACTGCGCAGGCTGATGGTGTTGGTGGCCGCCCCGAGACGAAATACGGTGTACAGCAACAACTCGATGGAGCCCGTGCGGGGCCCGATGATGAGGTCGGTGCCGCTGACCGCCTGGCGAAAGCTCTGGCGTGCATCCGCGCGCAGGCGCTCAATGCTCAGCATCAGCAGGGTCGACAGGGCCACAGACACCACCACCCACAGCAGGGTGCCTCGTCGACTCCAGGCGCTTTGGCCGGCCAGGCGGTGCAAAGACATCATGGGGCTGTGAGCGACTGCCATGTAAGGTGGCGGTCAAAGTGACTGGCCAGGCGTTCGTCGTGGCTGACCATGATGAGGGTGGGGCGGGGGGCGCGGGCGCAGGCGGCCATCAGCAGCGTCATGAAGTCTTTGCTGTGACCCGGATCCAGCGCCGAGGTGGGCTCGTCGGCAATGATCAGTGAGGGCTGCCCCATCAGGGCCCGCGCCGCAGCCACGCGCTGTTGTTGGCCGACAGACAACTGACCGGCAGGCCGCTGCCAGGTTTCAGGGGGGACATTCATCTGACGTAGCAAGTCTTGGGCTGCTGCAAGTGGGCTGGCGTGGTCGGCCAAGGCCCGCTTGCGTCGCAGGCTCGAGAAGGTACAGGGCAGGCAGACGTTGTCGAGTGCCGTGAGATAGGGCAGCAGGTTGAATTGCTGGAAGATCAGGCCAATATGATCAGCACGAAACTTGTCGCGCGCGCCCCCCGACAGCGTGCCCCAGTCGGTGCCGAGTACCCCCACTTGTCCCCCGTGCGGCATCAATACCCCCGCCATCAGACCCAAGAGGGTGCTTTTGCCGCAGCCGCTGGGGCCTTGTAAGAAAACACGCTGGCCCGCCGCAATGGTCAAGGCATTGATGTGAACCACGTCTGCAGGCGCACCAGGCCACGCATAACGAAGCTGGGTGATGTCGATCATCGTGCGGCTTGCGCGTAAAAACTAGGGGCTGTTCGGAAAAGAAGTCGGGGAGAATGGCGGCCTTTTGAGGCAGATGACCGAAGAACGCCACGCGTTGGATGACGAGCAGTGGGAGAGGTTGGGGAAGGTGTTGCCACGTAGTCAAGGAGGTCAAGGAAGG